>JALQZP010000179.1 GCA_023258235.1 Terrimicrobiaceae bacterium | reverse complement strand
GTCTTATACAATTCCTCATCGCTGATTCCAAAAGCGCCTTTGTAGGCAAGGAAAACCTTGAAAGAGGCAACCCCTTCCTCACGAACGAGGCACCGGAGCGTATCGGCATCTCCATCCTGAAGCCGCGTTACACCGAAATGAAAAGCATAATCACAAACGGAACCCTCCGCCGCTTTCATCTTCCAGAGATGAAATGCCATTGCAGGATCCTCCTCTCGCGAGGGGCAGCACATCTCGATGTAGGTCGTCGTTCCCCCTAGGACTGCCGCCTTGCTGGCCGTGGCGTGGGTGTCCATCGCGCAGGTACCCATGAAAGGGAGGTGGATATGCACATGGGGATCGATGAAACCTGGAAAAACAAGGCAACCCGTGGCATCAAGAACCTCCGTGCCGACCGGAACGGAGAGATTTTTTCCAATCGCCTGGATTGTTTCACCCTCGCAAAGAATGTCCGCAAATTGCCGACCGCTAGCCGTGACGATCTCACCGTTTTGAATGAGCAAGGCCATGATTTATCTTATGGCGAGGTGATTGGGTCGTAGGTTTCCGGGCGGCGATCACGATAGAACTGCCACACATTGCGAACCTCTTGGATCATGTCCAGATCAAGGTCCGCAATCAGCAACTCATCCTTGTCCCGTGACGCCACAGCTACCATCTGGCCGCGCGGATCGCAGAAATAGCTTTGACCGTAGAATTCCCCGATATTCCACGGCTTTTCAAAACCAACCCGATTGATCGCCGCGATGAAATATTGGTTCGCGACGGCATGGGCGGGTTGTTCGATCTTCCACAAATGCTCACTCAAACCAGCCACGGTGGCGGAGGGATTGAAAACGATCTCCGCGCCGTTGAGGCCGAGGCAACGAGCGCCTTCGGGAAAGTGCCTGTCATAGCACAGATAAACCCCCACTTTACCAACGGCCGTTTCAAAAACCGGATACCCGAGGTTGCTAGGACGGAAATAGAACTTCTCCCAGAAACCCGGATGGCAATGCGGGAGATGGGTTTTGCGGTATTTGCCAAGAAAACGGCCATCCGCATCGATCACAGCCGCCGTATTGTAGTAGATTCCGGTGCCATCAACCTCGTAAATGGGAACGATAAGCACCATGCCCAGTCGGCGGGCGGTCTCCATCATCAATTGAATCGTGGGACCATTCGGAACCTCCTCAGTGAGGCCATACCAACGCATCTCCTGCTCTGCGGGAAAATAGGGCCCGTAGAAAAGTTCCTGCATACAGAGAATCTGCACCCCCTTAGCGGCGGCCTCCTCGATGAGTGCCATGTGTTTATCGATCATCGCCGTGCGAATGCTGTGCGGATCGGAACTTCCGTCAAAGGGACAGGTTGCCTGAATGAGTGCGGATTTGATGATTCGTGGCATCGAGTTGGGTGAGTTGATTACAGGAATGTGGCCAATTATCTAAGAGGAATCCCCTCCTCGCGTCGATTCAAACATGCCCGGCACAGCCTACAACCGCAACAAAACGGAACTCACATCAACTCCACAGCAATCTCGTCCGCGACAAGTTTTCCATCCCTCGTTAGAAAAATCCGATCCTCCTTGCGTGTGATGAGCCCGCCATCTTGGAGGGCTACCAACTGGGAGGGAGAAACCATTTGCACAGGCAGTCCATCGCTTGTGCGAAGCGCGAGCGCGATTTGTTCCGACTTCCGAATTGTGGTATCGATGACCTCCGTAAAATCAAAGCGATCCTCGCCCGCCTGCATCCGTCGGATGTATTCGGCGGTATTAGCGACTGTTCTGCAACGAAGACCATCGCGGGTGGAAAAGGCGCTCGGGCCGAGTCCAGCATAATCCTTGGCGCGCCAATAACCCAAGTTGTGAGCGCATTCACGGCCGCCTTGCGCGTAATTGGAAATTTCGTATTGATCAAAACCCGCTGCGGTGAGCCGATCCATCGCCATTTCAAAGTAATCGGAATCGCGCTGTGGCTCGGGTGCCATTTCTCCCCGCTGCAATCGCAGGAAAAACTCGGTGTCCTCTTCGTAAGTGAGGCAATAGGCGGAGATATGATCAGGCGCGAGATCAATCGTTTGCTGGATCGTATCCGCCCACTGCTCGCGAGTTTGACCGGGAATTCCAAATATCAGATCCAAGTTCACATTCGGTACCCCAGCTTCGCGAAGGATGTTATAGCTGCGCTTGGCTTGGGCGGCGGAATGCACACGACCCAGAGTTTTCAGCAACCCGTCATCCCAGGATTGAACCCCCATGCTGACGCGATTGACTCCCAATGCAAGAAGAGCGGACGCCTTTTCATGCGAAACCGTCGCCGGATTCATCTCGATGGTAAATTCCCGGAGTTCTGAAAAATCGATCCTCTCAGCGAGACCGCTGATAAGAAACTGCAATTGCGGCGTGGAAAGGGCCGTGGGGGTTCCACCACCAAAGAAAATCGTGTGAGGCTGAAGTCCCTTAGACTCGAATTCCGCCTCGAGAAGAACGGAATCCAAAAAAGCTTGGGTTTTATTCCGGTCGCTCGCTTCCTTGTAGAAGCTACAATACGGACATATCTTCGGACAAAACGGAATGTGAACGTAAAGATGCCTGACCATCGACCAACATTATCCAAAGAGAGTCACGATGCCACATCGATCTGGAGGACGGTTCTTTGTCTACTCCTCCTGCTTTGCCATTTTGCGGCGTCAGTCAAAGCAGAGGAACCCATTGCAAAATCACGGATTTTTTATGCCAAGGATACCGACTCGCTCACGCGTACCCGCGTCACGAACCCGCATGTGATTCAACTCATGGTCGACAAGATCGTCATCGCTGCAACCGGAACAGCCGACCGGGCGAGCGCTTGGAGATCGCTAGTGAAGCCGACCGATCGTATCGGCATCAAAGTCTCCGCCGCCGGCGGCTCCGTAAGCGGGACTCACCCTGATGTCGTGAACGCCATCGCCAACGGTCTGATTGATGCAGGAGTTCCCCCCGCGAACATCATCGTGTGGGATAGAAATCTGGCTGATTTGCTCGCTGCAGGATTCCATCGCGAGAGTCGCCTTTACCAACTGCGCTGGGTGGATCCGGCGAGCGGATACGACACCAAGTCGCAGGTCACAGCTCCCGTTTTGGGACGATTGATTTGGGGCGATAGCACTTTTGGAAATCGGACCGGCTCGCGAATGGAAGACCGCCTCAGCTCTGGAGAGCAACTCAGTAGCAATAGCTATTTCGCCAAAGTCCTCAGCAAGGATGTCACCAAAGTGATCAATGTCCCCTCGCTCACTGACAGCTTTCTCACAGGAGTGAATGGGGCCTTGGCCAACATGACCCTGCCCAATCTCGACAACTGGCGGCGCTTCACACGCGAACCCGCTTTTGGCGACCCCTACCTTGCCGAAATCTACGCCGACGACATGATACGCGGCAAAGTGGTCTTCACCATTTTGGATGGGCTCGTCTTGCAATATGCCGGAGGTCCGTTCCCCAATCCAGGATTCAGCATTGCAAATCACACACTCTTCGCGAGCAAGGATCCGGTGGCGATCGATGCAACGGCTGCCCGCCTTCTCAATGAGAGCCGATCCCCAGCCAAACTCCCTGCGCTGGACGAAATGACACATTGGATCGAAAGCGCTTCTCTCATCGGGCTTGGAAAATACAAGGAGCCCGACATCGAGCTCATCCCCATCGCCACCCGTCCACCTCCGACTCTCAAGCCCTCCGCGACCCCATGAGATTTCCCGCCTTCGGCAGCGGACTCACCGCTCTCCAAGTTCCGCTTGATCTTCCGGATCTGTGGCAGCAAGAGGCTGTCGGACATTTAAAAGAAGGTTTCGATGTCGTGATCGACGCTCCAACCGGGGCGGGAAAAACCCGTGTGTTTGAGTTGTTTTTCAAGTCTCCCGAATCTCAAAGACTCGGCCAGGCCGTTTACACCGTCCCCACTCGCGCCCTCGCCAATGATAAATGGAGCGAATGGAAAAAACTCGGATGGAATGTCGGTATCGCCA
>JALQZP010000178.1 GCA_023258235.1 Terrimicrobiaceae bacterium | reverse complement strand
ATCGACGGTCGATCAGATTCCTAAACAAGTCTCGTCAGGCTTGATGTTCGGCTCGGCAAGTTCAGTGCCAGTGCCAGATTTGGATCGCAGTTTTTCCTGCAGATCCACCAGGTATGCCCCGGCGTTGCTCAAGGTGTGGTGAGGCGCTCCTCCTCGGTGATGTGGTCTTGCCACTTGGCTTTGAAGTCGGGCTCGTAGCGTTGATCTTGAAAATCGGCCATCAGCTCGCGATGTTGCACGATCTTGGCCAGGCGCGGCAGCATTTCTTGATAGACCTCGCGGAGGATCCGCAGCGCACCCGGTTCACGATCCCAGAGCAAGGCGTAGCTTTGCGTGAATTCCGAGGCATAGTTTGGTTCGGCCCGGTCGCTTGGGAACCACGTGCTGCGGGACGGTTCCTCCAACTCCAGGAGCATCGGCGCGATATATATGTTACGCAGGATGCCCTCGATGTATTTCTCGCGGGCCAAGGCCTCGTGGCCTTCCAGGGAGGCCGTGATCGCCCATCCAAAAAGAAAGGAAGGTTCCTTGAAATCGCGAGGGTAGGTGTCCGCGTAGGATTTGAAATACAGGGAGGCTTTTTCCGGCGATTCGGCCAGAAGATGAAGCATGGGGATCAAAAAACGGGCGCCTTGGTTGTCGGCGGGGTTGCAGGTCAAAAGATCCTCCAGCCCGATCGCGGCTTCGGCAAATCGCGAGAGATGCCAATCCGTCATGGCGCGGCCGTAGATGGCCCTCAAGTAGGGGCGCGTGTCTTTATCTATCCACCAGAGGGTCGAGGGATCGTTGCGGCGTTCGCCTTCGCGCTGGATGATCTCTTCGTAGGCCTCGCGGCACGCCTTCCAGTTCGCACTTTGAAATTCCATGTCGGCCAGTTCGATCCTCGCCACCGAGCAGTCGGGATCTTTCGCCAGCGCGAGATTCAAAAGGCTCAGCCGCTTCGATTGGGAGCGCACGCGGAGAGCTGTTTTTGTGAGACCCCAAGCCACCTCGCGTGGAGAGGGTGGCGTTTTGTCCCCGCGGTCGGCCTGCAAAACCACCATTCGCGTGACATTTTTCAAATCATCGGGAGCACTTTTGTCACCGGGTTGGAAGCGGATTTCCAATTTGCATTCGGTCGAGAATTCCTTCCATGCCTCGTGGTCCCAATCGGGGCTTTCGGGGATCAAGAGATGATCCGGCGGCGGGGTCTTGTCGAAAATCTTGTAGAGCGTGGTCTCGATCCGGGCCTGGTCGAGTTCCTCCATGATCTCCGGCGGGGCGACAGGGGTTCCCGTGCGGTCGCAGATGACCACCAGCGTGGGAATGAACCAATCCTTCCCGACAGGCGATGGAACGGATTCCTCAAGATCGATCCAATAAAGATACCAGATGTTTTTGGGGACTTTGAGCGCCTGGATCATGAGCGCCAGTTGATCTCCAGTCGTTGCTTGCGGCCGAACCTATCGTGGTAGAAAATTTCCTTATTCTGGGCCCCGTATTCATGGACCATTCGCGTCACCTTGACGTCGAAGCAGCAGTATTTCGCGATCTCCAGCATTTTGCCTTCACGCCACCAGCGTATGGCTTCCAGACCCTCGGCGGTTTTGCCCACGCCAAGCGTGCCCATCGCGACATCGTCGAGCTTGAGCCGATGGCCGGCGGACTTCTCAATTTCCACCAAGAGGTCGAGCGTCACCAACGCTTCCGGAAGCGAGAGGATCGTGTAGCCCATGAGAACCTCGTAATCGAAGCGGAGCACATTGTAGCCGACCACCAGATCGGCCCGCTGGAGTCGCTTGATGAGGGCATCGGCTTGGCTTTCTCCAAAAATCTCGTAACGCCCGTCTTTCGTGCTGTAGGTAACGCCGACGGACATTCCCATCTCATGCTTTTTGTCCCACCCGCCGACATCATTCGCGGTCCTCTGGGTTTCCAGGTCGAAGTAAACAATGTCCATTGCTCAAGCGGGCGATGGCACCGATCAGCGTTGGAGTTTGCTGTCGAGCATGCCCACGATCTGCCGGGTCTTCTCGTCTTCTTCCATCCGCTTTTTCACGAGCTTGCAGGCGTGGATGACCGTTCCATGATCCTTGCCGCCGAAGGCATCGCCAATGTCGCAGAGCGAAGAGCTTGTATGCTGGCGCGAGAGGAACATCGCGATCTGGCGAGGGAAGGCGATATTGGCCTGCCGGCGCTTGCTGGTCATATCCGCCAACCTGACGTCGAAGTGTTCGGCCACGCGGCGTTGGATCGCATCGATCGTGATGGTCTTGCGCGCCTGTTCTTGGAAAATATCCCGCAAGAGATTTTCGATGGACTCTTGGGTGATGGGTTTTTCGCTCAAGGAAGTGTAGGAGGCCACTCGCATGAGGGCGCCTTCGAGTCGGCGGACGTTGTTGCGAATTTTGTCTGCGAGAAACTCGATAATCCATGGCTCGAGCTTGAGATTGAGGCCCTCGGCCTTGCTGCGCAGAATCGCGATGCGTGTCTCGGTGTCCGGCGGTTGGATCTCGGCGGTCATGCCCCACTCGAAGCGCGAGACCAAGCGGTGCTCGAGCTTTTCAATCTCACTCGCAGGGCGGTCGCTTGAAAGAATGATCTGCTTGTGGCCGTCATGCAGCGCATTGAAGGTGTGGAAAAATTCCTCTTGGGAACGTTCCTTGCCCGCAAAAAACTGGATATCGTCGATCAGAAGAACGTCGGCCTGACGGTATTTTTTGCGGAACTTCACCAACGTTCCGTGCTGGATGGCGTCGATGAACTCGTTTGTAAATTGCTCGCTGGAGAGATAAACGATCTTGGCTGATTTATTCGTGGCCTGCACATGATGCCCGATGGCATGGAGAAGGTGGGTCTTGCCCAATCCACTCACGCCATAGATGAAAAGCGGATTGTAGGTTGTTGCCGGGGACTTCGCCACGGCCAAGGCGGCCGAGTGGGCGAACTCGTTGTTCGAGCCCACCACGAATGTTTCAAAGGTATTCCGAGGGTTCATTGCGCCAGCCAAGGTGGCCGGGGCTTTTTCGCGTGGAGCCTTGGGCGTCGGGGGTGTCGGGCGAGGCGCGATCTCCACTTCATTCGAAGAGGTGAACTCGACCTTGGACACGTTTGGCAACGTCGCTTGGACGGATTCCTTCACGATCGGAAGGTAGTTGCTCTCGATGAAAAATTGGTGGATCGGATTGGGAACGCACAACGTCACGGTGTCGCTCGACAATGAGGCAATGCTGACACCTGAGAACCAGCGGTCAAACCCATCGGAACTCACTCTGTCGCGGATCCGTTTGGAAATCTGTTCCCAGCTATCAATTTGTGATTTAATCATTTGTAGTTACGCGGGAGGTGGGGAGTGTCTTTAAGAAATGGAACGATTTTCGGCCATCCGCTTAATTGGGATGCCCTCCCCAAAACTAGTTGCTTCGTTCCGCAATCCATGCCGAAACCTCGCAAAAAAGAAATTGAAATTTGGGGTAGAAAGTTATTCACAAGTTATACACATCCTGTCAGTTGGATAACGAAACAGGATTTGGAGAATAAAAATCCTGCTTTCATTGCTCAAGAAAAAAAGATGTTTTCTGGCGATAAAAATTTCTTCTTTTCGCGGATATTTTCTTGACCCGTTCAAAAGTCCAGTAGCCATCGGCATTCGAGCGGTACGGGAAAACGGGAAGTGGAAAAGAAGATCATTTTGGAGAGGCCGGGTTGGAGTCCGAAAAGCCATTTCTGCGGCGGGAGAAATCAGGGGAGCGGGGAAGTGCTCGGGGTGGGACTCGAACCCACATTCCTTGCGGAACCAGATCCTAAGTCTGGCGCGTCTGCCAATTTCGCCACCCGAGCGTTGTTTGTGAATCAAAGGCTTAGGAGGCTTTGATTTCCTGTTTTTTGCGTTTATGCAAGAGAGAGTGCATGATCTGATCCCCGCCGCAGATAAGACCAAAGTCGTATCCAGACGAAGTCACATGGTGCCAAACTCAAGCACGCTCCTAGCCTCTTATTTGGCGAGTGCCGGAGCAAGCACAAAATGC
>JALQZP010000177.1 GCA_023258235.1 Terrimicrobiaceae bacterium | reverse complement strand
CGGACTTTTTTCGATGCGAGAACATGTTCCTAAGGCACCCTATCGAGTGCGCTTTGGAAAGGCACTTATTCGCCAGAGGGGATCGGACATGACATTAGTAGCTATCGGGGCGATGGTACCTCCAGCGATGCGTGCCGCTGAGAAACTCCGTCTTGAGGGAATCAATGTGGAGGTGCTAGACCCTCGCACACTCAGTCCGCTGGATCGGGAAACCATCTTGGAATCGGTTTCAAAAACGAAGCGGCTAGTTGTAGCTGATCCAGGCTGGCATTCCTTTGGGGCCGCTTCAGAGATTATAGCCACCGTTTCCGAGACACTTGGCAGAATTTTGCTCAGCAATCCCGTGCGCGTCACCCACCCCGATAGCCACACACCCATGAGTATGACGCTAGAAAAAGCTTACTATCCAGACGAAGTTGAAATCTCTTCCGCCATCAGAAGTGCAATGACGGAATAATCGGTTTTCAAAAATATCTGCGGTGTAGATTTTGTTTATGAAACCGATCTTGTTTTCGATATTTCAATCAGCTTTCGATGCTGAATGCGGCACTCAGAAAAGCGCGCCGGCAAGATGGGCGCTTTAGGCTTCGTGCGACATGCGAATGAGGCGGTAGCGGATTTCTCGCGCGTGGGTTTCGAGGTCGGAGGTCATGGTTGAAGAACCTCTAATCGGATGTCTGGGATGCTGATAAAATGACGACTATTGCGTGTGAGAAGAGGTTTATTAAGCGCGACCGCGACTGAAGCGATCCAAAGATCATTTTGCCCGATTAATTTATAAACGGGGTCAGATTGTAGCTTGAAGCAAATTTGAGCATAAACTGGAATAATAGGTGCAGGGTCAATGAGCGGAAGGCCAACGGCAAGGAACTCACTGACCATCTTGGGATCATGACCAGCGCGAACTGAACCATGCCAGAATTCGCCAAGAACGATCCATGGAATTCCAAGAGATTTAGAGGGATTTGAAACCGCATAGGAGATAGCCCAAGACTGACCTCGCCAGAGTCCGATCAAATAGGATGTGTCGGCAATTAGATCCATGGATCTTGCTTCGCACTGGAACGATCTTCTACAGATTCCTCAAGCACTATATTTGATGAAAGCGAACGGGTCTGATGCGTCTCAACAAAATTAAGCAGAGCCCCCAGCGTTCCTGGTTCGGGTAAGACACGTTTCACGACCGATGAAAAAGATTCACTAGGAATACGCTTCCAAGATTTTAAGCGCAAATAAGCAATATCATCCAGCGTGATCGTTTTCATAATTTCATGTATACACGAATGAGAACATGAATCAAATAGGGATTTTTATTTCAAATGCACTTCCTGCATGCGTTTGATGTTAAAATAAAGCGGATTAGTGAGCGGGTCAGCGACTTTGCCCGCACGGAAGGCTTCCGTAAGTTCACGAATCGCATCTTCAATGGTGAAACGGGGCGAGTAGCCGAGTTCGCGGAGGATTTTATCCGAGGAAATGTGGTAGGAACGGTTGTCATTGGTGGGGGTATGGGCGATTTCGACTTGGCTGCCGACGACTTCGCGGACCTTCTCGGCGATGGCGTCGAGGGAAAGATTTTGGTAACCGGCATTGAAGACCTTGCCGTCGATCTGAGCAGCGGGTAAGGCGAGGCAATTCACATAGAGTTCAGCGCAATCGCGCACGTGGAAATTGGGCCTGAGTTGGGTGCCGCCGAAAACGGTGATCTTTCCTTTGTTGACCGCATGGTTGGTCAGAATATTCACAGAAAGGTCGAGACGCAGTCGCGGCGACCATCCGCAAACCGTGGCGGGACGAAGGGTGAGCGTGGTGAAGCCGGGAGCGCGGCGTTTTTCAAGTTCGTCCTCGCACATCGCCTTGAAGCGGGAGTAATCGGTGAGAGGTTCGCGGGGAAGGTCTTCGGTCACATTTTGTTCTTCCTTCACGCCATAGACGCTGGAGGAGGAGGCGTAGATGAATCGCTGCACACCGCTGGCCTTGGCGATGTCCACAAGGGGCATGAACGCATCATAATTGATCGACCGGCCCAAGGCGGGATCGAGTTCAAAGCTCGGATCATTGGAAATACACGCAAGATGGATTACCGCATCGCAACCCGATAAGGCTTTGCGCAAAAGAGTCTCGTCACGCATGTCGCCCTGCAGGATTTCCAAGCGTGAACGATCACTGGCAGGAATTCCGTCAAAGACCTGCCGACCATAAATCAGGAGATCGAGAACGCGAACATTATAGCCGGCCTCGAGCAAAAGGGGCGTGAGCACGGAACCGACATAGCCAGCACCGCCGGTGACGAGGATTGTATTAAGGTTGGGATTCTTCATGAGGTGGTTTTTTAAGGGATCAAAGATTTTCGAGGAGAGGATCAATTCATTTCGAAGGGATTTATCAAAGGAACTCTGGCATTTGCAAAATCTCGTATATTGCGCGTGGCCACGGTGAGGTTGTGGGCGATCGCCGAAGCGGCAATCAGGCTGTCTTTGATTGGCATGGCATGGCCCTTGGATTTGAGACGCGCCAGAAGCTGGGCCCAAGATGACGCCGCCCTGCTGTCGAAGTCGATACAGCAAACCGTGGAGCGTATTTTTTCAAACCACACTTCGAGCTGTTTTTTTCTCTTGCTCGAAGGGAGTAGCAGAATTCCGTACCCAAGTTCGCCTAAAACCACAGGAGTCACGGCGAGATGCTCCTCGTTGAGCCTTAGCCACTCCACAACCTTGGGCGCGGGATCAAGTTTGGTAGCCTCACTCAGGAGATTGGCATCAACAATATATTTCACAAAGTGTCCGTCGATTCGGAGCGGATCGGTTCAAACCAACCTTTCACGGGGCAGGATGCGAGAAGATCGACCAACCCCTGGTTGGATGGCGGAGATTGGCGAGTGAGGAGATATTTCCCAGAATCGACACGCTCGATTTCGAACGATTCGCCAATGCGGAGACGGTCAAGCCGACGTATGGGGGATGGAAGAACGAACTGACCTTTGCTGGAAAGCACCGTTGTCATGAAAGTAAGATAGCTTCTTACATCTGGAAGTCAATCTGCAAGAGGGCAGAGTGTCTATGAGGTGTGTCCGAGATGCTTGAACCAGTCTGCCGTGGCTTCGGCGATAGTGGATTGGTTCCAGAGAGGGGCATCGCGCCAGTCGTCGATGACGGCCATCATGCGTGCGACACCTTCTTCCAGGGGGATGGAGGGAGTCCAACCGATACGAGAGGAGATTTTTTGCGTATCGGCAAAGGTGCAGTCAGGCTCTCCTGGGCGGCGAGGAATAAATTCTTTGTCACCGCCAAGCAACTCGACGAGGCGATTGACGGCATAACTGTGACCGGACCCGACATTGAAGATCTCCCCTTGGGCATCGGATTTGGCGGCGGCGAGGAATGCGGAAGCCACATCGGAAACGAATGTGAAGTCACGTGTTTGCGTCCCATCGCCGACAACGGTGAAGGGAACCCCTGCGAGCTTTTGCCGGAGAAAAACTCCAAAGACAGCACCGTAGGCTCCTGTAGTGCGACTGCGCGGGCCGTAGACATTGAAGAGTCGCAGCGAGAGCGTTGGCAGTTGGTAAACCCTGTGCCAATGCAGGACCATTTCCTCGCCCATGAGTTTCGTCAAAGCATACGGATGTTCAGGCTTGCAGGGAGCGGATTCGGGGGTGGGATAAGCGTCAGGAATGCCATAGCAAGTGGAACTAGCTGCATACAGAAAACGCTTCACGCCTAGCTCGCGAGCCAATTGGAGGGCTCGAAAGGTGCCTTCCACATTCACTTGAAAGTAGTCCTCGGGATTGACGATTGAGGGCACGAGATCAGCTCTCCCTGCGAGATGAAAAAACCAATCGCAACCCGCCAGTGGAAGATCGGTTTTGGAAAGATCGCGAATATTTTTCTCAAGAAAACGGAATCCGCCACTCTTCCGAGCCGCATCCAAGTTTTTCAGCCGACCGGTACTGAGATCATCGATACCAAGGACCTCATGACCGTCAGCAAGGAGGGCTGATCTCGTGCCCTCAATC
>JALQZP010000176.1 GCA_023258235.1 Terrimicrobiaceae bacterium | reverse complement strand
GGGCGCTCTTCGAAGCAGTCTCGAAAATCTCGGCGGTGTGGGATTTGAGGTCATCGTCGCTCACGCCACGGGCTTGGTTTTCAGCGACGATTTCCTTCAGGAGTGAGTTGGTCTCGGCCGCGACAACGCTTTCGGGAAGCTCGCAGGTGAAGCGCTCGAGGAGGTTTGTGACGATGGCGTTCCTTTTTTCGGTCAGGAATTTCTGTTCGAAGTTGGCTTCGTGGTTCTGGCGGATTTTTTCCTTGAGGGTTTCCAGGGTGAGGCCGGGCTCGATTTTCTCGGCGAGGGCATCATCGATGGCGGGAAGCTTCTTGACGTTGATTCCGTGAAGAGTCGCTGTGTAGGTGACTTGTTTGCCTTGCAGGTCGGTAACCGGGAAGGTTTCAGGCACATCGAGAGTGAATGTGCGGGTTTCCTCGATATTCATGCCCTCGATGGCTTTGGCGAAGCCGGGGAAGAGGGTACCCTCGCTCATGAGGACCCAGGCATTGCGGCGGCCGTGGAGTTGGGCTGGAGCGGATGGTACTACGGCGGAGAGAAGTTCTTCGCCGACTTTTCCCTCATAGGTGATCACGGCGTAATCCTCCATCGCAAGTGGGCGATCGGTGACGGGATCGAAGCTCGAATGCGGCTCGCGGAGGTAATCGATGAAACTCGAGATGTCTTCGTCGGTGACGGTCTTTTTGGCAACCTCGACCGTCACGGACTTGTAGTCGGGAAGGTCGATGATCGGCATCGTGGAGATGGTGGCCCGGATGCGGAGCTGCTTGTCCGGCGTCATTTCGACATGGTCCACTTTTTCTATCGAGTGGAGTTGGATCTTGTGGGTCTCGGCGGCCTCGGTGATCGCTTCGCGGAGGAGCTTGCTTTCGACTTCCTCCTGGATGTCCTTCGCGTAGCGGGATTCGACCATCGATGCAGGTGCTTTGCCGGGTCGGTAGCCGGGAATGCGGGCCATTTTTTGGAATCCCTTGGCGGTGGCATCCCATTCTTTTTTTACGCGATCGGTTGGAAGTTCGATAGTGAGTCCGACGATACAATTTGGTTGATAATCCAGAGCGACATTCATGATAAGCGGGGTAGAAAAGCACAATCATTCCCCCGGGGCAATCGGTATCCCACAAAAACAACAAATATTCTCCGTTCGGGAGTGACGAAAAATCGGGGAAGCGATGTAAAAAATCATTTCAGTCGCAAAAATCTTGAATGCCACGGTCGGGAGGATATTTTGCGTGTCCGCTTTGAAATCGCTCACGACTCCTCTGCAAAAACCAACCCACGAATGCGGTGTATTCGCTGTCTACAACCACCCAGATGCCGCCATGCTGGCCTACTACGGTCTCTTCGCCCTGCAGCATCGGGGACAGGAGAGCGCCGGCATAGTCACCTCGGAACCTGAAGACAAGGCGTTCCACACGCACAAGGGCATGGGGTTGGTCTCGCAGGTTTTCAAATCCAGAGACCTGGAAAAACTCAAGGGTTCGCGCGCGATCGGGCATGTTCGCTACTCCACCACGGGATCGAGCAATCTCAAAAATGCCCAACCTTTCGTGGTCGATACCGCGCGTGGTCAACTCGCCATCGCCCATAATGGAAACCTCGTCAACGCCGCTACGCTGCGCGCGGAACTCGAGGAAAGAGGTTCTATTTTTCAAACCACCGTGGACAGCGAGATCGTGCTTCACTTGCTCGCGCAACCCTCGAGCGCAGGAGGAGGAATCGCCTCCTTGCGGCGCTTGCAGGGGGCATTCTCGATTGTTCTCATGGGGGAGAACGAGATCATCGGGTTTCGCGATCCCCATGGGTTTCGCCCGCTTTGCCTAGGCAAGCTCGACGGGGCCTACGTGCTGGCTTCCGAAAGCTGTGCGTTCGACCTCATCCATGCCGAATTCATTCGCGATGTGGAGCCCGGCGAAGTCATCATCATCGACGAAAACGGGCTTCGTAGCGAATGGCCTTTTAAAAAAGAACGGAGCGCGTTTTGCATTTTCGAATACGTTTATTTTGCCCGCCCGGATAGCAACCTCACGGGCACGAATGTGAGTATGGCCCGCGTCGAGATGGGGAGGGAACTCGCTCGCCGCCACCCGGTCGAGGCGGATATCGTTGTTCCGGTCCCGGACTCCGGGATTTTTGCCGCGTTGGGTTTTTCCGAGGAACTCGGTATTCCCTATTACCCCGCATTCGTTCGAAACCACTACATCGGCCGCACGTTCATCCAGCCGACACAAATGATCCGCGACTTCAATGTGCGCGTGAAACTCAACCTCATTCGCTCGGCCGTCGAGGGCAAACGCGTCGTGGTGGTCGATGACTCGATTGTTCGCGGCACCACCGCCCGTTCGCGCGTTGTCAATCTCCGCGAAAACGGCGCCAAGGAAGTCCACATGCGCATCAGTTGCCCGCCGCACAAGAATGCGTGTTATTACGGCATCGATTTCCCCGATCCCGAGAAGCTCCTCGCCAATCAGTGCACGATGAAGGAGATCTGCAAATACCTCGGTGCTGATTCGCTCGGCTACTTGGATGTGGACGGAATGGTGAGAGCCACCGGGCGTCAAGCCAACGAGTTTTGCATGGCCTGCTTCAATGGCGACTACCCTGTGCCGTTCGACTCGAAGTTCGACAAACTCATCATGGAAAAACGCCGTTCCCAAGCCCGCCTTCTCGAAGCACCAACCGCCCGTCTCCTTTGAAAACTCCAAGCAAACAAAAAGCCTATGCCGCCGCCGGTGTCGATGTGGACCTCGGCAACAAAGTCAAAAAGGGTATTCACGCCCTTGTGAGCGCCACCCACGGTCCCGAGGTTCTCGGTAAAATCGGCGGCTTCGGCGGTCTTTTCCAGCCCAACTTCAAGGGCATGAAGGAACCCGTGCTGGTATCCAGCGTGGATGGCGTGGGAACCAAGTTGAAAATCGCCTTCGCGACCGACCGCCATGATACCATCGGTCAAGATCTCGTGAACCATTGCATCAACGACATCGCCGTCATTGGTGCCCGTCCTCTCTTTTTCCTCGACTACATTGGCGGGGAAAAACTGGATCCAGTCGTTTTCAAGCAAATCCTCAAAGGTTTCGCCAAGGCCTGCAAGGACGGCGGGTGCGCCCTCATCGGCGGAGAAACCGCCCAAATGCCCGGCATGTATCAAAAAGGCGAATACGATGTGGCTGGAACTATCGTTGGTGTTGTCGATCGCTCGAAAATGCTCGATGGTTCCAAGGTCCGCGTTGGCGATGTGCTTATCGGTCTTCGTGGAAATGGACTCCACACGAATGGTTACTCCCTCGCCCGTCATGTGCTTCTCGAAAAAGCCAAGCTCCCTCTGGGAAAGCCTGCTCCTGGCATGACTCAACCCCTCGGCAAGGAACTTCTTCGCGTTCATCCGAATTACCAGCCCCTCATGGCCTCCCTGCCCGCAGGCCTTCTCCACGGTGCCGCGCATATTACCGGTGGCGGCCTTCTCGACAACCTGCCCCGCGTTCTTCCCGAAGGTTGCCGCGCTTCGATCCATAGCTCCACTTGGAAACTGCCGCAGATCTTTAGCCTCATTCAGAAGCTAGGGAATGTGGCCATGGACGAGATGTATCAGGTCTTCAACATGGGCATCGGCATGGTGCTCATCGTTCCGGCCAAGCGTGCCGATGAGGCCCTGCGCCTCACCAAAGGCATCCGGATTGGAGAAATTGTCGCCGGTTCTCAGGACGTGGTCATTGATTGACTTGGGTTTTAATCCCCAAAAATCGTCAACCTAGCTCACTTGTTGGAAAAAAATGCCCTTTTTGGCCCCTCCTTTCGGCATTTTTTTCCGGAACTGAAGGGAAAAAGTCAAAAAAACTATTGGCACGGATGATGCTTTAGTATCATTTGCAGTGATGTGCAGTGTGTCATACGTATTGTAATTTCCATCTTTGCTTGGCATTATGATTTGCTCATTTGAAGATATTGTAATGTGTGCTTTTTGCAATGTTGGGGGAATGCAATCATAACAACCTGAACTCTTTTTGTTTTCTTCTGCTGCTGCAACGAATGTATCAATTGTAAA
>JALQZP010000175.1 GCA_023258235.1 Terrimicrobiaceae bacterium | reverse complement strand
GGGCGAGGCATTTCTCATAAACTGACTCAAGAAGACCCGGGCCGAGTTCACGGTGTACAGAGATGGCCCCGCCAATTATGGCGTTCGTGAGTAAGTTATTTTCAAACTCCTCCGTGCTCTCCGTGTACTCCGTGGTTAACATTTTAACAAACTATCAAAGATCAGCAATCCGTCGGTGCTACCGAGGGCGGGGTCGCAGGCGCGTTCGGGGTGGGGCATTAGGCCGAAGACATTTCGGGTTGCAGATGCCGGCGATGTTTTCGCGGGAACCGTTGGGGTTTGAGGCTTCGGTGGTTTGGCCTTGGGTGTCGCAGTAGCGGACGAGGATTTGGTCGTTCGCGTTGAGGGCGGCGAGGGTGGCGTCGTCGGCGAAGTAGCATCCTTCGCCGTGGGCGATGGGGATGTTGAGGACTTGGCCTTTGGTCGCGGCGCGGGTGAATCGCGAATTGGTGGATTCCACGCGGAGGTGTTGGTGTTTGCAAACGAAGTGGAGGCCTTTGTTGCGAACGAGGGCGCCGGGCAGGAGTCCGCTCTCACAGAGGATTTGAAATCCGTTGCAGATGCCAAGGACAGTGCCGCCGGATGCGGCGAAGCTTTTCACTGCTTGCATGATCGGAGAGAAGCGGGCGATGGCTCCGCAACGGAGGTAGTCACCGTAAGAAAAGCCGCCCGGCACGACGACGGCGTCGAAGCCGGCGAGTGAGGTGTCCTTGTGCCAGACGAAGTCGGCGGAGGCGCCGGGAATGGCGTTGAGTGCGAGAACGCAGTCCTGGTCGCAGTTCGAGCCAGGGAAGCGGATGACAGCGAATTTCATTATTTGGTAATCGAGTAGTCCTCGATGACAGGGTTCGAAAGGAGTTCGCGGGCGGCGCGGTGGATTTCCGATTCCTCGGTATTGTCGGGGAGTTCGATTTCCACGATCTTGCCGATGCGCACACGGCCTACGCCTGCGAGGCCCAAGTGCTTGAGGGCTTCGGCGGCGGCGGCGCCCTGCGGATCGAGGACGGATGGTTTTGGCATGACATTAACGAGGATTTTCATGGTGCGAAGGGTTTCGTTTCCGATGGGTTCGAACAAGCGGATTTTTTGGTTTTAAGGTGGCGGAGGAGAGTGAATGTGATCCAAATAGCTGATAAGGAAAGGCAAAGAATGGAAAAAATCTCTCCGTATCGCGCATAGAAAGTGGTCTTTGGATGGATGGGGACGGGGATTTTTCCAAAAAGCACGCCTTGCATGAATGTGCTGCCGTCATCATCGCGAAGGTTTTCGCGAACTACGCCGTGGCGGTCGATCGCGCAGGTGACCCCGGTATTTGCGGCCCGGACCATGGGGAGTTTCGTTTCCACGCACCGGAAAATGGCGTTTTGCAGGTGCTGGGACGAGCCGGCACTTTTGAGGAACCATCCGTCATTGGTCACCACCACAAAAAGCTGGGCGCCCAAGAGAGCGAAGTGGCGAGCGAGATCGCCGAGAGTGTCCTCGAAGCAAACAAGTGGGCCGAGTTTCACTGGCTTCGCCTGCATGTTGAGGATTTTGTATTCTTTGCCGGGATCGAAATCGGCTGGCACTAGATCGCCGACGATCTTGGCAAGGAGGGGGAATTCCTCCCGCAGCGGGACGTATTCTCCAAAGGGAACGAGGTGGATTTTGTGATAAAGTTGGGCCTCTTTTCCTTGACCCGTAAGGAGCGCGATGGAATTGAAGTCCCCCTCCTTGCCCCAATGCACGGTGCCAAGCAAGAGGTCGCCCTTGTGCTGCTGGGCGAGACCGCGAACCATATCCCATGTCATTTGATGTCCGAGCAAGGGATTCGGCGTTGAGGATTCCGGCCAGAGAATGAGATCCGGTTGCATGGCAATCGCGGAGAGGGTTTGGTTTTTGTAAATCTCCAGCACATCGAATTCGAGATCGGGATTATTCCTGGTCTCTTGGGAGATGTTCGCCTGTATCGCGGCAAAAGTCGTTTCCGTGCTTTCCGGTGCGGGCTGGAATATCTCGCGCAGGCCGTAGATCCATGCGAGGGCGACGAAGGCGAGCGTGATTGCGAAATCGTAGTGGGGACGCCGCGCGCCGCGTTTGATTTCCATGATCAAGCGCTTGATCGTGGCGGTGAGCATGAGATTCGTCATCGCCACCAAAAACGAAATTCCGCCGACCCCGGTGATGTCCGCAATCTGGATGAGGGGGATGTTTTTGTACTGAGCGATACCGAGACCATTCCATCCGAAGGCGGGGAAGATGATCCCTCGAAGCCATTCCAATGCGACCCAGGCCGCCGCGCCGAGTATGCAGACACGCAGATTGTGGAGCGAGCCGAGCCAGGCTTCGTTTTCGCTTGGGGCTTTTCGCAGCAAGCTCACGGCAAGCGTCCAAATAGAGATATAAGCTGCAAAGTAGAGCACCAAGAGAACCGTTCCCGGCCAGGTGAGCGTGGTGAGCCAGGACGCGGAAATCGCAAAAAACACCAAGCCGCACACATAACCTAGTGCAGCGACACGTTGCCAGTGGGGGCGACCAGCGTGAGGTGAAAACCAAATCGCCCAAATGAGCGGCACAAGAGCAACCCAGCAAAGATCTCCCCAGCCCCACGGCGGAAAACACAAACCAAGGAGCACACCGCTCAATACCGATAAAAGCCATGGTAGAATGCGAGACATGTGGGAGGGATTAAAATCAACCCCATCGGGCATGACACGCACTTTCTGAATAAGAAAACTCAGGCGGGGTTGGATGCGCGCTTTCAGCAAACAGGACTTTTCATTTGCAGGCTTCCGATCGGTGGGTCATAGTACTGAGTCCCAAGTGATGGCCCAGTTAAGAATCCTCCTCATTCTAGCCGTTTTTGCATTTTTTCAGGTGACTGCCTTTGCAGCTGTTTCCTCGGATTTTGAAAAAATGGCCCTCGCGCTTCGAGAAAAAGCCATTTTGAAAATCGAGCCGCCGGTTGTTTCTAGCACGATCGCACCCGTGTCCAGCCGCTACCAATGGAAGCGCAACATCGTTACCACGGTCTTCTGGGTTGGCGAACGTCCCACGCGGAATAACCCTGTTCCGAATACCAAAAGCTCATGGGATCCTCAGTGGCATAGAAGCTATGGGGGGTTTGATAATCCTGATCCTGGAGCACGAAGGGGGTACCTGCCGAAGAACTTCAGTCCACGCCAAAATCCGTTTTATGTCGCCCTCCCTTACAATGATGTCACGCACGGCACGACCAAACCCGAGTCGCGATATATCCCATGGTTTCGGGAAGCCTTTGAAAAAGTAGGCCAATCTGTTTGCAAGGGGCGGTGGGTGGCCATTCAACATGGAAGGCGCGTTGTGTATGCTCAATGGGAGGATTGCGGGCCTTTTCGCACGGATCACTGGCAATATGTCTTCGGAAACGATCGTCCTAGGCCAAATCTGAACCAAGGCGCTGGCCTTGATGTGTCGCCCGCTGTGCGGGACTATCTCGGTATAGGCGGAAAGGATATGTGCGATTGGAAATTCGTGGATGCCAGAGATGTGCCCGATGGGCCATGGAAACTCTACGGAGACAACAACACTTTTGTTCTCCAGAGGTTGGGAAAAAATCTCAACCTAGTTGATCGCAATAACGCCCGTAGCGCACCTCGGTCGGTCCGCTGATCACTCCCCGATCGAGGCCTGCAACTCTTCGAGTGTGGCAAATTCCAGCGTGGAAGCATGGGTGGATTTGAGTTCGACCTGTGGAGCCACACCCGCATCACAAGCTTCCTTCCAACGACTGGCACAAATGCACCAGCGGTCACCGGGCTTGAGTCCGGGAAATTGATATTCCGGTCTCGGGGTGATGAGATCGTTCCCTCGTAGCAGGGAGAACTCGAGGAATTCCGCAGTCATGATCGCGCACACGGTATGGATGCCAACATCACCATGGCCGGTATGGCAAAATCCATCCCGAAAAAATCCTGTCAGCGGTGAGTAACAGCAGGGCTCCAATTCGCCACCCAATACATTTCTTGCCATGGAAAAACCCTAGCGACCCTTGCCCGAGTTGACCAGATGGAAAAACCTTCAGGGTATAAG
>JALQZP010000174.1 GCA_023258235.1 Terrimicrobiaceae bacterium | reverse complement strand
GGCCCGGTTCGCGAACTACCCGCGCCGTTCGTGCAAGTGACGCCGCCAAACCATTTGTCCTCCCGCCCGAAGCACGCGGCTATCCCGTGAAAGGCCATGAATTCGAGGTCATCTTGGTGCGCACCGATGCCAAGGTGTGTGACACGGGCCAGTGCTTCCGCTGTCGGTTTGCCGTCGGGAATAAAAACTTCCGCCGTGGCTTTGTGGAGCTTCATCGCACTTTCCTTGGCAGAAATGCAAACATCACTGTTTCGTGCAATCGGGAATGAATGGGAAGATCAATCCAAATTTTGGAGTGACAGTCTTGCCACGCCTTGGTGGTTCGGTTCGGGACGGTTGTTGGCAGCGTAGTTGCCCCATTTGAGGGCGTAGTCGAGCGTATCGAGGACGTAGAAGTAGTATTGGTTGTCCTTGAAGCGGCCATAGCGGGCGGTGGTGGTTTCCCCGTCACCGTGGACGGTAAGGGCGAGCTTGGCCTCGCGGTCATCCAAGGTGTAGGTGCGGATGGCCTGCTTTGCGGCGCTGGCTTCGTAGGTGGGGAGTTTGCCTTCCGGCACCGGCCAGCCCATCAAGTAGAAATCCCAGACGTCCTTGTTCCATGGCTGTGCGGGCTTTTGCGCCCAGACCGGCTTTTCGGTGCTGAAAAGCGCGATGCTGCCCTTGCTGTTGCCGAGATGCCCCTCGGGATACGAGGACCAGTAGGCTTTTTTGTCCCAATGGAGATGGTCGAACTGGTCGCCGGTCCAGAACTTGATGCCGACTTCGAGGTCCAGGGGGTCTCCGCTCTTAGGCACCATGCCAGTCGTGTCAAGTGGCGGGATGTTTTTGAAATCGTAACCGATGTCGATGCGGCCGTTCGCAGCGATGGTGTAGGTGTAAACCACATCGAAGGAGTCGAACTGCCCTGTGACATGCACCACGATGGCGTTGTCTTTTTTCTCGATGCGAAGGTCCTTGAATTTCCAGGCGTCGAGGAGAGGAGTGTCGTAGATGGAGATTTTTCCGACATTCGAAGGCACGTTCCCGATGTCGGGGTTGATGCCGCTTTTGAGGAATTCATGGAACTTGTAAATGTGGGGCATCGGGCCGACGAGAGGGACATTCGCGGTGCCGTGCTTGAGGCTCTGTATGAGTCCGGTGGCGCGGTCGATCACAACACCGAATTCCTTGCCTTCGATGGTGATCGCGTTGTCGGTCTCGACCACTTCGGGAGTACCTTTCAATGCGGGCGCCTCGGGTTTCGGCGGGGTGCCGAGCGTGATGCGGTCATCGTCGATGAGCCTCTTCGCGCTGTCGAGGAACGACACGGCCACTTCCGTGCCGGCCTTCCACGCGGCGGCGGGAAGCTCGATCGTGCCCTTCTGGTGCGGTTGGATCGGCGGACACGGGAGTTCCTGCGTCTTTCCATCGTAGCTGACGCGCATCGTCACTTGGTCGAGCGGGGTGTGGTCGAAGCGGTTATGGATCGGTAGGGAAAGGGGTTTGCCGGCCTCGAATTTCGTCACCTGTGTTTCGAGCAAGCGCACCGGACTGTAGGCTTTTTTCACATTCCAGAATTCCGGTTTCGGACGGCGCCATTCGTCGATGATGCCCCAGCGGGCGGTGCCGTAGATGTTGGGAAGTTTATCGGCTACGGAAATTTTGGCTTCTCCTTTGCTGAACCGCCGCACCGCTGCGCGTGAGGCTTTGGCGGTGGGATCGGCCAGAATCGTCATGTCATCGCAGTAATTCCAGATCGCGGCACCGACGCTGCCGTTCGAGGAGAAAAGGGATGTCCAGGCCTTGTCCAGACTGCGTCCCCAGTAATCACGGGCATTCGTGTCGTGGATCCACAATTCCACGCCGTGCCCGAGCACATGCATCCACTCGTCATACATGTAGGGCATATCCGTCTTCTCGTAGTTTTGGTCCCAAGTCGGGTAGTGCCAGCTTTTGATATCGTGGCTTTTGTTGTCCGGATCCTCCTTGACCTGGTAGCTCGCCGTCAGGGCGCGTGAGGGATCGACTTTTCGGACGAAATCGGCGGTGACTGCAAAGTTCCGTCCGAAGACGCTCTCGTTGCACATGGACCACATGATGATGGAGGGGTGGCTGCCGTAGTTGAGAAGAACCTCGCGTTGTTGGTCGATGAAGAGGTTCTCGTATTGCGGATCGTCGTGCATGCCGAACGACTCCTTGCTGGCTTTGCCGCAGTCCAGCACGGCCGACTCGAGGTTCACATAAAGCCCCTTCTCATCGCACTGATCGACGAAGCCGATGCCCGGCGGGTAGTGCGAGGTGCGGACGAAATTCATATTCGCCTCCTTGAAAAGATCCACATCGATGTTGTCCACCGCAGGCTCGGGGACGAAGCCTTTGAGCGGGTTGACAAGGTGGCGATTGGCGCCGCGAAGCTTCACGATCTTGCCGTTGACGAGAAGGTTGTGTTTGTCGTCGAAGCGGATGTCGCGAAAGCCGATGCGCTTCGAATAAACCGCCGTGGCCTGACCGGGCGCCCGGCTTGTGATTTCAAGCCGATACAAGCGAGGATGCTCGGCATCCCATGTTTGCGGCGAGGCGACCTCCGCCTTCCAGGTGACCTGCGACTGATCGAGTTTGCATTCGGGTGCGGCGAGCGGGACTTCCTTGCCTTCGGGATCGAAGAGGCGGAACGAAGCTGTCGCCTTCGGATCGGGCGTTGCCACCTGGCCGATGACGGTCAGGGTCGCGGTCTTGCGGTCCTCGGAGAACGGCGAGGAGACGATGGGAAATTCAAAAAAAGACTTCGGCCGCGCTTGCAATGAAACGCTGCGCACCAGGCCGCCGATCGCACGGAGGCGTTTTCCATTGAAGGCGATGTCCTTGCTGAGGTCGGTTATTTCGAGCGCGATCCAAGCGTCCTTCCCGGGTGTGACCACCGAGGTGATGTCGCACTCCCAAGGCGTCCAACCGCCCTGGTGCTGCATGAGGAATTTCCCATTCACCCAAACCTTCGTGAAATCGTGCGCGCCCTCAAAGCGGAGGCGGATTTTTTGTCCCGCGAAGTCGGCCGGAACGGTGAACTTGCGCTTGTATGCGACCGGCTCGTTCTCCTTGATCAGATGCCCTTCGCGGAACACATCGCCCGGCACCGGCATGGTTTTCCAACCCGTCGGCTCAGCGAGTTCCTTCCAGAAACCCTCCGGCGCGGGAATTTGAAAATGCCAGATGCCGTCCAGCGAAACATCCGCGTCGTTCACTCCGTCGAGCTTTTCAAGCGGCGAGGCGTGGGAGAAAACAGCGAACACGGAAAGTTGAAGAAGGACGAACGAGCAGCGGAAGCCATTCGCAAGGCGGGAAAATGCGAGGATTGTCATAGAAAAATGGCATCGAAACGGAAAAGCGGACGGTTTTCAAGGCTTGTGATTTTCAAGGACGGAGAACCAAAAATCATAATATTGGTTTCAGGCTCCCATGGGCAACCTACCTCAGTCCGGCACTGGCAGAAAAGTATCGGCGTCGGTAACGAAAAGATTTCCAATCATACCAATGCCGCTTGCTTTTGGATTTTAGAGTGTTTGCGTTGGCATGCTCCTTGTTTCTGTTGGCAGGGTGCGAACAAGTAGACCAGTGGCGGCTCGGCGAGCCGTGCATGCCTCAATTTTCCGTCTGTTTGAGTGATTAAAAAACGCAATTTGGTCATTTTAAAACGGAAAGTTGGACTATGCACGTTGAGGCAAAGGTGCCACATTTTACTGCTGATTTTTTATAGGATGAAATTCCCCCCTATGCACTCCCCGGCTTCACTGCTGCCCGCCTCGTCAGTGAAGACCCGCCCGACATCCCCTCTCTCCCGCCACAAATCTCCAACCTATGAAGCCTCTCCTTCTTTTAATCATTCTGTCACTTGGTGCGCACGCCGCAGAATTCGGCGCTTTTTACACGAAGCCTGCTGGTCTTTCTATGCAAGCTAGCGAGGCGATTCATTTGACAGGAGACTGTATCTTGATGGAGTCGATGATATTCAAAGGGAGTGGCGAGGGACAGTGGAAAAAGCGATATCTATGCCTCTTTCACAACCCTGTGACGGGCGTTGTCGAGCTCCTTCTATCTGT
>JALQZP010000173.1 GCA_023258235.1 Terrimicrobiaceae bacterium | reverse complement strand
CGCAGTGCCGAGGCGCGAACCCCCGAAGATCTTGTCATCGCCATAGGCGATGCCTTGGCCAAGGTCACAGCCAAAGATGCCCTCAATTGGTTCATCTCATGCGGCTATTGCTTTTGTTGAAAAGCTCTAAAATCCAGTCGGACTTGAAATTGTTGCTCTAGAGCGATTTTGGAAATTTCGTAGCCGTTTTTCGCAGCCATAAAACTCCGTGACGCTTTGTGAAAACTGATTCTCGGGTCAGAAACATGCGGCTATAGAAAAAAGTTTAACCGCTCTAAAAATAGATTTCGTTACTGTTTGATGTCGGTTTGAGCTAGAGGTCCTAGGGTTTTTCCGTCAACTCCGATCCACAGTAACCTCACCGAGGTCGCGCACTCAGGAGTTTCCAGATCGGTTGAAATGACGAGCGGCTCAAGAGGAGTCGCCTTCAGCGGAAGGTCGTGTCTGGCCAACCGGGCGCCGTCGGCAGCAAAAAATTCCACCCGCGCCGTTCCCGGGGCGAAAACTCCGAACCTGCCGGTCAGATGTGTTTTGCGGCCCTCGTTCGTTGCGAGCAGGGGCTCAGCGGACACGCCGGTTTCGGAGCAATCGAGCACCGGGTAATCGCCGCCGATCTGGGTGGCATACCAATCGTAACGCCACGAGTAGGATTGGCCGGGTTTCAGAGAGGCAAAGGGGCTGAGTATTTCGCTTTCAAACATATAAGGATTTTCGATCGGGCTTTCGGGCATCACGATGTCCTTGTTGTAGGCATGGATCTTTCCGGTGCCATTCAGCCAGAATTCCACCGAGGAACCGTCGGGATACGGCTTGTCCGTCTCGAAGACGAAGCGTTGCACGAAGACTGCGCCGGTTTCTCCATTCACCGTGGCAGACCAGCCGGCGGGGCTGTCGATCCCGATTTTGCCGACCTTGTATTGGTAACGGACATGGACTAGGCCTCGGTCTCTATCAGTTTGGAATGACGGGTTGTCTTGCTCGCCGAACATCACATCGTAGCCCCTCGAGAACCGACTTTTGGGATTGATCGGACACCACGCCTGCAAGAGTGGGTTGTGACCGGAGCGGTCGGCATTTGCGCCGTCGAGTTGGGTGTGCGACCAGATGCCCCAGCGGCGGGGCTTGGTGTCGATGTTCGTCATGGTCGTCTCGAAAGCCACGCGTGTGCTGCCGGGGAAGGTGCGAATGACGCGGGAAAACCGGACGCCGCTGCGAGGATCGTCGCGACTGGTCAGGCGGACCGCCATTTCACCGGGCGGGCCGGAGCCGAGCACCTCGCACTCGTAGGGCTGTCCGTCGAGTACCGCATCGGGCGGACCGGGCCATTGTTGATCGTTGTCCCAGCCCTGCGGCGCGGGCCAGAGTTTGTCTCCGCCGATATTGAACCACCCACCTTCCGCATTCAGGCCGTTGGGCTCGGGAAATTTTCCGGCCAACTTGGGATTCACCCACAGGAACTCCCGGTCGCCGAGCTTGAACTGGATGATGCGGCCACCGATCTCGGGGAGGATTTGGAGTTCGATGAGAGAATTGGCGAGGCGAAGCGTCTTCCAACCTTGATAATTGCTGCCATGGCCGGGAGCGCCCTCTTTGGCGGGTGCCATCGTGGAGAGAAAAGAAATCGCCAGCAACAGGGCGAGGATTTTTGGAGCGGGGGGTGTTTTCATGGGTTTACTTTTTCTCTTTCGAGGGCTTTTTGGAGTTCAGATAAATGTCAAACTCGTTGATCTGAGGACAGGTGTCCGTTTCGCCTCCGGTAGAGGCTGCGCCGGTTTGGACTTCAGTGACGAGCAAGCGCACCTTCGATGCGGTGACGGACGGAAAAGTATCGATTCTGACCTTTGTCCCCATGGTGCCACCGGTGTAGGCATCGACCCATTCCGTTCCGTTGTGATATTGGATTTTGTAGCCCGTGATCCGGTCCGAGTTGCTTTGGCGGAGGATGATTTTGTTGAAAGTGCGGCTCTTTCCCAAATCGATTTCGAGCCATTCATTGGCCCCTTTGCCGGTCGCCGCACTCCAGTAGGTATTGTAGTTCAGGTCATTCGCATTCGACGCGGGATTCCCCTCCCACGCACTCGAGGCGCTGACTTTGCAACCCTCGGCGAAGTTGGGGCCGTTGTCCCAGACAGCCCGCAGCCTATTCAATTCCTCCCGGTCAATTTCAAGAATGTGCCCGTTCCGGACGCGCTTCGGCAGGGAAAACTGGTTGTCGGGCAGTGGTGTCCACTCGGAGGTATTGCCGTCGAGGTTGGTGGTGGTGCTACACTTGAACTTACCGCCTTCCATGAACATGTCGTAGTAGAGATACCAACGCTCGGCATTGATGGCCTTGCAGATGACCGGACCCTCGGACAAATGCGGGGAAATGTAGTCATCCGTGAGGATCGTAAAGCTATCCGGCTTGAGGTTCATGGAGCGGGCCACCTTGAGGGCCTTGTAAGGGGTGTCCGCATTGTTGCCGCCGCGCTCATCTTTGTAGATCAGGTAGTAGTGTTCGCCGTTTCGAAAGATGTTGTTTTCCAGCACTTGGTGACCAGGGGTGAAAAACGGCGCCTCGGGAGAGAATGTGTCGAAATCGGTCGTGGTGTTGAAGCACAGCGAATCGCTGGCTGCGGTGGACCACAGTACGATGTATTTGCCGGTCGCCGGATCGTAAATCGCCTCGGGTCCCCACGCCGGGAGGGCGGGATTGTTGCTCAAGGCGCGGATCCGCTGGTTGGTCCAGTTGACGAGATCCGGCGAGTCCCAGAACCCGCATGTCGGCTTCTGCCCCACCGACCACGCGGCATCGGTATACATCAGGACAAAGGTTCCATCTTCTTTGCGGAGAATCGCGGGATCGCGAATGGCTTTCGTGGACATGCTGGAGGTGACCACAGGCTTGTCGTTGTTGAACGGCGTCCACTTGAGTCCATCGAGACTCCAGCAAAGATGCATGCGATTTTCCTCGACGGAATCGCCAACAAAATAAGCCATCAGAAAAGCCTCGGTCGGGCCCTTTGCGTGTGTACTGGCAGTCAGGATCAAAAGCACCAGCCAACAAGGAAGAGTGGAAATAAAGACGGCAGTGATTCCAGAGCCCGTTGTCCGAAACCTTTGAGCAATCGGTGAAACGGCGCGGATTGAGGCCAGCAGCGGGTGATAAAGGGATCGGATTCCCATGTGGCAGCAATGAGAGATCATCTTAGTGTGCAATCTCTATTCGACTGGTCAAATCCCGCTCCTACTTGATCGAAAGGCGGAGCGATTGTGGTTTGGCCCACTTCCGGCCTTGGACATCGACCCGCCAGAGGTTTTCCCCGAGCGACTCGACGGCCTTGATTTCGCAGTTTTCGCTGCCTGCGGCTTCGAGGGGCTTGGTGCTGTGGAAGGTGAGGCTGCCGCTCTGCGCTCCGGCATCGGTAAGGAGGACTTCCAAGAGCTTCGGCGAAGTTCGGATGTCTTGAATCTCGGTGGCTCCGATGGAAAGGTGGAGATTCGAACCGACGAGCACGGGGACGATGGAATTCAACGGCGTGAAACGCAGGAGTGCGGAGGATTCGCTGTCGAGCGCAGCAGTTGTGAAGGTGTCCTTCGCGCGGGCGATGACTTTGTTTTGCCAGAAGTCGAAGACCGCGCAATCGATACCTGGAGGCAGGCCAGCAGCAGGGAAATCGAGCGTGATCGATTTGGAATCTTTCGCGGAATTGTAGAAATTCCAAACCGCGAAATCGCCGTAGGGCCGCGAGGCGGCAAAACCAAAAACGGAGTTCTCCGGTGAGAGGCCTAGGGTCAGCAACCGGCCTGGTTCGGCACTCGAGGGACGCATGATCTCGGAATTTCGCCATACGGCTTTGCAATCCTCGGCATCGAGGGGTTCGCTGTTCATCGCGGTCCCGCCAACGAGCGTGACCACATTGTGCCATGTCCGCCACATGCCTTCGCCTTCGGGGGTGTAGCCGACTGTTCGGCTTTCGAGCTTTGGGGCGAGGTAGGCGCAATCCGGATCGTTCTGCCACCAGACATTGTTGTAGATTTGAAAACGCAGGACCGATTTCAGGCATTTTTCAAAGTGCGCGGGATGCGCGTCGGGACCGACCCTCGCGGCATCGACATAGCCGATCACGCCTCGAGTGGGCT
>JALQZP010000172.1:2855-4140 GCA_023258235.1 Terrimicrobiaceae bacterium | reverse complement strand
ATCCACGGCTGCATGGACAACTTTCTCCGCAGCGCCAGGAGTCGTGAGATCGGCGGCAAGGTGGGGCGCGTCGGAGGTTTGGAGTTTTTCCGATGACCTGCCAGTGAGAAAAACACGATCTCCCCGCGCAATGAGGCGCATTGCTAGTTCATGCCCGATGCCGCTGGTGGCGCCTGTGATTAGAATATGACTCATGCAAATACATACGATCCCCGGGGAAATGCAAATCCCTATTTTCCGGAAATGAGTCGAAGAATCTTGGGGACGCAGTTGGTTTGCTGGTCGTAGGATTCAACAATGAGACGGCGGGCGTTTTTTCTCTGATTAAAAAACATTTTTGGCTTGGAAAGCGCTTCGCAAGCCCTTTCAGCGAGGCCTTTGATGTCAAAAAAATCCACAAGAATTCCATTTTTTCCATCCTCGATGAACTCCGTCACCGGTGGCGTATTCGATCCGATGAGAAGGCATCCGCAAGCCATGGCCTCAAGCATCGACCATGAAACAAAGTAGGGGTATGTGAGGTATACATGGGCACGTGAAAGTTGAAGTACACGTATATGGGCTTCGTATGGCAACTTGCCGAGGAAGTGAACGCGCGACATATCGATCGACGTGCCCGTCTCACGCAGGAGTCGCGATTTCCAACTTTCTCCTCCGGAAGGGGTATTGCCGTAAGCTGTGTCGTTTTCCATGCCGGTGATCAGGACGCGGGCGTTTGGTCGGCGGCGCAGGATCTCCGGCAGGGCACGCATGAAGATGTGAAAACCACGATAGGGTTCCATGTTGCGATTCACGAAGGTAAGAATTTCCTCCCCTGCTCGAACCTTGGTTCCGTCCGGCAATGTGGCTTTCGCTGAGGAATTGGGCTTTACTTGAGCCGTATCGACTCCCTCGTGCTGGATCTGGAGTCTATGTCGAAGTTCGGTTGGAAAAAGCGAAGCCTGCCATCGCGTCGGCGTCCATACAGCATCGCAATCTTCCCAAGCCAGCAGGGAGGTGGCATTTTTCATTTTCACCTCGAGTCGATTATCAAGGGACATGGGAAATTCGGGATCGAATCCGATATCCGCTCCCTCGCCCCTGTAAAAAAACTCAAAGTAACCCGCAATCCGCGCCTCGGGAAAAACCTCCCTGAGAAAAAGTGTATCGCCCCACCCTGTGTGAGCGGCAATCACATCGGGTCGGTAGCCCTCTCGCTTCAATGCCATACAGAGCCTCAGCGCAGCTTGCGCGCGGATTACATTGTCTTCGGTGCCCCTGACGTAGTGGTGGGTTGTCTTGGATG
>JALQZP010000172.1:0-2845 GCA_023258235.1 Terrimicrobiaceae bacterium | reverse complement strand
ACAGAGCCTCAGCGCAGCTTGCGCGCGGATTACATTGTCTTCGGTGCCCCTGACGTAGTGGTGGGTTGTCTTGGATGCCTGGCGTCCGATTTTGTAGCCCAATAACCTCGCCCCAGGGACCATGCCTGCCTGTCGCCGCAGATTGTGATGTTCGCCAACGCCCGTGACGTTCTCCCCGTTATTGACGAGGTGACGGGCGACATGGAGAAACTGGCCGGGGAAATTCGGATGGATGAATAAATAGCGCATCAAGCTGGTCAGTTTGTCATTGAGCTGGGAGAAGTGAGGTTTGCCACGCTTCATAGAAAACGTCAACATGCGAAAAAGGCCTCGCTAGGCTCATGTTCTGGCGACTATTGTCCATGAGTGGAAAGTTCTTTTGCTGCGATCGAACGCGGTCTCAATTTTCAGCAATCTGGTCGACTCAAAGAGGCCGAGTCGATGTATAGAGAGGCTCTCAAAGTAAACCCTGAAAATGCGGACGCTCTACACTTGCTGGGCACGATCGCATTTCAAGCAGGAAAACCAGAGCCTGCCGTTAGACTCATTCAACGGGCCATACGAATCAATCCAAACAACTCGAACTATTACAACAATTGCGGGCCAGCACTCCGAAGTCTAAATCGGCATGATGAGGCTGTCGCCTGCTACCAGAAAGCGCTTTCACTAGCTCCAGACCATCCGCAAGCGTGGTATAACTTGGGGAAAACATATTTTGATTCGCGAAATCCCGCCGAAGCAATCTTGGCCTACACTCGTCAACTTGAGTTGAATCCCGACCACCTCAGTGCGCGCTGGAATCGCAGTCTCGCCAATCTTCTGCTCGGTCATTTTGCCGAGGGTTGGAGTGAGTACGAATTTCGCTGGTCGGCAACAGCGGCCTCGGTGTCAAAAAGAATATTTGCATCCCCCCAGTGGAGAGGCGAATCGCTTGTTGGAAAAACGCTCTTTATTCATGCTGAGCAGGGCTTGGGTGACACTATCCAATTTTGCCGATATGCCGCCCTAGCTGCGGATTGCGGTGCACGCATTATCGTTGAGTGCCAGGCAGAACTTCTAGGTCTGCTTCGTTCCATCCCTCAGATCTCAATGCTTGTCCGTCATGGTGAGCCTTTGCCGGAATTTGATTTTCATATTCCGATGATGTCACTCCCTCTGGCATTCCAAACAAGTCTTGAAAATATCCCAGCCAGCACCCCTTATTTGCATGCGGATCCTTTCCGGGTGCTTGCTTGGAAGAGCCGCTTGGATGATGTGGGCTCACCTCGGAATATAGGATTGGTATGGGCTGGCGGCGCAAAGCACCCGTCGAATGAAAAGCGCAGTATGCACCTCTCCCAATTTGCTCCGTTGGCTGAAATTTCGAATATTTCTTGGCTCAGCCTTCAAATAGGCCCCCCATCCGCTCAACTAGCCAACCCTCCTTTTCCTATTGTGGATTGGACCTCCGAGCTTCATGATTTTGCCGACACAGCTGCTCTCATTCAGGCTCTGGATGGCGTCGTTACGGTCGATACTGCGGTTGCTCACCTCGCTGGCGCACTAGGTAAGCCCGTATGGATTCTGCTTCCCTTTCTCCCTGATTTTCGCTGGATGCTGGATCGAAGTAATTCCCCTTGGTATCCCACGGCCCGCCTCATTCGCCAGCCTGCTCGGGGTGAATGGGCGGTTGCAATCAAGAACCTTGTTTCCTCTGTCGCAATCTGCGGCACAATTAAGTGAGTTAAATTGGAGGCTGTTTGTGCCAGCCACCCCGGTTAACAAAAACTAAAAAAATATCTAAAGCCACCGATTTAGGCGCCGATAATTGTACACAGAGCGTAGAAGCTCAACAGTGAGGTCAAGCACTGAACCAAAGTGGCCCGACGGCAGAACGGAATCTGCAAAAGAAAGACAACGGATATGTCAGTAGTAATCAACACCAATTCGGCTGCCACTTTGGCTAGCTATCACCTCAGCAATTCCAACGTCAACCTCCAGAGAAGCCTTCAGCGCCTTTCGAGCGGTTCGCGTATTAATTCCTCCTTCGACGATGCCGGCGGACTGGCAGTGTCGATGAAAATGAGCGCAGCGATCCGGCGAACGGACGCAGCAGCCACGAATGTGGGAAACGCAATTTCCTTCCTCCAGACGCAAGATGGCGTTCTCAAAACAGCGGACAAGGTTTTGAGCCGCATGTCGGAACTCGCCACCTTGGCGCAAGACGTGACTAAGTCCTCAGACGACATCGCCAACTATGCGTTGGAGTTTGAAACACTCACTCAGCAGCTCATTGATTTTTCGAGTGAAGAGTTCAATGGGGTTGCGTTGTTTGAAGGAGCGGGATTGACGGTGGCGACATCCGAGGACGGAACAACACAGACAGTGGGAGTGACGCAATCGGATATCAACACCAACGCCGATTTGGCAGTGGTGGTGGGATATGCAGGTAACGATCTCACTGCAGCCAACGCAGCAACTCGCGGAACAGAAATTCAAGACGCTATCGTGGCGTTGGGGCTGCTCCGCGCGACCAATGGTAGTGAGCAAAGCCGACTCACGTTTGCGGAAGACATGCTCAAGGTGAACAAGACGAACCTGGAAGCGGCCAACAGCCGGATCATCGATGTGGATGTGGCTGCCGAGAGCACGCAACTCGCCCGGTTCAACATCCTGCAGCAATCGGGAACGGCGATGCTGGCCCAAGCCAACCAAGCCAGCCAATCGATTCTGAAGCTTCTGCAATAAAAACTTAACTCGAGGCGGGAGCGTGGTCTCCCGCCTTGAAGAGTGAGGTCAAGCACTGAACCAAAGTGGCCCGACGGCAGAACGGAATCTGCAAAAGAAAGACAACGGATATGTCAGT
>JALQZP010000171.1 GCA_023258235.1 Terrimicrobiaceae bacterium | reverse complement strand
CGAAGATATCACCCCTGAAGAAATCCAAAGCGCCTTGGCTGCGCTGTCGCTCCCTAGCCCGACTCAACTCACAGTAAATATCGCCCGCAAACACTTTAAGGCTGGCACATACCATGTTGTCACCTCCGAACAAATACGGAAGCTCACCGCCGACCTGCGTGCTAAGAATCAAGCTGCCAAACGGCAGAATCCCTCATGAACCGTCTTACCATCTTTTGCATTTTCTTCGTCGCCTCTCTTGCCATCGGCGCAACGCCGATCGTAATTGGCATCGCGATCCTCTACGCGATCGCATGTTTTTTCTCACGCAAGGATGATCCTGACAATGGCGGCGGGGAAGGCGTAAAGACAGAACCTCCAGAACCTACTCCCCCCAATTTCTCACGACCGCGAAATCCTTCAAACTTCTCGCGCGGCAGACAGCCAAGACGCACGTCAAAGCCATTCACCGGCAATAGATGAATTATTAGTGGTTTAGATTTTTCTGAGAGTCAGAAAAACTAACGCGATTTGGGACTCGACAAGCCTCGATTCCTCGCATGCTCGCGCCCCTTTTACGGGCGTCTTCGTGGAAAATAAATCAACAAAAAACGCAAAATAAATGTCATGAAAAATGGCCTTTTAGGCTCCCAGTATCATCTCAAATCACCTATATTTTTCTCATGTGGATCGCATCAAATATCGGCTTCTTTTCTATCGTCAAAAAAACCTCCCACCTCAATGAGGACGGGCCTGAAGTGCATGTCGTTCGCGCCCGTGACAAGGGCGATCTGACCCGCCTTCTTGCCAAGTCAAGCGAGGCTCCGGGCTTCGCATGGCGAAATGATTCTGTAACGCAAATTCACTCTTGGGACTACTCCGACTACCGGTACCGGATCTATGTCGAGGAGACCGAGGATTTCGCCGCCATTTTCAGCACGCTCAGCGCGACGATCACCTACGACAATTTCAAAGACGAGATCTTAAAAACACCTCACCAACTCAAAAAATACAAAGCCTATGAAGACCTCTGGTTCAAAATCATGGATGCCCACCGCAAGGTGCATATTCACGCACCAGGGCGGGACTAATCAAACCTGAGTCCAAGACGACTTTAAAAAAACCTCCTTAATAGAGAACCCAACGCAGTTAAAAAACCGATGATCACAAAAATCCCACTTTCACTCTCCGGCGGCGAGCCGGGCGAAACCATTGACCTTTCCTACTCAAAAGATGACAGCACCTGCCACGTCACCTTGCATTGCCGTGGATGCGACTACAAAGGCGTCTCATGGAATTTCTTTGATGCCTTGTGCAGTGCACGGCTGCAACTTGAGCCCCAAGGTCTGATTCCTGTGTGCTATGGAGCAAGCAAGAACGTTTATCCCTCGGGAATGTGTTTGGATATGGGTAGTGGATCGCGAGCCTATTTGTGGGGCAAAAAGGGCCCCCTGTCTTTGGTGGACATCTTTGCCACAGGTCCCGAAGTCATTCCATCAACCGTCGCTGACCAGCGCGACTCTTTCGCCAAAAAATAACCACTTAAGCGCAAATCTCACAACGAAGGGGCCAACTCAATTTCGCAGCAGACAAAAAACCAACACAGACATGAACACACCAAGCAACAATACCGTCCATTGCATCGCCCCCTATCGCCACCCTCAATCCAAATCCGTATGGGTTTTTGATGATCCCCGGCACGGACTGGAACAAGAACCTTTTGTTGGAACGGCGAATCTTCCATTTGATGCAGTGGATGCTCAGCTGAACGCAGGAGGAAAATTAACCGCTTACTTTTCCACTACGCCGCTTCCCAAAAGCAATTTAACGCTGACAGCAGTTGGTAAAAGGGAGGGCGCCAGATCCAACGGCTGCACTTACTCCGGTACTGGCTCAGCCGGGAACTACGAAGGGGCTCAGGAAATATGGCTGTGCCCTGCCCTTATGCATTACTTCAGCGGAGATTCTGCCCCGGAAAAAATCTACGCCAGGATTGAGGCGCGTGTTTGATCCTGAAACAAACTTCTAATCCCGAACAATCCCTGCATCTCCTCAGTAACGCCCATTCAAATCACAAATGAATCTCACCCTTCAAAAAATGCGATGGATCGCGTCAAGTGCTCTCGTCTTCTGCCTCTTGGGCATGGTGCTCTGTCACCTTGGCGAGGCTTCCTTAAATTGGCTGGCGTGGCCACGCGCATTTTTTGAAGCGGCAACGGTGGGAGCATTGGCGGATTGGTTTGCGGTGGTCGCTTTGTTTCGGCATCCGATGGGAATCCCGATTCCGCACACGGCTATTCTGCCGAATAACAAAGGGCGCGTCGCCGAGTCGTTGGCGACGTTTTTGGAAGAGGGATTTCTCACAGAAGAACAACTCGCGCCGCGCATTCGAAAGATCGACTTTGCCGGGATCGTTTCGCCTTGGTTGGGAGCGCATGCGGATGCCATCGCGAGTCGCACATCGCAGTTTGCGCCTGTGCTTCTGGACAATATCAAGCCCGACGAGATCACTGCCATTTTAGCCCAGCGCACCCGCAATGTGTTACTGACCGTGAATGCAGCCCCCATGCTTGCCGAGGGCCTGCAAACCCTCACCGAAAATGGTCGGGACCGAGAAATCTTCAGCGGCCTCGCCGGTTCGTTTCGGGGACTCATTGCCGACAACCGAGAAACAATTCAACGCAAGATCGCCGAGGAAATCCCGATCTCATCCGAGTGGCTAACCTCTATTCCGTTTCTTAAAAGCATGGCTGGTCCCGCGCTGGATCATGTCCGGGACCAGATAGCCAGTGCTGTGGCCACTCGCACAATTGAGAAAATCCAAGCCACCATGGACGATGCCTGCACGAACCTAGACCACCCGCTCTGGCACTCCTTCCATGCGCGACTGCATCGATTTATCACCGACCTCGAAACCTCTCCCGAACTGGCTCTCAAGATTCGCAATATGCAAGAGACTTTAGCCAGCAGTGCTCTGGTGGATGATTTTTCTCGCCGTGCTTGGGATGAGGTCTCGAACTTTGTCCGTCGGGACCTCGCCGCTGCGGATTCGCTCATCCGCCGGAAAATCTCTGCGGCAATAGGCTCAGCGGCGCAGGAACTCATGCACAATACGCCCATGCGCGATGACGCAAACAACTACATCGCCGCGCAAGTCCTCGGCGCAGTCCTCGGCGCAAAACCTTTCATCCGAGAACTCGTCAGCTCCACAATCCAAGCTTGGGACGCTGAGGAAATGTCCAGCAAACTCGAAGCGACCGTCGGCTCGGATCTTCAATTCATTCGCCTGAATGGAACCTTCGTCGGCGGCCTGATCGGCCTCGCTATCCACGCCCTGTTCCTCCTCATCGGAAAATAAAACCAACCCTGAGGAAATCCATGCCTGATACCATTCCCCCTTTGAAATATGTCCAACAACCGGGACGCCTGTGCCCCTTTCCAAAAATCCAAAAGCAATCGGCTTTTGGTATGACTTGAGCAATGCGTGGAAAGTGTCAGTCCTACATATTACAAAATTAAAAAAATTCGAAAAATTAGGCCTTTTGAAAATTCTTGGCTCGTCGACTGAAATGAAAAAACGCTTGGTGTTTTTTTAAGTTGGGACAAATGCATTTTCGCGTTGTCGGCACCGAAGTGAAAATCTGCTTTCCCTGCGAAGCCGTACCGCTAGATTGGTCGCCCTTATGCAGACAACGTTGATTTTACTAAAACCGGATTGTATTACTGGGCACAAGGCTGGCGAAGTCTTGAAGCGCTTAGAGGATGCGGGATTCCAGATCCGCGGGTGCAAGATGTTCCGGGCCGATGCGAGCTTGTTGCAAGAGCACTACGCTCACATTGCCTCGAAACCCTTCTTCCCCGAGGTCGAGAATTTCATGAAGTCCACACCCCTCATAGCTCTCGCGATCTCGGGTGAAAACGCCGTTGAACGTGTTCGCGACCTCCTCGGTCCGACAGATTCGACCAAGGCTCCCAAGGGAACCATCCGCGGCGACTTCGGTGTAACAGTGATGCAAAACGTCGCACATGCTTCCGACAGTCTTGAGAATGCGGCCATCGAACTCAATCGCTTCTTCAAACCTGAAGAACTTTTTGACTACACGATGACCCTCTCGAAGTAATTGATCCCGGACCCATCCCGGTCGGCGAAAACCTCGCCAACCCTAGAGCAGTTTAACT
>JALQZP010000170.1:3807-4225 GCA_023258235.1 Terrimicrobiaceae bacterium | reverse complement strand
GCTGCCGAGACGATGGCGATCCGGTCGAAATACTCGCTGCCGGTCTGGTGCTGAATCTTCCATCCGGCGAGCGACCCGCCATCGATCAGAAGTTGCTTTGCCGCATCCTTGAGTGGCTTGAGAAACTCCTTCTCAAAGATCGATGCCGCTTTGAGCACCTTCGCCAATCGAGTTGGATCGGCGAGGACGTTCTGCCGCACCTCGGCCAATGAGACCTCCGACTCCACTGCCGCCAGCGTCTGCACGACCGGCTCGACGACCTGTTGGCATCGGTCTTTCTTCACGCACCACGCGCAGTACTCATTCGCGCAGGGTTGCTTGTTCGGATCGTTCACCGTCTGAACTATCCCCTTCACCCATTGCTCGGCCTCATCGTAAGTGTATCGGTAGTGAACCACCTCCTGCTGGTCGCAGAACA
>JALQZP010000170.1:0-3797 GCA_023258235.1 Terrimicrobiaceae bacterium | reverse complement strand
CAGCAGCACGCACTCCCACTCATTCGCGAACTCCCGCGCCATGTTGCCGAGGGCGTATGCCGCCTGTTGCTTGTGGTACGAACGTGGCTGGCCCGACTTCAAATCCATGGAAAGGCAAAGCGCCTCGACCCGCGCATCCTCAGTTCCGACATGGGAGAGGTGCGGAGTGACAACTTTGAGTTGCGACTCATCGCTGATGATCGGATGACCCTGTGCCAAATCCTTCGCAGTCGTGACCGCCCACATGACTGAGTCCTGCTCCTCATCGGAGAGCGCCAAGAATGGCTGGCGCTCGCCCATGAGAAGACCACGGAAAGCCAAGTCCATACGAGTCCCACGCTCTGCCGCAGGGCCGGAGACGGGGTTGGATTCAAAGCACGGACAGAGATCGAGCTTGTCCAATGCGGAGTGTCGAATCGTGGCGCTCATTATGCGACCTCCTTCAGCACTGCGTCCAAGAATCGTGGCGTATTCGACAGCACCCGGTTGCGGTAGCCCTCATCCGCGATGTCGCGGAAGGTCTGCCCATCGGCGATCTGCCCCTTTGAGATCAGAAAAGCATTCACCTTCGGCTCATGCTCGAAAATGCGCTTTTCCAACTCGTTCGCCCATGCGGTATCTACCACCTCGGCCTCGATGACAGGTGTCGCAGGAACTGCAACATCATCGACCACCACCGGCGCTTCGATCACCTTCTCGACCACCACTGGCTCGGCCTTCACCGAGCGTGGCGCTGTTCTAGGCGCATCAAACTCCTGCACCTCCTCCGGGGTATACATCCCATTGAGAACCGCAGGGAATGTCGCACGGACCCCCTCGCTGATCACCCTAGCCCTCAGCATCTGCCGTGGATACGAGCGCCAGTTGTCCTTGCTTCCGAGTCCCGCCGCCTTCGCCCGCGCCATGTCCCAGTCGATGCGGAGCGATCCGCCCGCAGGGTGGCTGAAGGTCGCGCTCACCTTCTCGTTTGTGTGGTCGTGCCATTCCACCCTGCCGCCCGATTGCTGGAACCTCGCCAGCATCGAGTCGGCCTTGAGGCTCGCACGGCCTTGGATGATATGGTAGTCGCTCGCCACCGATCCCGGATGACGCCCCTCGGCGGTTGCCACGATCATCAGCGCCAAGGCTTGGTCTGGAGTCTTCATGCCGAAGAGACCGCTTTTCACGATGGCCGATGCCATCACCTGCATGTCGCCGAGGGCGACTTGTGTGTTGACTTGTTGTGTCAGTTGTGTATTGCTCATGTTGTTATTACTGCTTTGTGGTTTTGACTTTGACCCCGTTGGATTGCCCTCCTTCGGGGTCGCTTCTTGTGGTGAGGACGGTCAGTCCTCGAAATCTTCAAATTCACGCCAGCGGCGTTTGCGCTCGGCGCGGCGGCGATACCTCTCCAAAATGTCTGCCTGTCCCATCCTGTAGCTCGCAAAGCAGGAACCAAGCGTGAGGACCGCCAGAGCAAGGCCAAATCCCACGCTCACTTGGTCACCCTCCATGTCACTAGGACGAGCGCCAGCACCGGTCCCACGGCGCAAAGAAAATCGAGGAAGTATCCGATGGATCGGCAAACGTAGGCGGGGTCGCTCATTTCGCCCTCCTGTTCGTTGTCGAGATTTTGCGGCGGCGATACCAGTTCTCCAGCACGGCCCGCGAGATGCGGTGACCGACTCGGTTCCCGAAAGGTTTCGATGCCTCGATGTCGCCGGATTCCAGCAGGCGGTAGATCGTCTTCTTCGATACCCCCATGAGGATCGCCGCCTCCGTTGTCGTGATCTCGTCAGTTACTTGCACTTGGCCTCCTTCTGCATCTGGCGAACTGCCCGTGCTATGAGCCTAGAGATCGGCATTCCATCTTCCTTTTTAGATTCTTTCTTCAAGAAGACCAAGAGGTCCGCCGGAAGACTGATGCTTGTTTTTTCGTATGTCGCTTGCACTGCTCAATCGGTAGCAATTGGTAGCAATGCGTGGCAATGTATTTTTTAAAAAAATTTCAATGGGGTGTTTCCCTACTGCGTTTTTTTAATTGACACCCGCTTAAACACTGAGTCTTCGGGCGAAAATAATTTGTTGCGCGTAGTAGTATTTGGTATTACTCTTTGATACATGAGCGCGAATAAGCAGAAAGTTTCAGTCTCTCTTTCGCCGGAAATGCTGGAATGGTTGAAGCGCGAGGCTGATCTAGAAACACAAGAAACCGGAGAACACGTCAGCGTGTCGCGATTGATCGCCCGTGCAGTGAAGGCGATGCAGGGAAAAGCCAAGACGGGTGTTGGTGCAGTGATCCGGCCAGCCTCCGAGACTTCCGGTTCTGGGCGATCAATTCGGTCGAAGAACCCCTCCCTAAAAACTGGGTAGGAAAAGTGATTGACCTAACAAACCAACCCTATTGCGGGGGGAGGGGAGATAAAATGCTGTATATTATTTTTTTACCTTTGCTCTATTCTCAAGCACTTTGGCAATGAGCCGCTCCCGATTCTTTTGATACCAATCTGACTTGCGTTTCGCCTCGGCATTCTTGAAAGCAAGGTCCGTGGCGTACTTTGTCCTGTACTGCCGAGCCATGAATTTCTTCTGCTTTTTCTTGTCTTGGTATGGCATAATTTAAATTCTCCACCACGCCTTCTCATCCGCTCTGGCAGCGGGAACAGCGTAGACTCGTTGCACCATCGCTGAGTTGGAATGCCCCATCTGGAAGGCAGTCAGATTCGGACTCTTGCACCTCGCCAAGTGGTATGTCGCAAAAGAATGCCGCAGCGAATTCTCTGGGAACCCATCCCAGCCCAGTTGCGTGGCCAACCTTCTGCGCTCCTCGTAGAATGCACGCGCACTCCCCGGAACAATGCGCCCATTCTTTCCAATGAAAAATTTCTTTCGCTTCGTAATCGGTTCCGTGAAATCAACGATCCGGTCCATCATCCCGTCATGCTGTTTGGAGACCTCCGGGCGAACATAAACCTGCCCCGCCTTCACATCGATGTCCTCCCAGTTCATCCGCTGAACCTCGATGCTCCGCAGTCCAGCGAACCCGCCCAACAAGATCGACGCCCGCATCGAGTCGCTCATCTCCGCATCGAGGAGCGCCCGCATTTCACCGGCATCGAGAATATCCTTCCGCGACCTCGGCTTTGGGCAGACCACCGCACGGAACGGAGACTTATCGAGCATGTCCATCTTTACGCACCAGTTGAAGAAGAGTCGCACATATCGGTAGACCGTGGCCCTCTGAGTCTCCGATCCGGGAATCTTTGCGAACCACGCCACCATCATCAGCGGAGTCACCGACTTCAGCGGACACCGCAAATCTCTGGACATCCACCGGCATACCTTTTCCACCTTCTCACGGTGAGACTTCGACTTGTTATCAAAAAGGGGGACAAACATCTTCACCGCCTGCTGCATCGTCGGCCCATCCACAGGAGCGAGAGAATCCGTGCCTCCCTTCCGTAGTTTTGCAATGATTGCATTCCCTTCAGACCAAGCCATCGCCTCGGTTGGGAAAAAGTATCTCATCCTTTTTCCAGCAACATTTTTTGGGATGGATACTTTCCACGGCGATGTCTTGCGAGTTGGATCGAACGTGACTGAGTAGGACATAACTGGACATAGCTTGTGCCACTTGTGCCCAACGCGCAACTGATATTTGTCTTTTTAAGTCAAAACAAGCGACAGGAAGTCCAGACACAAGAAACCCGCAGAGTCTGTATTAGAGAGCATCTGCGGGTTAACTTTGAGGAGTTTACCGGCGGTCGGGATCGAACCGACACTTCGTGAGAAACGCGATTTTGAGTCGCTGATGGTGC
>JALQZP010000016.1 GCA_023258235.1 Terrimicrobiaceae bacterium | reverse complement strand
GTAGGTTCCCGCCGCCTCGGCCAAGCGGTTGCTTAAATCCACGCGGAACTCTGCGACCGCCTTCGTGTCCTTTTTCACATGGCTTTTGCGGGGAACCTTCAGCTTGCCTCCCAAGCGACGGATAGTTTTGCGCACGCCGCTTTCGGTGAGCGTCTTTCTGGTTCTCTTCTTGATCCATGTCTGCGCGTCCCGCGCTTGGCGGAACTTTCCTTCCCCAAGACGCTCCAAAAACTCTTGGGCCACCGCTCCACGCACGGCAGGTTTGCGAGCTCCATTCCAGTCGCGTTTAAGCAACCCCTTCACTCCCTCACTCAGCACCTTGTCCCTGTAAGTGAAAACGGTTTGGCGGCAGACGTCAGCAATTTTTATGATCTCGGCAACGGTGTGTTCATGTTGCGCGATCAAGCGCACCACCAGTAAGCGCTTGCGCGCCCAATCCTCTTGCGGAAGCTTCCAGGCCTCTTCGATTTGCCCGACAATTTCTTGTCCAAGTTTTGGTAGAACTCTCATGCGACACAAAAATCGCAAAAAACGAAGCTTGTGAAAAGTCTATTTCTTAGAGGACTTTGGTATAATTCATTCACCCTCTGTGTTGTCTTTGTCCTTTGATTCACTGTTTTCACTCCTACGAGTTGCCTTCGGAAATCGATCTTCCTTTGGTCGGTTGTGGGTAATTTCGCTGAAGTCGGGTCGAATCATCCTCGGGAAGCGAGGAAGCGAGCGAAGGCGCGGTAGGAGGCGATGAGTTGAATCAGGGCCAGCGAACAGACCACTAAAACGGGTGTTTCCAGGAGGGCTTTTGGGCCGAAGAAGAAGTAATGGAAGGCAGCAATGTTCACTATGATCGGGCCTAGGATAAGGAGGCCGAGCTGGCGGGTTTGTGGAATGGCGACGAAAAGCCCGCCTAAGATCTCCAAAACCTTCACAAAGGCGAGAAACCCGCTCGCATACATGCCACCCATGAACATCGCTGCAGGTGATCCAAGAGGAGGAGCGGGAATCGGTATAAACTTAAGAAAAAAATTCATTCCGAATACAATGAAGATAAGTCCGAGAAGAAAGGCTGTGACGTGAGTGATGTACTTCATGATCTTCGATACGGATTTGTTACATCAAGCCTAGCGTTGGTTTGAATTTCCTCAAACCAACCTGAAAGCAACTGGAGAGAATTTTAGTTTTGGGCTTTTTGGGCCGCCACTTTGTCTGCAAACCACTTCTCGTATTCCGCAACAGGCAGGATGCGAATCTTGGCTTTCATATTGTAGTGGCCTGTGCCGCACAACTGACTGCAAGCCAACTCGACGTCCGCCGGTTTTTTGGTCGTGAATTGCATCCACTTGATCGTACGCCCTGGAACCGCATCTTGATACAAGCGGAAGGAAGGCACGTAGAAAGAGTGGATGACGTCGCGGGAACGAAGAAGCACATGGACGGGCTTTCCAACAGGAATGACCAATTCAGTCGAAGTGAAGTCGTCTTTGCCAGCGGGGTCTGCGGGATCAACGCCAAACTTGTTTTGAAGACTGAATTTGGTGACATCGCCCTCACCGAGTTTGCCATCGGCTCCACCGTAGCGGATATCCCATCCGAATTGATATCCCACGATGTCCACGGTGATGGCGTCAGGAGCGATGGGAGATGCTGTCAATTCGCCCCAGATGCGATTGCTCCAAACGGCCAGCAAAAGGAAAATGGCTGTTGGGATGATCGTCCACCAGAATTCCAAGGTATTATTTCCATGGCTGTAGTGGGCTTTTTGTCCGGCACGGCGGCGGTAGCGGATCAGATAAACGATGTAGACCGCTTGGGTGAGAACAAACACCAAAAGAGTGAGGCCGAATATGAAATTCAGCAACATGTCGATCTTTTCACCGCCAACAGTATTATTTGGCGGAGCCCAATAGAGGTTGCTGGTTCTTTCTTCGGCGGAGGCAGGGATAGCCGAGCCAGTGAGGATTGCCGAAACAACGAAAAGGAATCGCAAGAGAGAATGCATAGAATGGGACATCATTTAGATGGCGAAGATGTTGCGGCAGCGGGGGCAGGAGCGGCCGCAGCAGCGCCGGCAGACTCGGCTGCCATGGCTTTGAGTTCTTTTTGTGACCAAGGCTCTGTCCTGGCGATGGTTTTATCCCGCTGGGATTTGACATATTCCGTCGAAATCGGCGCGGCGTTATTTCCCCACTCGGAACGGATATAAGTCAGGACTGCGGCGATCTGCTCATCCTTCAACTGCTTCCACGGAGGCATCGCGTTGTTGTATGTGGAACCCTTAACTTGAACCGCTCCCTGCATTCCATGAAGGAGAACACTGACAATGTGGTTGTCGCCGACCCAGTCACCACCTATGACCCACTCACTGCCTGCGAGAGGAGGAAACTGGCCAGGCATTCCGAGACCGGTTGTTTGATGGCAAACGACGCAGTTTTGGGTGAAAATGCGTTTGCCGACAACCTTGGGATCCACGGGGGCGGCGGCTCCACCGGCGCCAGCACCCGACCATGAAACCAAATCGGGACTGAAGACATCCGAGCGGAAACCTCCGCTGTTGAGGGCGAGATAGATGCCCGCGATGAAAATGAGGACAAAAAATAGGGCCGTCAGGCCAAGCGGGATGGGCTCACTTGCATTCGTGGGTTCGGGGTTTTCCCGAAGCACGGATGCCGGCACAGGCAATTTCTCTCCGGTTTCGGACGTCAATTTTGAGGGATCCTCGTTGGATGGCGTGTTGGAAGTCACGATGTTACTTGGCTGTAGGCTCCGGTGATTCCGGGAGCGGGTAATTTTTATTGAGGGAGAGCAAGTAGGCTACCAATGCCTTCGCATCTTCAGTCGGGATGACTTCGTAGCCTGCCGGCGGAGCGTGAGGACCTTTCAGCCCTTGAATCGCATCGGCCGAGGGCTGGCTTACAATTTTGGTGAGCTTGTAGAGGTAACGGTAGGAAGGCATCTTGCCCCACGGGGTTACTGTCGCAGGTTCATACAAGTATTGGTGGAGCGCATTCGCTTCTTTGAAGCGTGTCCCCACATTGGACAGATCCTGACCGATGCGGCGTTTTCCAAGAAAAGCGGTTTTTTCGCGGATGTAGTCGCGTGGCACTGTCTGGCGAACGCCGAGTTTCTTGGCGATATCTGTCGATGTGGGATCGAGTCGCACTTGTTGGGTATGGCAATAAACACAACCGGCCGAGGCATAGACTTTTTGTCCCGCTACTGCCAGACCCGACACGGATGGAGGGAAGTATCCCGCCGTGTCCTCGTCATCGAGAGGTTGCAAGTGGCCGAGATTGGATACCGGGTAGGCGACGAGGCCGAGCCAAGCCGTTCCAAAAACGATGAGTATTCCGGTGAATAGAAGTGGAAGTTTGTTCATACCGCGAGAGTCTCTAATGAATTTTCGGTGGGCTCGTTGAGGAGCGCGGGGCCGCTTTCGGATTTGCCGGTTTTAAGGAGCATTAGAACAAACGAGAAAGCAAAGGAGAGATTCGCCAATAACAAAAGAACGCTTGAGATGGCCGCCAAGAATCGGAATGGAGAGACGAATTCGATCGAACTGCGGAATGTGCTGGCCACATCGAATTGAGCGAATCCTTGAAGTAGTCCCCCGAGGAACAATGCCGAGACGGAAAGCACCAATCCGGAAAGGGCAAACCAAAAATGCCAACGGATGAGTTTGACACAGGGCCATTCGGCATCAATGAGACGTGGCACAATGTAGTAGATCGCTCCGAAAAACGTCATGGAAACAAATCCGTAGAGGCTCAGCAGGCTGGCTCCGGCAACCACGTCGGAAAATTGAATCACGGCATTGAAGCTCGGGAGGGCAAAAAGGGTGGCCAAGACTCCGGAAAAGAAGAACCCATAAAGACCAAATACGGTGAAACGCAAAGCCGGGCTCCAGCTCATCGCGCTGTATTTCCCTCTGAGAGTGAGATGCAGATTGATCGCAATGCTGAGAACAGGAATGATCGCCATGATACTGGCTGCCACACCGGCCCCCATCATCCAGGCAGGGACGGGTCCACCCATCAAGCTGCCAATTCCGGTCCAGCTTCCAAAAAGAATCAGGGTCCAAAAACCCAGCACACTCAAGGAAGGACTGGATATTGGGCGGGAAACGAGTTTGGGAACAACGTAAAAACCCGTTCCAATCGCAACCGGAGCGAGCCAGAGGTTGGTGATATTTTCCAAAAACCAGCTGGCTATGGGGCCCTGTGCGGAGGCTTGAACTGGATGCCAAACGAGAAGGATATTCGCAGTGGCATAGAGCCATGGGAAGCTGAGGAAGCCGGCAAATATAAACCACTGGGATGCGAAAAGGGCGCCTGGCTGCCGCTGGCGAAGGGTGATAATAATCCAAGACGCGATCAACACGTAGGCAATCAGCAAAATGGGCGAGGCATAGCCCGGGAAGTCCAAGCCTGGAATCGAGTTTCCGTCACCGATCAGAATGCCAACTGTACCGAGCAATACACCCAAGTTCCATATGATGCCTGCGCTGGTGAGGAGTTTTTTATGAAGCAAAGGAACGCGGGACAACCTAGCCGTCACCCAAAGACCAGCGCCGAAGGCGGCCGTGCTGGCCCATCCGTAGAGCAGGATATTGTTCTGCGCCGGTTCGATACGGCCGTAAGTGAAGAGGGCCGTGCAATCCAGCAAGGTCGGGATAGTCAGCTGCCAGTCCGCAAGAAGTTTGAGGAAGGTGCCGATGACAAGCCAGAAAATGGATGATCCGAGAAACAGGATAACAGGACCGCGAGTCGATGCATCGATGGCGGCTCTGGCTTCATTGGAAAGCGTGCGCACCTCGGTGTCCTCGTGATGGGATGAATGGCTTGGCTGGTTCATTGGCAAAATGGAGTGTTCAATCGGAAACGAGGTGTTTCGGATGATTCAAGATGGAATGCAAAAAGTCCCTTCATTATGATTTCGAAGCCTTGGCTGGTTTCGCTGGTTTCGGTGCCGAATCGGTTGGCGCTTTTGCTGGAGCGGTCGGAACAGCGGCGGGGGTTGCCTCTGTTTTGGGGGACTCGCTTGGAAGCGGGGCCGAGACAGCGGGCGCGGGTGTTGCTGGTTGGGGCGCAGGAACTGCAGGCGCATCTGCTCCCACGATCGGATAGGCGGCGGCGGGTTTTTTGCCTCCGATCTCCGCCAACACCAACTTCATCGCTTCTTGGATCGGGATCTGAACTTTGCCCTTTGCACGATCAACCCAGGCATAGGCATTGAGTTTCGATTCGTTTTCAGCCCGAAGGTCGGCGAGATTTTTCACACGCACTTCGTCACGGGCGGCATCCTCGGGAGAGAGGGTAGATGAGCCATCCCCACGGAGGTAGTTGGCGATACCGATGAAAAGAGTGAGACCGATGAGGGCGAGGATGAAGATCCAGAAAACCGGCTTTTGGCTCGCGGCTGGGTTGGAAGTGTCGGGTTGCATCAGTTCTTAAGTGCGATTGATTTAGCTAGGCGTGGGTCGCGAAGCGGCCAGAGTGGCGCGGATCCGAGTCGTTTGAGGAAGACGGCAGCCAAGGTGCATCCGATGGCAACGACGCAGGCGACGTCGAGCCAGTGGAGATGAACACCGGCCTTGTGAAGGGCGGGTAGGACAATCACATACATATCGAGCATGTGCATCGTGAGAATCCAGAGCGCCATCCCGCAAAGAAAACCGGGGCGTTTTTTACCGAAGTTGGATAAAAGGAGAAGGAAGGGCACAAAGAAGTGGCCGACCACCATGGCTGTGCTCATGAGTTGCCAGGTTTCCGTATTGCGGCGAAGGAAGTAGATGGTTTCCTCCGGGATGTTGGCATACCAGATGAGCATGTATTGACTGAAGCCGATGTAGGCCCAGAAAATGGTGAAGGCCAACATGAGCTTGCCCATGATATGGTAATGCTCCAGCGAGATCACATTCTGAAAATATCCGACATTTCTGAGTGCGGTGATGATAAGAACGATCACGCACAGGCTGCTCAGTGCGGTGCCCGCGAAGATATAAACGCCCCACATGGTTGAGAACCAGTGATAGTCCAAGCCCATGAGCCAATCGATTGCGGCGAAGGTGAGGCACACTGCAAACAACGGGAGGCTGGCAAAGGTGATCTTGCGATTACGTAGAGTGAACTTGGCGGCCCCTTCCGCATCCTGCTTGATGGAATTGCCACGAAGCCAAAGCGAGGCCAGCGTGAAGAAGAAGAAGTAAAAGCCGGCGCGAATCCAGAAAAACTCTTTGTTGAGATAGGCCGACTTCTCGCCGAGGATGATGTCGTGCGCGGGATCGACCGTCATCCAAGTCCATAGAGTCGGAGCCACAAAGATGAGAGGGATGAACAAAACACCCATCACGATCAAGAGGCTTGCGAGATTTTCCATTTGGCGCCGGACCACCACGCTCCACTCGGCATCCACGGCATGATGGACGAGTTGCCAAAAGAGGCCGCCCATGCAGATGGTGAAGAAGAAGAAAAACGCGAAGAGGTAAGAGAACGCAAATTGCTCCTTGTTGCTGATCGCTCCGAAGGCCACAAGGGCATAGGCAACGATGGCCAATGCAACGAGGCCGAGGAAACGACCGCCTACATGCTTGTAGTCGAAGGTATGACTGCCGGGTTGGGATGGTTCGTGTCCGCTCATGGATTCTGCGATTCTAATTTGGCCCGCTCGGTGGCCGGAACATCGTTAATGGTGGCTCCACCCTGGGATTTTTGGAGCGCACGGATGTAGGTGATGATGGCCCAGCGATCTTGCACTTGGATGCGGTCGCCATATCCCATCATCGTATTTTTTCCGTGGGTGATTGTATTGAAGATTTCTCCATCGGCCATTTGACGAATGCGATCTTGATGCATGTTGGCAATGGCAACGAGTCCGTATTTGCCCGCGATCCCGTTTCCAGCACCTGTGGCACCATGGCAAACGGCGCAGCTGATATTGAATCGCTCTTGTCCGCGTGCGATGAGTTCGGGTGTGACTTCCAGCGGGATGCCTGTTCCCCAACTCGAACCGATTTTACCGGTGTCCAAATACCCGACTCCGCCGGAGAAGTGAACTTGCTTGTAGGGACTCTGGGATTCACCAGCCGAACCATCGACCATTTTATGCTGAGGCATCGCGTAGCCGAGTGGAACAGTGCCACTGATCGGGGCGCGATTGGCGCGACCGTCCGCGTAGAAGGTGCTCGGCACTTGGGATTTCACCTTGGGTTGGTGATCCATATCCGGGAAAAGCTCGATCGGTGGTTTTTGAAATTTCTGACCCCGGAATCCGGCTACTGTCACCAGTAGGACGACCACGAGAACAAAAATGGAGAAAAAGTATTTAAGCATTGCTGATTAGTCTCCGTGGATGGTGGTGATGTTCGTTGCGCCGAGGGACTCCAGAAAATCCGAAACCGAACGGGTCGAGAATTTCTGATCGCGGGCTTCAATAGCGACGAAGAATTTGTCTTCGGTGACTTTTTTGAAGCGATCCCAGTTGAAGAGTTGATGGTTGAGGCGGGGCAGGCCATTCAGGATGAGCATTCCGAAGACCGCTGTGAAAGCGGAAAGGAGAATCGTCAGCTCAAACATCACCGGGAAAAAGGCGGGAACCGTGAAGAGATTCGTGGGTTTTCCGGCTACAATGAGGGGATACAGGAACGAAGAGGTTCCGAACTCCATGGTCACCGCTGTGAGAAACCCGGTAAGACCGCCAAGAAAAACAAGCTTGCCAAGGATCGAACGTTTCAAGCCCATCGCTTCATCCATTCCGTGAATGGGAAACGGGGAAAAAACATCCCACTTTTCAAACCCGGCATCCCGGATTTTTTCAGCGGCGTGATAGAGATCGCGAGCGCATTGGAACTCGGCTGCGACTCCGTAGACTGGTGCGTTGGTGTTGCCGACGGCGTTCATTAGTGATGATCCTCTCCGTAATGTGGATCGGCCTCTGGAAGGACCGCTTTGACTTCAAACATACAAATCATCGGAAGGAAACGAATGAATAGCAGGAACAGGGTGGTGAAGAGTCCGAACGTGCCGATAAATGTGCAAATATCAACCCAAGTCGGATGGAACATGCCCCAGGCGGATGGAGTGAAATCGCGAGCCAGCGTTGTGGCAATGATGACAAAGCGCTCGAACCACATTCCCATGTTCGGGAACTGAACGATGATCCAAACCCAGACCAGATGGGTGCGGAAGTATTTGAACCAGAAAAATTGAGGCGAAATGACGTTGCAGAACATCATCGACCAGTAAGCCCACCAGTAAGGACCGAAGGCCCGATACCAGAAGGCTTCACGCTCGAACGTGTTGGAGCTATACCACGCCATGAAAAGCTCCATGAGGTATGCATAGCCGACGATCGAACCCGTGAGCAGGATGACTTTGCACATCTTGTCCACGTGATTGACGGTTACGAGGTCGTGGAGCGGTTTGTAAATCGCACAGGCCGGAATCATGATGGTGAGCACCATGGCGAAACCGCCGAAGATAGCGCCTGCCACGAAGTAAGGAGGGAAAATCGTCGTATGCCACCCGGGAATGACCGATGTCGCGAAGTCGAATGAAACAACCGAGTGAACCGAAAGCACGAGCGGAGTGGAAAGACCAGCCAGAACGAGGTAGGCCATTTCGTAGTGACGCCATTGGCGGTTGCCGCCGCGCCATCCCAAGGCAAGAACACCATAAATGAACTTGCGTATTTTGGTCGTGCACCGGTCACGGAGGGTCGCCAAGTCGGGAATCAGCCCTGTATACCAGAAAAGCACGGAGACAGTGAAGTAAGTTGATACGGCGAACACGTCCCAGAGGAGCGGCGAGCGGAAGTTTTGCCAAATTCCGTTCGCATTCGGGACAGGGGCAAGGAACCACGCCATCCAAACACGACCAACGTGAAGTGCCGGATAAATACCGGCGCAAACGACCGCGAACAACGTCATCGCTTCGGCCGCGCGGTTGATCGAGGTGCGCCATTTCTGGCGGGTGAGAAAGAGAATCGCCGAAATGAGAGTTCCGGCGTGACCGATACCGATCCAGAACACGAAGTTGGTGATATCCCATGCCCAGCCGATCGGATGGTTGTTTCCCCAAACACCCACACCGGTTGAAATGAGGTACCCCAGCAGGGCCAAGCACATCAGCGTCATGGGCACGGTGATAGCCATGGAGACATACCACCACATGGGTGTTTTGCCTTCAACGATGGAGCTAATGTAGCTGCTGATCCAGCCCATTTCCCGTTGATTGAGAACCAAGGGTGGGCGGACAAGTTGCTTCTCGTCTTCCGAGAGTTTGTCTGAGTGATCTATGGTGGCGGAGGCGTTAGACATTTTCTAAATGGGCTACTTTAGTGACCTTGTGAGGCCTCACCGTTTGTGGGTTTGTTATGGGCATCGCCGTGCGAGGGTGGAAGTTCGTTTCCATGTCCAGCGGCATGGGAATCGCCATGACCTTCGCCGTGGGATTCGTGACCCGCACCATTGGCCATGCCGACTTTATCAGCTCCTGGCATTTTCGGATTCGGGTTTTTGATGCGGGCAAGATAGGTCACGCGAGGAGACGTGTTCAGGTATTTGAACATCGTATATCCGCGAGTGCTGTTGCGGAGGCGGGAGACTTGGCTCTTCGGATTGGCGATATCGCCGAACACGATCGAATCATTCGGACAAGCCTGTTGGCATGCGACCTTGAACGAAGCGATCGGAGTTTCGCTCGAAGGCGTAGCGCCGGCTTCCACGAGGCGTGAGATTTTGGACTCCTCGATGCGCTGGATGCAGAACGTGCATTTTTCCATGACGCCGCGCATACGAACAGTGACGTTCGGATTTTTCGCCATCTTGAGGCTGTCGGCCATGCCTTTTTTGGCAAGGGGACCCCAGTAAAGCTGGTCGATCGGGCGTTGGTTGTAGTCGAAATAATTGAAACGGCGAACCTTCCATGGGCAGTTGTTCGCGCAATAGCGGGTGCCGATGCAACGATTGTAGGCCATGAGGTTGAGTCCGTCCTCACTGTGAACAGTGGCGTTCACAGGGCAAACGGTTTCACAAGGGGCGTTTTCGCAATGCTGGCACATGACCGCTTGGGCGAGCATCTCGGGATCTTCGGCTTCTCCGGCGAAGTAGCGATCGAGACGGATCCAAGCCATGTCGCGGTTTTTGCGGACTTGGTCTTTTCCGACCACAGGAACGTTGTTTTCCGCTTGGCAGGCCACAACGCAAGCATTGCAACCCGTGCAGGTATTGAGATCGACCGTCATTCCCCACTGCTCTTTCGAGGTCAGTGTGGGATGGGTGTAGAGAGAAATATTCGGCGGGATGTGGGAATCCATGCCCATGGTCTGGGCGAAGGCGTTGTTTTTCTCGAAACGCTCCAGTGTTCCCTCGCGCACAAGGTCGCGACCTTCCATGCTGCGATGCTCCTGCGTCTGGGCGAGCGGATAATCCCGATCGGTAACGACACAAGTGACACCATTGGCGAAGCGCATGGTTTCCGTTCCGCGGATCGGATAGGCATCGAAGCCGACGTTTTCCATGAGAGCGGACACATCTTTGCGACCATAGCCGAGCGCGATCGAGAGCGAGTTGTCGGCATGACCGGGAGCCACAATGGCTGCCGCCTCAATGGTCGTCTTGCCGTCACTGATCTTAACGATGTCCGCCACGAGATCGTAGTTGATTTCGTTGCCCATTCCCTCGGCGATTTTTTCGAAAGCACCGAAATTGTTGGCTTTGATCCCCAACTTCTTGGCTGTGGCCGGACTGACCATAACAGCGTTGTCCCAAGTCACCTTCGTGACGAAATCGGGCGTTTCCACAAGCCAGGAATTATTGGCGTAGCGACCATCATCCACGCTTCCGCTCTGAAGGAATACCAACTCCAGCACATCTGCAGCACCGGTTTTTATTCCCTTGGCGGCGAGGGCGGATGCACTGCCGACGTTCAATGCAGCTTGAGTGGTTGCAAAGGCGGAACCAGGCAGGAAGCCATCGCGAAGGAAGGTATTCCAAACTTCATCCGAACCGCCGCCGGCGATTTGGTTCAAGGTCGTGCGGACTTGGGATGGACCGTCCCCGGGCGTCCCGTCGAGAAGTTTGCCGAGAATTTCCAATTCCGAAACGCCGTTCCACAAAGGAAGAACCATCGGCTGAACGGATGTGTAGGTACCGTCAAAAGTGCGAGCGTCTCCCCATGCCTCGAGGAAATGGGTGGCTGGAATGTTCCAATGTGAAACTTTCGTGGTTTCATCCTCGAAATAGCCGAGACGCGTCACTGTCGGCACTTTTTTGAGGAGATTCGAAAAATCCAAGTTTGCCGGAGCGTTGTAAGCCGGATTGCCGCCAAAAATGAAGAGCGAGTCGACTTTTCCTGCGGAAATGGCTGCCGCGAGATCCGAGATCGAAGCCGCAGGAAGCTCGTCGGTTTTGACTGCGACAAGCGTGGCTCCGATATTGCCAAGAGAGCCATTGATCGCATTCACCAAAACCTGAATCGGAGCCGGTGTTTGCGGTCCGGTGAGCACAATCGAGCGGCCGGATTTCGACAAAAGATCATTTGCACACTCGGCGATCCACTCCGCCTTGACGGATGTTGTGGAAGCAGGGAACGCTTTGGCGACGGACGCCAATCCGGCATCCCTGGTTTTGTCGGCGATCACCATTGCGAGTTGGCGGGTGAATTCCCCCATCTCGGAAACTTTGCAGCGTTGGCGGTGATCCGCCATGCCGCCGGTGACAGTAAAGTGGTTTTCCACCACGTAGAGGCGATTCATTGAAGCGCCTTTTTGCTCCGGGTTTCGGCGGGCGGCGAAGCCTTGGGCATAGCCGATGCCAGTCTCGATCGGATTCAGGAAATCGCTATCAATCGCCAAAATCGCATCGGCGCGGTCGAATTTAGGAACGAGACGCACGTTGGGGCCGAAAGATGCCGCATTCGCAGCCACAGTTTCACTATCACCGAGTGGCTCGTATTCCGCCCAGATCAGGCCGGGGAATTTCTTATCGAGTGCTGTGCGCAAGCGATCACGGGTGGGCGAGTTTTTCTTCTCAACGAGAAAAGCGAGTCCCTTGCCACCGGATTGAGTGACACTCTTCAAATAGGCATCGAAAGCGGCCGCATCCGATTCGGCACCTTTTTTGGTGATCTTCTTGGCGCGATGCGGGTCGTAAAGATCAAGGATGGCCGCTTGGGCAAAGGAATCCGTGCCGCCATTGCTGAACGGGTGCAGAGGGTTTCCCTCCAACTTGGTCGGACGTCCATCGGACGTGGTGGCGATGATCGGAACAGCACCGTAGCGGGCCGGCATCGAGGTCGCGTAATAGAGAAATTTGCTGGGAATCGCGAATTCGACGCCCTTGGTGAAAGGAACGAGGTGCGATTCCGGACGGCGGCAACCGGTGAGTCCGGCGCCGGCGAGTGCGATCGAAGCCCCCATGAGCTTGAGGAAATCACGCTTCGAGAGCCCGCTATCCTCATACATCTCGGCTCCACCGGGAAATTCCCTCTCAAGGTGCTTTACAAACTCGGGGTCGTTCTCGCGTTCACGGAGACTGCGCCAAATGGTTGGATTTTGCTCGGGAGCCGGGTGGTTTAAATTTCTCTTCATCGGTGACAACCTCCACAGGTGACGGGAGGATTAACTTCCCACTCTTCCTTGAATTTCATGCCAATCTCTTTTTGGGTGGTGCCTTGAGGTGGTTTCCATCCCATATTAAAGACTTCGGACGGCGGGCGGAGGTGATTTTCGGGGGCGCGATGGCAATCCAAGCACCAGGACATGCTTTGCGGCTCGTGCTGGTAGACGACCTTCATTTCATTGACGGCGCCGTGGCAACTGTAGCAGCTCACGCCGCGGTTCACGTGAACGGCGTGGTTGAAATAGGTGTAGTCGGGAACCTTGTGGATGCGAACCCAGTTGACGGGCTGACCGGTCTTCCAACTCTCACGCACGGGAGCCAACTTCGGACTGTTCGCTTTGATTTGGGTGTGGCAGGCCATACAGGTCTGCGTGGTCGGCACATTCGAGTGCGAGGCAACCTCAACAAAGCTGTGGCAATAACGGCAGTCCATCCCGAGTTGCTGAACATGGATGACGTGGGAGAACGGAACAGGCTGGGTAGGCTCGTAACCGACACGGGTGTACTTGGGGGTGAAATAATAGGTCAACCCGCCGGCGATCACAGGCACTATCGCGCCTATACAGATCACCAACTTCAAGGGAAGCCAGTTCGTCCATTTTGGAAAAAAATTCGCCATGTGTTCAGAGCATCAGCATCGACAATTCACTCGAAAAAAACCTGCCTTGATTCGTCAACCGCGCAGCACTTTCTTGGCGGAAATAATCTGCTTGGAAAATTGCGTGACGGAAAATTGTCGGATACATGTTTTTTTTGAAGTTCTGTATGTGCTCAAAATCTCCTCGCCCTGTCAACAATTTCGAAAGAAATTATTTTACAAATTGGATTCCTGTGCTCGTGGCAGCAGGGCTGGCGATCACTTGCGCAATGGGGCGGGCGCAGACCGAGGCACAACCTCCCCTGCCTGTCACAATGCTCCAACTCGGCAGCAAAACCGTGCGGGCGGAAACCGCCGATGACGACAACGAACGCTCCTGCGGATTGATGTTCCGAAAATCCCTCAACACCGACTGCGGCATGCTTTTTGTGATGCCTAAAACCGGCCCCGTCGCCTTCTGGATGCGCAACACCGAAATCCCCCTCAGCATCGCCTACATCGATCCGAATGGAACGATCATGGAACTCCACGATCTGGAACCTCACAATGAAACCACCGTGAGAAGCGAGTTTTCGCGGATCGCCTATGCGCTGGAGATGCCGCAGGGCTGGTTCACCAAAAACAATATTTGGCCGGGCGAGCATGTGGGCGGGCTGCCAAAAATAGCGCGCTGATTTTGACAACGACAACGGCTGCGCTCCCAAAACGGGGCATGGCCTTCTCGACCAGGCGGACCCTGGATGACTCTGAAATTTCAGGCATCTCTTTTGACCTGTGTCGTCGTAAAGCTAATTAGCAAAATTTTTACTCATCGGCGGTCGCATACCACTACTGCGGGAAGGCAAATCGGTACCTTGTTCCAAGCTAACTTGAGAGGGTTCCAATTTGCCGCTATGGCATTACCACTGGGTGCCCAGATTGTAGTTGGCAGCGAGTTCCAGCAGGTCGTCACGCATCGGCCATTCGTCGGCGCGCTCACTGATCTGGTGGCGCTGGCTGGCGCCTTTGAGTTTCATGCAGCCGGTATTATCGCCGATTTGGCGGATTTGCTCGACTTCCTCCGGAGTGAAGCGCACATCGGGCAGGGCCCCGAACTCGCGGATCTTGCTCTCGATGGGCCTGGCTTCCTCTCCCGACTCCTGAATGAATGTGGGGACCACGCTTTCCACAGCGGGATGGCTGAGATTCCAGATCGAGGCGAACTGAAGCAAAGTGAGATTGTATTTGTCGGCGAGCGGCTTCATGCGCTCCGCCTTCTCCATTCCGTGCTGAACCCATCCCTCGGGGCGGTAGGTGCGATGGTCGCCCGGCTTGAACTCGTGGCCGGGAAGACCGAGATCGCCGTGGAATACACCACCATGATCGACCACGCGCGTCATGACTTTGACGCCATGCTTTTCACAAGCCGGCAGGGTCAGACCGACCGGCCATGGTTCCAACGGGTTGAGAATGAGCATGGCCCAATCGATGAGTCCGTCAAAGCGTTCGAATGCTCCAATGAGGTCGAGCGAGAATCCATTCGCCGGCCCGGGCGCGATACCAAGCAAGCGCGTCAAGCCCTCGTCTTTCGCGGCCTTCAGTGCACTCCAAACCGCATCGGAAGTGAAACCGAGTTCGCCGGGATTGTGCAGCATCAACAGGTCGAAGTGATCCGATCCACATCGTTCCAATTCCTTCGAGGCCGCCATACGAACAAACGAAGCGTAGCCTTCGGGGCCGCGCAGATGGGGATCGGTGAAGCGCGGATACCCTTGAGACCCAAGTCGCTGACCTTCGTAAAAATCATGCCCGATCATTCCCACAAGGCTATAGGTGGCGCGGTCGATGCCGGATAAAGCGCGACCAAGCAGTTCGTCAGCCTTGCCGTTTCCATAGACATCGGAGGTCACAAATGTCCGAATCCCCGATTCATAGGCTGTTTCAATGCAGTGGATGAAACGTTCCTCACTGAGCGTCTCGCCAAAGTGCATAAACCGACCGCCGCTCCATGTCCCGTAGGCTGTAGTTGTAGGATCCATAATCTTGCGCAAGATTTATTAGAGACAGTGAGTGAGTTGGTCAATCGTGGGGTATGTCAGCACCCTCGACATTTTTTGATCGTGAATTGACGAAATCAAGCAAGCGGGTTTAGGATTTAATATTCAAATGCCTGTTACCGGAAAACCCAGACCGATATCCCTTGCGGCGCGGCGCAGCAAATCGGCTGCGGATTCGCGTTTAAGCGAATTGCGTCGACTGGAAGGGATGACTGTCGAGCAACGCATCCACGCCGCCCTCACGATGAGCCGACGCTTCTCTTGGCTCAAACCGAACTCCAGCAATTAAGTGGAGGATTCCGAACCCATTCTCCATGCAGCAGAAGATGTGATCGGCTTATTGCAAAAGCATGGGATCGACGCTGTGGTGATTGGTGGCGTGGCGTTGGCCGCTTACCACTATGTCCGCCAGACCGAGGATATTGATTTGGGCGTGAATGCGGACCTTCACAGCCTGCAGTTGCTTGCCGTTTCGCTAAAATCCGCAGGCTACTCGGTGGAACTCCGTGAACCTGATGCGCAGGACTCCCTCGGGGGCGTTATTGATGTGAGCGGCCACTTCGGCGTGTTGCAAATTATCAGCTTCGCCGGGCGTTTTTCAGCCGTAATCGAGGATGCGCTGGAGGCATCCACTCTGCGCGTGCGACAAGGCAGTCCCCTCAAGATTGTTCCACTTCCCCATCTCATCGCCCTCAAACTTTACGCCGGCGGCCACAAATCCCAAGCGGACATTGTGGAATTGCTGGAACGCAATCCGGGGGTCGATCTTGATGCGGTGCGTTCGCTATGCCGCAAGTATCGCCTGCGTGGTCTTGAGGAACTCATCGAAGAGGCCGGCTTGAATATGAAGGGGTGAGGAGCAGCGGGAATAAACGCTTTTGTGACTATGGCTTGAGCTATCGCTCCGGCGACGCGTCGTCCTTCAAACGGAAGAACCCCTCCGCAGTGCGCGTAGTGGCAGTGGCGATCTCTTCCAGCGAGCAACCGCGAACGGCTGCGATTTTTTCCGCGACGAGGCGGGTGTGGGCGGGTTCGCAGCGTTGGCCGCGATGGGGAACAGGAGCCAGATACGGGCAATCCGTTTCGACCATAAAGGCATCCGCCGGAATGGCGGCCACGACTTCGCGGACGGGTTCCGCATTTTTAAAAGTGATGATGCCGGTGAAGGAGACAAGATGCCCGAGATCGAGCAGTTCTTGAGCTTGGGCGGGGGTATTTCCAAAGCAGTGAAAGACGGCCCTCAAGCGACCCGTGAAGGGCTTGAGAATATCCAAGGTGTGGTCCCATGCACTGCGCTGGTGGATGACGACATTGAGTCCGAGATCCGCAGCGAGTTCCAATTGCGCCAGGAAAGCCTCGGCTTGGGCGGCCTTATAAGCGCCATCAATGATTGCCGCCTCGGTGTCGCTCGCCATTTCCGCCTGAAGGGCGCTGAGCGCGGGAGAGGAGGCCAGTTGCTCGGAAGGAAGCCGGTAATAATCCATCCCCGTCTCGCCGATCGCGGCGACCTTCGGATGGACTGCCAACTCGCGAAGCGCGGGGAGCCAGTCGCCGCTCTCGTCGCTCACATTGGTGGGGTGCAATCCCACGACGGCATAAATGGATTCGTATTTTTCAGCGAGCGCCACCGCCCGGCGACTGCTCTCGACACCCGTGCCGATAGTGATGATGCGGGTGACGCCGGCCAATCTCGCTGCCTCGATCACGGCCGGGAGATCGCTTTGAAAGTCCGGATAATCAAGATGGGCGTGAGTGTCGATGAGCATGGCGAACATGCTGGGGCGATTCGCCGTGGGGATTCAAGCCCGGGGGTGGAATTTTTTGATCACGGCGGCCAGACCGCTTTTTTCGACATGGGTATAAACCTGCGTGGTCGAGATGTCCGCATGGCCGAGAAGCTCCTGAATGATGCGGAGATCGGCTCCGCCACCGAGCAGGTGCGTGGCAAAACTGTGACGCATGAGGTGGGGATAGACATGGATCTCCAACCCGGCGCGGGCGGCGTATTTTTTTATCAGCTGCTGGATCCTCTCCGGTGTGAGCTTGCGTCCGCGAACGGATAGAAAGATCTCCGCCCCGCTCCGGCGCGATACCAGTCCGGGCCGCTCTTTCTCCAGATACAAGCGAATCGCATCCCTCGCCGGGGCCCCCACCGGCACGAGGCGCGTTTTGTTTCCCTTGCCCGTGATGCGAATGAAGCCGGCCTCGAGTTCGATATTTTCCAATCTCGCGGAACAAAGCTCCGAGACCCGGAGGCCGCTGGAATAGAGAAGTTCCAACATCGCCCGGTCGCGTAGCCCGAGCGGATCTTCCGCCCTCACGCTCTCCAGAAGCTTGAGCACATCGGGGGCGTTCATGGTTTCCGGCAGGGATTTTTCCGGACGCGGCAATGTGAGTGTTTCAGCGGGATTTTCGGGCCACTTGTGTCGCGAGGCCAGAAAGCGAAAAAAAATGCGCACCGCCACGGCTTCAAGGCGCACCGAGGATGCCATGAGCCCGGACCTTTTGCGAAAAACCAAAAAGTCAGTGATCTGCTGGGGTTCCACGGACCGCCAATCCTTAGCCGGGGTATTTTTTTGTATCCAATCGCAAAACCCCTCCAGCGAGCGCTGAACGGAGAGTTGATAGTTCGCCGAGAGCCCCCGCTCGGTGGCGAGATACATAAGAAACTCCTCGATCTCCGCTGTCATGGCTTGCCCATTCCCATCATGGAACGTATTCACATCTGAAGTTCATCAAATGCCAATTCCGGATTTTCATCCCCCCCAGCTTTCCTTTCGCCAAACGAAGTCGAGCAGGTCATTCCTTCTGCAAATCCCGGTATTTTTCACGGCCCTTTTTGCGGCACTCGCGATCGCCGGTTGCGCCACTCCGAAAAAAGAGGCGTTCGCAGCCAAGCCAAAGTCCGAGGCCGCTGCGGAGAAAACTCCGATTCATTGGCTGTCCTGGTTGAAATTTCCCAAGAGGACCCCGCCGCCGCCATCGGCCACGCCGATTGATTGGACTGGCGTCATTCGGTTGGTCAATGAGGAGGATCGGTTTGCGCTCATTCAGGTGCAGGGAGCGTCGGGAGCCATCGCGGACGAAAAATATCTCTGTATTCGTGACACGGAGGAAACCGGGGTTTTGCGGATGACAGCACTCAAAAATCCCCCTTTTTTGATCGCGGATATTATCAGTGGCGATCCCCGTGTCGGGGACAAGGTTTACCTGCCCCGCCCAACCGTGACCGCCCCCGTACCATAGACATGCCTATCATCGTGAGAGAGGGCATTTTTACTCAAAATTCTTTTCACCTGCCATTCGTTGTCTAATGTCGCTAGCAGATTAGTAAAACAACTACCACATTTCCCATGCTCCCGAGAGATATCCGCAGCCTTGCCGCTTTTTTGTTTTTGACCACTCCGGCGTTGTTGGCGCAATCGCCGACACCGAGCCCGGAGTTTAAAGACCTTCCAACGCCGCCACCACTGCCGCAGTTCACGCCTCTTCCGCTTGCTCCAGTGAGCACCGGTGCCCCGGCCACGGCTTCACCCACTCCGCTTCCCGATGGCACCTTGCCACAACCACTGCCCGCCATACCTCCCGCCCCTGCCCTTCCCGAGTTGCCTCAAGTCCAAGGTGAGGAGGCTCCGCCCGTACCCGCCCAGGCACCCGAACCTCTCCCACCCGGCGCGGAAACACAGACCCTTCAAGAGAGCGGCAAGGCGGCGATGACAAAGGAAATGGCGGTAACCGAGTTTTACAAACAACTCGATGCGCTCATCGCCAAACAACGCAACCCCAAGGTGCCTGACATGAAATTGGAGGATGCCATCAAATTGGCGCTGAAGAAAAATCCCGACATCCTCGACGGGGTTCAAAAACTCAACCTCACCTCCGGACAGATGATCAGCGTGCGCTCCAAAATCAGTCCCCAGATTTCACTCACTTCCGATTACGGTTACACAACGCGCGAGTTGAACCAGATCGAAGTCGCCAATGCGGACGTCAACAACCAAGTGTGGAATATCAACCTCGAGTTCAATCAACTTCTCTATGACGGCGGAGCCACCATTTCCCGCATCCGTTCGGCGATCGCCAGCGAGCATGGTTCCTATTTCGAGCTTCGAGCCACCATCGACCAAGTGATCTCCGAGGTGAAAATCAACTTTTCCGAGATCGTTCTCAACCGGGCGCTTATCATCGCGAACCAACAATCCGTGGATCTCCTCACCGAACAACTGAAGGACCAGCGGAACCGCTACGAGGCAGGCACTGTACCGCGTTTCAACGTGCTTCAGGCCGAGGTTGCTTTGGCCAACGCGAAGCCGCCACTCATCCAAGCCCAGAACAACTACCGTGTTTCCATGTATAGGCTCGTTCGGTTGCTTGGAATGGATTACCCCCCAGGATTTCCCAGCGAGGTGCCTTTCAATATCGTGGGCAAGCTCGACTACAAGCCCCGCACCCTCAATCCCGACGACTCGATCCGGATCGCCGTGGCCCGCAATCCCGGCCTGAAAGCTCAACGCCAAAGCATTCTTGCCACTGCCGCCAAAGTCAACGAACAGGTGGCGGGCTATCTGCCGGTGATCAAGGCTCGCGCCGCGCAAACCAACACGAGCGACATGATGACATCGAAGCTCACCAACGTGGTGTCAGGCTGGTTTTTGGGAATCAACGGCAGTTGGGCCTTATGGGACGGCCTCTTGACCTATGGAAATGTGAAGCAAGCGAAAGCCCAACTCGACTCGTCAAAAATCAACTACGACAACGGAGTCCGGGAGGTCATCCTCCAAGTGCAGCAGGCCATTTCCAACCTTTTGGAGGCGAAGGAAACCGTGGACAGCCAAGAAGCCAGTGTCGTTCAGGGCGTGGAAGCTCTGAGGCTTTCACAGGAACGCCTCGACGCCGGAGCCGGCACACAGTTGGATGTGCTCAATCAACAAACATCCCTCCTGCAGTCGCAGACTTTTCTGCTTCAGGCCTATTTCAGCTACATCAAGGGTATGGCGGAATACGAGCGCGCGCTTTCCGTCGACACCCGATATGAGGAGTTTTTCGATGATCCCCTCACCCGCCCCGAAGCCAAGCGCTTTAAAAATCTCAACAATCCGGATCGCCCCCAACCCAAGCTGCCGCGCGCTTTACGGAAGAGCGACCCGATCAAGCCCATCCTTGAGGCCACTCCAACGCCCGCTCCCAAAGCCCAAAGCACCCCGCCTCCCAAATCGATCAAGGGAAACTAGCTTCGGAAATTCGATCGCCTCAATGGCCGATAATCCCTGTCCCTTTGAAACGTTCCCCGGTCTCGATTTGCCAACAATCCGTGCGGCCTTCATCCAACGCGCACCGGATATCGATGTGCAAGCCGACCGGCAGGTCGCCCTGGAGCGCCTGAAGTCGATCCATCTGGCCACGATGGACAGCGCCGGATTCGCAGGCATGCCACTCGCGCAAGCCGAACAAGTCCACAGCGCCCATGTGCGGATCGTGACGAAGGAAACCTCTTTTCCTGTGCCCGACTGTGATGCCCTTGTCACAACCGAAGCCGGCCTTTGCCTCGGCATTTACGTCGCTGATTGTGCCGCCGTCTATCTTGCGGACAGGCACGGACGGGGCATCGCCCTGGCCCACTCGGGACGCAAGGGCACCGAGCTCGGCATCGTCACTCGAACCATCCAAACCCTGTGCGCCACCTGCGGCGCCGCCCCCGGGGACATTATCATGCAAATCTCTCCCTGCATCCGGCCCCCACACTATGAAGTGGATTTTGCAGCGAATATCCGGGCTCAGGCAAAGTCCGCCGGGTTGACGGAAATCCACGACCGCGGATATTGCACCGCATCGAATCCCGCCGCTTATTATTCTTATCGCCGCGAGAAGGGACGCACCGGACGCCATCTCGCTCTTCTGGCTATCGCCACCACGCCCTCCCCGTCGTAGTATGTCGACACACCTTGCGTTGACTTGCCCTTCCCCTCGCTTTAATTAAAAGACTGCTCTAATTTATTCGTGTCACAGAACGACGATTACATAGTTGAAATCCTACGCGACCTTGGAATGGTCACCCGCGCTCAAGTCGAGAATGCCCGCGCAAACATCCAACCCGAAGGACTTCTTTCAACTCTCGTCCACACCGGAGTCATCACCGAGGATGATATCGCTCGCACGCTGGCCGCGCAGAACAGCATGGAATTTGTCGATCTGGCAAACATCCAGGTCGATCGCAAACTCATTGATCTTCTTGATGCCGATGACGCCCGCCGTTACCAGGCGATTCCGATTGGCGTGCGTGATGGAATTCTCATTATCGCACTCAGTGATCCCATGGCCATGCATAACATGGACGGGCTCACTTACAAATTGCGCCGCGAGATCGAGTTTGTCTGCTCAACCCACGAAGCGGTCAGAAAGCTGATTTTAAAATATTACGGGGATGCCGATGACGCAGCCTCGTCCCTCCTCAAGGGAATGGCTCCGAGTGAGGGCTCTCAATCCAAGACGGATGAGGACGATGAGGAAGCTACCGAAGGGGATGCCCCGATCATCAAACTCGTTTCCCTTCTCTTACTCGAAGCCTATACGAACCGGGCCAGCGACATCCACATCGAGCCCCTTGAAACCAAGCTCCGCGTGCGCTTTCGCATTGATGGTGTTCTTCAGGAAATGCAAGCCCCGCCGAAACGCCTGCATTCCGCCATCGTCAGCCGACTCAAAATCATGTCCCGCTCGATGAGCATAGCCGAGAGGCGACTGCCCCAGGACGGTCGCATCCAGATCCGTCTCGGCGACAAATCGGTGGACCTTCGCGTTTCAACAATCCCGACGGTTCATGGCGAGAGCGTTGTGATGCGAATTTTGGACAAAACCTCGCTCATGCTGGGGCTTCCGGATTTGGGATTTCTCTCGGACGATCAGGCCAAGTTCGAGCAATGCATCAGCCTTCCCGACGGCATCATCCTTGTCACAGGCCCCACTGGATCCGGAAAAACAACCACCCTCTACGGTTGTCTGAACTACATGAACAAGCCGGACCGCAAACTCATCACGGTCGAGGATCCGGTCGAGTATCAGATGAACGGCATAAACCAAGTGCCCGTCAACGCCAGCATCGGCATGACGTTCCCCGCGGCGCTGAGGTCGATGCTGCGCCAGGCACCGAATATTATCATGATCGGTGAGATCCGCGATTACGAAACGGCCAGCATCGCCGTTAATGCGTCGCTCACCGGCCACCTGGTTCTCTCAACCCTTCATACCAATGACGCCCCTAGCGCGATTGCGCGTTTGGTGGATATCGGGATCAAGCCATTCCTTGTTTCCAGTTCGGTACGGGCCGTCGTGGCTCAAAGATTGGTCCGAAAGCTTTGCACGTATTGCAGGGCGGCCGGCGAACTCACCGAATACGAGATGAGCGCACTTCAGATCGAACCCGGCATGCTCAAGCAGGCGAGTGTCATGCGGCCCATCGGATGCGACAAGTGTCGCGGCAAAGGCTTTCGCGGGCGTATGGGCATCTTTGAAATGTTCCTTGTCGATGACGAGGTGAGAAACATGATCAACAACAACGCCTCCACCATAGCCCTCCGCCAACGCGCCAGAGAGCTAGGTATGCGAACCCTGCGCGAGGACGGCGTCCGCAAGGTTCTCTCCGGCATGACCACCGCCGACGAAGTCATCAGCACCACCATGTCGGATCTCGAGTAAATCACCATGGATGCCCGTCATGTCACCGATATTTTCCTGGAACGCGGACTCATCACCCCGGAGACCGCAGAGCAACTCGTTCACCTGTCGCAGACCGAGCACAAGCCGATCGAACAAGAGATTTTGGATGCGCAGATTGTCGACGAAGGTGGATTTGAACATGTCCTGGCCGAATCGCTGGGAGCCGAGGCCTACAGCCTGCAAGAGTTCCATCCCGACGCAACGACATTAAGCCTCATTCCCTCGGGACTGGCCCGCCTTCACGGTGTTCTTCCCGTAGCCGCTTCAGGGAACACTATTTTTGTGGCACTCATCGATCCTCTGAATCCACGCCCGATCGAGGACATCCGCTTCGCGCTCGGGCGAGAGATTGTTCAGGTCGTTTCTTTTCCTTCGCGCGTTCGGAATCTGATTCGCGAGAATTATGGATCCGAAGATTCGAGCATCAACGAAATCCTCGCCCAACTCGATGTCGGTCACGATATCACCGTCGATCAAAACCAAGAGGACGCCTTCAACCTGCAAGCGGTCACAGCGGAAGCCAATGCGGCCCCGATCATCAAGTATGTGGACCTCATCCTCGACAAGGCTATCGCTGCGAGGGCGAGTGATATTCACTTCGAGCCCTTTGAGACGGAATTCAAAATCCGCTATCGAGTGGATGGCGCGCTTTACGAAATGGATCCACCCCCGTTCCGACTTGCCCTGCCCGTGATTTCGCGCGTGAAGGTGATGTCGAACCTCAACATCGCCGAGCGTCGCCTGCCCCAAGACGGCCGAATCCAGCGAACCATCAATGGCCGCCAGGTCGACCTCCGCGTATCCACGCTGCCCACCGCGTTCGGCGAGAGCGTTGTGCTTCGCGTGCTCGACCGTTCGAGCGTGAATCTCGATTTGGAAACGCTCGGAATGCCACCCGAAACGATCGATTACATTCTTGAGGTGATCGAAAAGCCCAACGGCATTTTCATCGTTACGGGCCCGACCGGTTCCGGAAAAACGACGACTCTTTATTCCTGCCTCCGGAAAATCAACACCATCGACTCCAAGCTCCTGACTGCGGAAGACCCCGTGGAATACGAAATCGACGGCATCATTCAGGTTCCCATCAACGACTCGATCGGACTCACTTTTTCCCGCGTTCTTCGCGCCTTCCTGCGTCAGGATCCCGATCGCATCCTGATCGGCGAAACCCGCGATATGGAGACCGCCCAGATCGCCATCCAAGCCTCGCTCACCGGCCACCTTGTTTTCACCACGCTGCACACAAACGATTCCACCGGGGCGGTGACGCGCCTCATGGATATGGGCATCGAGCCGTTTCTGATTTCCGCCTCTCTGGAGTGCGTGCTCGCCCAACGCCTCATCCGAAAAATCTGCACCACCTGCCGCACCGCCTACGAGCCCAGCGAACAGGTGCTCGCATCCCTCGGACTGAGTATCCACGACATCGGCGACAAGAGTTTTTACTATGGGAAGGGTTGCGAGAACTGCAACCATACGGGATACAAGGGCCGTAAGGGCATTTACGAACTTCTCAAGATCTCCGATCCGATTCGCGAAATGATCAACAATCGCGCTCCCGGCATTCTCATTCGCCAAAAAGCGATCGAGCTCGGAATGATCACCCTCCGCGAGGATGGGCTCCGATCGATTTACGAAGGCCTTTCGACCATCGAGGAAGTCGTCAAGTACACCTGACCGCCCCGCCGGCGAGGCGAGGCGATCAAAGGCGGAACTACCGGTTGGGCCATCCGCGCCTACGCGAAGATGGCGGCGGATTTCTCCGCGCGCTTGCGGGCGTTGGCATCGAGGATTTTTTTGCGAAGGCGCAGGGACTTGGGTGTCGCTTCGACGTATTCATCGGGAGCGATGTATTCCAAGGAACGCTCGAGACTCATCTCGATCGGAGGCGCGAGTGATATGCCCTTTCCGTCACCTTGACTGCGCATGTTCGTCAATTTTTTGGCCTTGCAGGGATTTACCGGCATGTCGTCCGGACGGGAATTTTCCCCGATGATCATGCCTTCATAAATTTCCTCTTGGGCACCAATGAAGAGACGACCGCGTTCTTGAATCGAGGCAAGGGCGTAGGCCATGCTGGTGCCAGCCTCCATGGAGACAAGCACTCCGTTGCCACGGCTCGGGATCTCGCCCTTGTGAGGACCGTATTCCTTGAAGAGATGGCTCGCGATGCCATGGCCTTTGGTCACGTTGACCAGATCCGTCTCGAATCCGATCAACCCGCGTGTTGGTATGACGGCTTGAATGAGAACGCTGTGAGGGTTGTGAACCATATCAACGATCTCGGCTTTGCGACCGGCAAGGGACTGAAGGATGTCGCCGAGATTTTCGGAAGGAACATCGACGTAGAGAGACTCGAGCGGCTCGAGGACAGAGCCATCCTCCGCACGCTTGAAGATGACCTCGGGACGCGAGACGAGAAGCTCGAAGCCCTCGCGGCGCATTTGCTCGACAAGAACGGCGATTTGCATTTCGCCACGGGCCTTCACGTCAAAGTGACCGGCCACATCGGTGTCGTTGACCATGATCGACACGTTGCCGCGGGTCTCCTTGATGAGACGGTCGCGGATCTGACGGGCGGTGAGCAGCTTGCCCTCGCGGCCCGCGAGCGGCGAGTCGTTCACACAAATCTTCATCGAAATCGTAGGGGGATCGATCTCCACGAAAGGCAGGGCCTCGCGCTCTTCGGTATCCGTGAGCGTCTCTCCGATGAAAACCTCCTCGAACCCGCTGATGCCGACAATGTCGCCTGCCGAAGCTTCTTCGACTTGGACTTTTTCAAGACCCTCGTGTGAGAAAATGGCGGTGACTTTTCCTTTTTCTTTGTTTCCGCCTTGGTGAATGCAAACAATGTTTTGACCCAGCTTCACAGAGCCGCTGATGATGCGACCATAGGCGATACGGCCCAGGTAGTCGCTGTAATCGAGGTTCGATACCAACATGCGGAAAAAATCCACAGTTGGCGCAGGTGGCGGCGGGATGTGTTTGACG
>JALQZP010000169.1 GCA_023258235.1 Terrimicrobiaceae bacterium | reverse complement strand
ACCGCAATCATGGGTGCGGCGGCGTGCAGCGCTTGGAGATCAGGATCGGTCTTGTACTGCGCATGGCGAGCGCGGTAATCGGACAAACTCAGAATCTCGGTGGCGGGCTGAGGAGCCCGGCCCATTGCAGCAGCCGATTGCGTTGCGTAACCGCCTGCACCGTATTCATAGATGTAATCGCCCAGGTGCACCGTGGCATCCAGGTCCGTGCGAGCGGCGGCATCGGCGTAGGCGTTGAAATAGCCCGCGGGGTGATTCGCACAGCTGAAAACCGCCAGCCGCACTTGGGCCACGCTGCCGGTGGGCAGCGTGCGCGTGCGCCCAGCGGGAGACACATTGCCATTGGCCTGGAACCGGTACCAGTAGCTCGTGGCAGGCGAGAGGCCAGTCACGTCCACCTTGACCGTCATGTCTCGGGCCGCCGACGTTGCGGTCGAACCTGAACGCACGATGCTGGTGAAGTCCGGCCGACTGGAGACTTCCCACACCACCTGCACCTCGCCCGTGGCCTCCGTGCTCAGCCTCGTCCAGAGGATCACGCGGTCAGACAGTGGGTCTAACAATGGTGGGCGTTATTTTGCAGAGCTGGTAAATCCCATCCCTCGAGCGATCTGGCCGGATAAGCCGACCATCGGAATCGATTACGCTATCGCGCGAGGTCAATCCTTTGGAGATGCGTCTGGTGCAGGTGCCGGTGTGGGTGCTACCATTTCCACTGGAATGATCGGGCAGGGGGTGGTGAATTTTGGAACGTTTTTCGGCGTGTTGGCTGCGGCTTTTCTCATGGCTTTCTGGGTAGCCATTTTGGCACGTCAGGACTTGATGGGGGAGAAGATGGGGCGAATGCTGCTTTTCTTTATTGGTTGCGTGTTGACTTTCAATCTCGGGAGGGACATTACGCTGATCACGCTGTATCCCTTTTTATTCGGATATCTCATGATTGCTTATTGGACGAGGACGCATAGGGAACAGTAGCGATGTTGCAGCAGCGAGTCGGCTTTTGGGAAGGCAGCTTGATTTACGTGAGTGAGTTGCTGGTGCCTTGATTTTTTAAAATGACTGATCCTCAATTGCATTATCCGAACTCAGTGTGACAGCGGTGGCTCGTAACTGGTATAGTGTCGAGGGATCAGGCCTAGATGCTTATCGCAAAAAAATTTCTTGATCAAAAAATGGATTGCATTCCATTCTAAACCTTATAGAAATGGATTGCGTTCCAATTAAAAATGATTTCCCAACTCTTTGAGCTAAGTCGGCAAATGCTGATGCAGAATCATCGTCCCTTTCGCCGATATTTGATGGGGAATGACCCTTTTTCATCAACTTGCACCATGTTGACTGGTCAGCGAGGGGTGGGCAAAACGACCTGTTTGGTTCAGCATTTGGTGGATCAATATCCTGACTATCTCTCCTCTAGGCGATGCCTTTACTTGCCGGTTGATCATTTTGTCGTTGCTCAAAAGGCCATCCATGAGATTGCGACGGATTTCGCAAATGAAGGTGGGGAATTGCTTTGTGTGGATGAGGTTCATAAAAGCTCCACTTGGTCGCGCGATCTTAAAAGTATCATCGATTCATTTCCGAACCTCAGAGTGGTGGCCTCCGGCAGCTCGATGCTGCAACTTCACAAAGGGAGCCACGATCTGAGCCGCAGGGTCTTGGTTCAGCGGTTGGAGGGGCTCTCGTTTCGGGAATACCTAGCCATTAGGCGTGGGGTGCAGTTAAATTCGTTGGCTCTCCATCAAATTCTTGCTGGCCATGAAGTGGAGGCGCCTCAAATTGTTAAAAAACTGCTCAATAGTGAGTTGCATGTTCTCGCTGAGTTTCGGGATTATCTTGCTCACGGGTACTATCCTTTCTTTCTCCAATTCAAAGACAAAAAATCATTCCTGATCGCTTTGGAGCAGAGCATTCATGCGGTGATCGAAAGTGATCTTCTCGCGATCCATCCCTCGATGACGGGCAACACTGTATCACGAATCAAGAGGCTTTTATCGGCCTTGGCGGCGAATGTGCCTTTTACGCCAGATCTGAAGAAGCTAAGGGGATTGTTAGGCATCGCTGACGATCGGACGCTCAAGGATTACCTGCAATGCTTGCAAGAGGCCGGACTCGTTATGGCGATTTCGAAACAAGGAAAGGCGTTGAGGTCGATGGAAAAGCCGGATCGAATTTATCTGGGTGATCCTAATATCGCCCACGCGCTTGCGGCATCCGGAGAGCCCGACTTGGGATCAATCAGGGAGACGTTTTTTTGCAGGATTGTTTCTGCAATGCATTCGGTGTCATCAGGCGGAAGTGCCGATTTTTTGGTGGATGGTAAATTTACTATCGAGGTGGGTGGCAAAAATAAGGGGCAAGAACAGATTAGTGGAAAAGATAATGCTTATCTGGCGCTTGATGATCTGCCTATTGGATCGATGCAGAGGATTCCCCTTTGGCTGTTTGGTTTTTTGTATTGAGGTAACAGGCGAGCGGCTTAAAAAAGCCCAAAGCCGAGTAGGCAGGGGAAGTGAACGAGACTTTACGGTGAAAGCCGCACGTGTGACCACGTGCGGTTTTTTTGTGTGTATCGGAAGCGGTCGTGGAGCCGGTCGTGACCACCTTGCCAGAATTCGATGGTTTCGGGTTCTAGGCAGTATCCGCCCCAGAAATCGGGTTTAGGAATCGGGGCGCTGGAAAAGCGCGCTTTCATTTCTGCGAACCGGTTTAGCAGGAAGTCGCGCGATGGGATTACGCTGCTTTGCTCCGAGACCCAAGCGCCAAGTTGGCTTCCCGTCGGGCGGCTCAAGAAATAGGCAAGCGATTCTTCTTTGGAGATTTTTTTGACAAGGCCTGTGACTTCGACTTGGCGCTCGATGGTGATCCAAGGAAACAGGATTGCGGCGCGGGGATTTTCGGCGAGATGCGTGGCCTTGCGACTGCCGTAGTTTGTAAAAAACACAAATCCACGTTCATCAAATCCTTTCAACAGGACGGTGCGGCAGGCGATGCGGCCGGAGGAATCCGACGTCGCGAGCGACATGGCGTTGGGTTCAGCGATTCCTGCATCGGAAGCCTCCTGAAACCACTGGCGAAATTGCTCAAGAGGGTCGGGATTGATAGCTTCTTCGCGGAGTGGATCCCGTCCATAGTCGACTCTTAGGTCTTGCAAGTTCAAATCCGTTTTCATTGCTGGATATGTAAAATCAAATGCCGACTTGGGCGAGGCGGAGGAGGTATTTGTAAGAGTAGATGCCCGTGCTGTGTCCATCGCTCCAGCGGGGCTGTATGGCGTAGCCGCCAATGATCTGCCACGATGCGAGATCGAAACTGCCTGTGCTGTAAGTGACCTTGGGGCGCTCAATGTTCCCCATTACATCCGGCTCGCCACCGCAAGTCGCGCAAGGGCAGTGGCGGCGAACCGATTCGAGCGGCAAGTAGGTTTCGTTTCCATCATTCCACGCGATGGCGAGATCGGTTCCGATCTTTTGAATCGAGGTGGGCTGCAATGTTTGTGTCATATTTTGATTTTTTCGTTGGCAAGGGGAGATGTCCATCGTTTTAAATGGAGGGCTCGTCATGGATCATCTTGATAAACTCGAATCGCAAAGCATCTACATTCTTCGTGAAGCCTACCATAGCTTTTCCAACCTCTGTATGCCATGGAGCATGGGCAAGGACTCCAATGTCCTGATCTGGCTATCGAAAAAAGCATTTTGCGGTCACATTCCTTATCCGTTGCTGCACATTGATACGACGTATGAGTTTCCCGAGATGCTGGAATTTCGCGAGTGGGCGGTCGAAAAATACAAACTGGATTTGATCGTCAAGATCAACGAGGACGCCCGTGCCGGCACAGGTTCCTACACGACTTCGATCGGTTACGAGACGCACGATCCCGTTACGGTCACGCACGAGTTGAAGACAGTCGCCCTTCAGCAAATCATGGCCGAGCGAAAATTCGATGCCCTCATCACCGGCATTCGTCGTGATGAAGATCCGACGCGGGCGAAGGAGCGTTATTTTTCGCCGCGTAACGCCGAGTTCGAGTGGGACTACAAAGACCAACCGCCGGAGTTTTGGAATCAATTCACCACGGCGTTGGAACCCGGTGAGCACATCCGCGTTCAGCCCCTTCTGGATTGGACGGAAGTCGATATCTGGCGCTACATCGAGCGGGAGAATATTCCGATTCCACAGATGTATTTTGCACGAAAAGGGGAGGACGGTTTGAACTACCGTTTCC
>JALQZP010000168.1 GCA_023258235.1 Terrimicrobiaceae bacterium | reverse complement strand
AGCACTGTCATTTTGACGGTCGCTGATGCCGCCGCAGGAGGGGACGACGGCTTTGACTCGCTCGTCGGTTCCGGCAGTGAGCACGGAGATTTTCCCGCCCATCGAGTGGCCGTAAACCCCGAGTCGGTTGGCATCCACTTCCGGTTGTTGTTCAAGAAAAGTCAGCGCCCGCCTCGCTCCAAAGGCACAAAGGAACCAAGGGCTGTTGCGGGGTGATTCGATGGAGTCCAGGGTCCACGCCGATGGCTTCAGTCCATTGAAGTCGGTCGAGGGATACCGAGTCGGGGAATGGTAGGCATCCAGCACTCCCCACTCCGTGGTGATCTTGAAATTCGGATCCTTGGTTTTCCCCTCCCAGAAAAGTTTCACTCGAGGCGGATCCACATGGTAGCCGGGCGCCGCGATCCTTCCCGCCCAGGCGATCGAGATCGTGGCGTAGCCGCGCTTGGCGTTGGTGAGGACGGCTTCGTATTGGGCAAACTGGCCGCCGCCGTGAATCTGCACCAGACCGGGCAGTTTGGCTCCGCCTTTGGGGAATCCGTAGACCGCCGCCATGTTCGCTTTGTGGCCTTTGAAAATCCCAACGCGATACCGCAGCACCTTCAAAACCACGCCGTCCTGCTCCCACTCTTTCAGAACGAGCACATCCAGGGGCTCCGCCCGCATATCGATTCCGGCCCAAAGCGCCTCAATCGTTTGGGGAGGATTTGCCGAGAGGGGATCGCCATAGAAAGGATCGGGTTTGGTCTGAGCCAGTGCGTTCAAACCCGTCAGAGCCACGAGGCAAAAACAGAGACGGGCTGAGTGAAAAAATGGGCCACTGCCCGTGATTTTTTTCAACCAATGAGACTTCGTTCCTTTTTGTATGGAGATGCGTTTGATCATGTTTCAGTCATTGAGCTTTAGGGTGGCCGATTTGCCCGGCTCGATCTGGAGGGTTTGGGATTTGTTCTGATACACGACTCGGATTTCGCCCGAGCTTTGTTTTCCGGTGTGGATCGTTGCTGTGGCCGGTTCGCCCTCGACGCGAGTGATGTCGACCTTGTAATCGCCACGGGCGCGCAGGCCTTTGACCGAAATATTTTTCCATCTGGAAGGGACGGCGGGGAGGAGTTTGATTTCGCCATTGTGGCTGTGGAGGAGCATTTCCGCGAGGGCGGCGGTCGCGCCGAAGTTGCCGTCGATTTGAAACGGCGGGTGCCAATCCCAGAGGTTGTCGAGGGTGGATTTCGCGAGGATCGCGTGGAAGTTTTCGTAGGCTTTTTCGCCGTCCGAGAACCGCGCGAACATGCCAATCGTCCAAGCCCGGCTCCACCCCGTGCCCGCACCGCCATGGGCCAAGCGGCCTTCGACGGATTTGATTACCGCATCGCGCATGGCGGGGTCGGTGTCGAGGTTGATGACATTGCCGGGATACGCGCCGATAACATGTGAAATGTGGCGGTGGCCGCGATGGACTTCTTCAAACGGCAGGCGCCACTCCATCAGGCGGCCATCGTCGGCCACTTTCGGGCGGTAGATTTTCGGGAGAAGCTCCAGGATGCGCTTCACGAGGGGGGCGTCCATTTTTCCAAGCACCTCGGCGGCTTCGAGGTAGTCGTTGAAGACTTGAAGAATCATGAACTGCTCGACCGTCGTCCCTGCGCTGAGTGCGGCTCGTTGTTTCACGCCATCTGAATCGGTGTAGAAAAACATGTTCTCCGGCGATGAGGCGGGGCGGGCCATGAGGGTGCCGTCCGGGCCGGAAATGAGGTAGGATTCACAAAATTCGGTGGATGCGGTGAGGATGTCCCAGTTTTCCCGGAGAAACTCGGGATCGCGGTTGAAGCGATAGTGGTCGAGGATGTGGAAGGCCATCCATTGCCCGCCGAGATAGGTTGCCGCCCACATCGGGGCAACGCCCATCGAGCGCGCGTTGCCCCACACATCGGTCGAGTGGCCCATGCACCAGCCCTTCATGCCAAGGCGACGGGCGAGATCTTTCCCGTTTGGTTGATACATGCGGATGAGGTCGAAAAATGGCTGGTGAAGCTCGGCGAGGTTGCAAGTTTCCGCGAGCCAGTAATTCATCTGGAGGTTGATGTTCAGGTGGTAGTCGGAAGCCCATGGCGGTCTCGCGTAGGGATTCCACTTGCCTTGCAGATTGGCTGGCAGGCAGCCGGGTTGGGAGGAGGCGATGAGCAGGTAGCGGCCAAACTGGAAGTAGGTTTCCATGAGGTCGGGATCGTCATGGTTGCCGTCTTTGATGCGCTGGAGCCGGTCCTTGGTGGGCAGGGAAAGGATGTCATCACTTGTCTTTCCGATGTCGAATTGAACGCGGTTCAAGTATTTCTGAAGGTCCGCAATGGCGTCGGCTCGAATCTTGGCCAGCGGCTAGTCCTTGAGCTTATCTAAGGTGTTGGCCGTCTTGGACTTCCAGCCCTCTGGGAGTGGTTGGGCGGAGTCTTGGCGATTGAAATCGGTCGCAATAGCGAGTTGGAATGTGATCTCGCTGATTTGCTTAAACTCAAGAGCGCTGGGATTTGCCGATGGGCCTGACGGCAAAAGGGAGGCGCGAAGGCAGTTGGTAAATTTTGTCCCGAGGACTCCATCCGCTTTCCCCACAAGCACAAGGTCGCCGCCTTGGAGTGTCGCGCCATCCATGCCCGCCGTGAGATCGATGGGTTTCGTGGACTTGATCGAGATGACGACCACATCATCTGGGCTGGAGGCAAAGACTTCTTGAGTGATGGTGTTGCCATCGCTCAGTTTGTAGGTGGAAGTCGCGATTCCGGTTCGGATATCAAGGGCGCGGTGGGTCGAAACAAGCTCGGCAGTATTGAGATAGTGAAGTTTCAGCCAGCCTGCGGGTTGGTAGCTGTAGGGGCTTTTCGGAGGGCTGCCTTTGTTGGAAAGATGCTCCTTGAAATACTCGTCAGCGCCCTTGTAGTCGCCGGCTGCCTCCAGTTCGCGGATTTTCTCAAGGTGCAGGAAGGCGTTTTCCTCTTCATACATTCGCCCGTGATTGGCCCAGATCGTCTCCTCATTGAGAAGGATGCGTTCCTTGGGAAAAGCCCCGAAAGGCATGGCACCCAAGCGACCATTGCCGACAGGGTAGGCATCCTCCCAGAAAGTGGCAGCCGCATCGTCCCAGATCACTCCATTTTGCGCCGGGGGATAGCTCGCCCGGGCAGGCGGCGGCGGTGCCTGGTCGCGGTATTTCTCCAGCTGAGGGGCGATGATTTTTGCTATCTCTGCGGCTCCATCCGCATTGGGGAGAATGCCATCCGGAAAAAGCTCGGGGCGCTTGCGGAAAGGCGTATGCAGGTCAATGACCGGGGCCTCGGCCTTGGCGGCAATGCCTTCAAGGAGGGGGAGGATTTCCTCTTCGAGGATCGTGGCGTTGATCCCCTTGTCCGCACTTTTAAAAGCCGGCACGGGTTTGACCATCCAGATTACGGGCTTGCTCGGCAGCGCCCGGAATTGGGATATCATCTCCTGGTAGGCGATGCCAAATTTCCAGCTTTGTGACCACGGCTGTGGCAGTGTGTCGTAGGTGCCCAGATGGATCAGGACAACATCCGGCAGAAATTTCAACGCCTCTTTGTATTGCGGAGTTTCGATGTAAGGCGCGGGAGGATCCGGGCTGATGCTCGCATTCTCGGAGGCAAAGTTCCTCACCTCAAATCTCTGGCCCAAAATTTTCTGAAGCTGGGCGGGGTAGCTGTTTGTTTCGCGATCGGGAATCCCCGTTCCAAAAGCAACGCTGTCGCCAACGCAGGCGACCTTGATCGGCAGGGCCTGGACCGATGCAATGCAGAGAAGGGAGAGCGCCGAAAAAAGAAGCTTCATTTGCGTTCTAAGACGATGACTTGGAATGGCTCGAGTTGAAAAGTGTGGGCTTTTCCTGCCGTGAGGGTCACGGCGGGTTGATCCGCTTCATCCGCCCATGGGCTTTTCATGGTGAAGGTTTCGATTTTTTGATGCGGCGGCACCTCGAAGGCCGTGATCGGTTCGATATCGATCGACTGGGGTTTGTCGGAGGGATTGCGCAGCATGAGGGTGGCTTTTTTAGGATTCCACGCCGCCACGCCATAGACTTGTCCTTTGCCTGGATCGCCGCCCACCCAATGGGCATCGACCAAGACATCCTCGTTCGCGCGGGCCCACTTGGCACCCTCGGCCACGATGTCCCAAAGCTCATCGGTCATGAGAGGTTTGCCAGTATCCGGATTCGTCGGACCGATGTAGAGT
>JALQZP010000167.1 GCA_023258235.1 Terrimicrobiaceae bacterium | reverse complement strand
CGATCAAGGTGGTTGCCGATGTTGCCGAATTTTTTGAGAAGGAAAAAATCGCACACCTTGCTTGGACGCCGAATCATATTCTCATCAAATCGGGTCAACCTCCCCAAATTTCCAACATCGCCTGCGACGCCCCCCAAGGCACTCCCACGCTTCAGGAAGAGATATCTGCGATTGGTCAAATGCTTCTTGCTTCCATCGACAACTCTCCCGCATCTGCTCCCGCTCGGGAGGTCGCAACGAAGATGGCGAGTGCACCCGACACCCTTCCGAACTGGAAGGCCGTCGCCGATCTTGCCGCTTCCAAAATGCCAAAATCCGCGCCTGCGGATGCGAAAAAGATTCAAGCCCAAGGTTTGGCCATGAGCAAAGCCGTGGTGGAAACGAAGGAAAAAAATCGACGTAATATCCTGATCGGCAGCGCACTTTCACTCACCCTGACCATGGCTGCCTGCTTCGCGATCTATAAAGCCATGACGCGAACGGACGTGACCATTAAAGATCTTGGAACCATGATCGAAATCCCGTCCGGAGAGTTTAAATACCAAGATGAGACAATGACGCTTCCGACTTTTTACATTTCCAAATACGAAGTCACCATTGCCGAATATGCAGCTTTCCTGGAATTTCTTGCAAAAAACCCGGACAAAGCCGCTTCCTTCGATCATCCCCAGCAACCCAAAGGAAAGTCTCACGTCCCTGCAGATTGGGCAGACATGACCGAACTCAGGCCCCCGATGCCGGGCTACTACACACGCGCCCGCAAATGGGGCAAGTATCACGATGCCCCGCTCACGGTGGACTCGCCGGTTTTCGGCGTCGATTGGTTTGATGCCTATGCCTATGCAAAGTGGAAGGGTCAACGCCTCCCCACCGAGCAGGAATGGGAAAAAGCAGCACGCGGCACAGGCAAAGGCCTTTACCCTTGGGGCGATGAAAATAAACCCGAATGGGCCAATACCGGCCTCGATTTTACGCCCAATCCCGATCCCAAAGCCGGCGGCGAAAAAGACGGAGCCAAGCGTTACAGCCTCGTCAATTTTCCAAAAACAGATAAAAGCAGCTATGGCGTTTTCGGAACTGCGGGCAACGTCTCCGAATGGACATCCACCATCGCAGAAGACCCCCAAAGACCTGGCTCCAAAAATCCGGTCATTCGTGGCGGCAACTGGAAAACACGCGAGTATAATCTCACCCGCCGCATCATGAAATTGAGCGAACTCCAGAGCGATGACGCTCTCGGCTTCCGCACCGCCAGCGACGTGGCTCAATGATGAAAATTGCAGAGATCGGGCGGAGCCCGTCGAAGCCATTCCCACCGCGACCACCAAGCCCCTTTGGTTTGGCAATCGTCGTTGCGTTCGTTTTACTCACGCTTCAATACGCCTCCGCACAACTCCAGGTCGATATCACACTCAAGCGGACGCTTTATATCGCGTATGAGCCACTCATCGTGAATGTCAGCATCACGAACCTCTCGGGCACCACTCTGGAACTCGCCGACAGCGGGAGAATACACTGGTTCGGATTTCAGGTGGAAACACTCGACAATCGCCCCATTGCCCCACGTCCCGGAAGATCCGCCGATGCCCCAGTCACGCTCGAGGCGGGCCAAAGGATCACCCGCGCAATCAATCTTACCCCACTCTATCCGATCACCGAATATGGGGGATATCGGATCCAAGCTTCAGTTTACTCCAGCTCGCTCGACCGGTATTTTAATTCCCCTCCCCTCAATGTCGAAATCACCGAAGGGCGTGTCGTCTACGAAAAGACGGTAGGCGTTCCACAGATTGAGAATAAAACCGCCTCGATCCGCCATATCGCGCTCCTTACCCACCGATTGCCGAATAGTTCCCAACTCTACATTCGCATTCAGGAAGCAAAAACAGGAACCGTTTTTTGCACCCACCGCCTCGGCCGCCTTGTTTCTTCTGGCGTGCCGGACATCCTTCTCGACTCCCAAAATCAGCCACACATCCTCCAAAATGTCGCGCCCAGGGTCTTTCTTTATTCTGTGATCGGACTCAATGGCGAGGTGCTGGAGCGTAAGACCTACAACCAAACCCTTCGCCACAAACCATTCTTGAAATTGGCCCCTGATGGCCATGTCTCTGTACTCGGGGGCGAAGAATCGCAACCTGAAGCCATAGCAACCGAAAAAACCCTGCCGTCTCTTTCCGACCGGCCCGTGCCAGTCCCGGGCTCACGAACCGATTCGAACCCAAGCGATCCAAGACCCAAAAACCTCTTGTCCGAATAAGGCCGCCCACAGAGACCTTTTTACAGTGCGTTTCCACCCCGGGTTGATTTGGATTTAAAGAAGGGCTATCATGCAACCGTGCGGACGCTTTTTGTATTATCAACCAAACTGGGACTCCTGCTCTGCGCTTCCCTACTCCTGATCGGATGCGCTTGGGATGGGGGCGGGTATCCTCTCACCCAGTCACTCGAATCCGCAGTCCAAGCCGTCTTGGCAAAACAGGGCTACTATCAAGGGCCGATCGACGGAACCGTTGGCCCCTCGACCAGCCAAGCCATCCGCAACTACCAACGGGATCACAAACTCACTCCCACGGGATCAATAAACTCCGCATTAACAAACAGCATGGGATTAAGTACACCCGAGTACGCTGTCCCTGTTTACACCTCTTACACCTATCCCGCATACACACCTTGGTATTCAGGCCCACGATACTATACCCGGCCTGCCATAATCGGTGCGGGATGGCAAAACTGCGAACCCTACTCACCCTATCGAGGTCGTTTCCACAACTACGGACGTCCCTACGGAGGCCATTATCGCGGGTTCTACGAAGGACCACGCTGCTGGTGACAGCGGCAGCAAGCACGCCCTCGCCAAATTGGGGTGAAGCCCCCATTACATCTCCCATCAGATCGTCTAATGTGTGATCGGTTATTCAACTCCACACATCATGAAAACACGACTCATCCTTGGATCACTTCTTTCAGCCGCCACATTGCTTGTTGGCTGTCAAACACCATCCCATCAAATGTGCGACAACGGCATTTACTGCAGCAAATGCAAAACTGTCCTCGTCCAAAGAACAGATTGTATGCGAGCAGGAAAAACAACCCCGATCACCCATGACAAAAGCAACAAGATGATTTGCTCCGATTGCGAATCGATCGCGGAGACCTTCTTCAAAACAGGTACCCTCAAGAAAAAATGCTCTTCATGCTGTGGCACACTTACGCATTGCAACATGCAGCCAGTTCCAGCAACAGGCAACAAGTAACCCCACTAAGTGACCTGAAAATATTTTGTAACGATAAATTGGCTGACCGATCATTTACAAAAGCTTTGACACCACATGAGGCCTCGCAAGGGGGGGTAGGATAAGAACGATGTCACAGCGAAGGATTCTTTTTTTATGAGTCCACACTGCGAATTAACGGCGGGATTGATTTCGGCCTCCGGCCTCAACCCCTTCGGGGCTGCCTTCGGCAGTCTGTGACGCTTCGCGTCGCTCGAACTTCGGAAATGTTGACTCGCCCCACCCCTGGGGCCTCGGCCCTACGGGCTCAACTTTCAGTTGATCTACCGCGCGAGCCCCCACTCGCTTGGTTCTTCATCCCTTAGATGCGACATTGGAATCCGCTTCGCGGATTAGTGGCGGAAGGGGCGGGATTCGAACCCGCGGTAGGTTACCCTACGTTCGATTTCGAGTCGAGTGCCTTAAACCGGACTCAGCCACCCTTCCTTGTAGGAGAAGCAAATCACCACGGATTACGCTTCCGTTTTTGCAACCTACTCACCGCTTCCAATGCCCGCAAGGAAAAATCCACTTTTTCGCCGCTTGCGATTGGAAGGTGATACGGGTTATTGATCAATTACTGCTTTGGGAGCGCGTATCCTCACACGCACAAAAACCCAAGCACGTTCGCCACCACACACCGATCCCATTTTATGGTAAAAAAACTGCTCCACACCCGCTACCGCGTCACCGATCTTGATAAAACCGTTGCTTTTTACAGGGATGTTCTCGGCCTTGAAGAAGTCCGCCGCAGCGAGAGCGGACGCGGCTCGAAGTTGGTTTTTTTCAAAGCCCCGGGCAGCGATGAGCTGATTGAAATTTGCAAATACGATGCAAGCGGACCCGTGGTCCTCGGCCCGGACCTCACTCACCTCGCATTCGAGGTGGAAGACCTTGCCGCCTTCGCAGAACACTCCGCCGCGCTTGGATACCCGTTAAGTGACGGCCCGCATCGCAGCTCGAATGGCTCCGTGATCGCCTTCATAGACGCTCCGGAAGGCTATGAGATCGAGCTCATCC
>JALQZP010000166.1 GCA_023258235.1 Terrimicrobiaceae bacterium | reverse complement strand
AGAAAGAGGACTTCACCAACACGAAAAACCGCTTCTGGTATTACGCACCCGCCAAAAAGCTCGGCAAAGCCTGGAAGGCTGATTTGCCGCTGTGCGGTCTCGAAAAACCGCTCTGGGTCTATGCCAATGTGATCTACGGCTTGGACAAACCCATCCAAGGCGTCGGGTATTATTATCGCGCCTACTCCTCGGACCGCTTCGTGCTTTCCTCCCTGCCACACATGGTGGGAAGCAGCGAACTCCAAGCTGCTGGAGTCAAAGCCACCCGCCAGCCATCGCTCCTCATCGAGGACTTCGAAGGCGATTGGAAAAAACAGTGGTTCTCCTACAAGCCCGAGGACTGGGCGGTCTCCACCCACAAAATTTACACCGAAGAATGGAAGGCTCCGGCCGACGCGCGCCTCGCTTTTGAAGTTCGCGCGGACCAACCCAACAAACTCGCGGTCGGCTTGGACAGTTACGCCGCCGAAGTCGTTCTAAAAGGCGGCGCCGATTGGCAATCGGTCGAGCTGGCACCGGCGAATTTCCTCAATGCTGACAACGAGCCCCTCAAAGACTGGATCAACGCCAAGGAACTCCGCCTCGGTGCGAAGGAAACCTTGGGCGGAAAGACCAACAAAGAAGTCGGCGGCAATTGGCAGGGATCGCCCCCGCAATTTCGCAATCTGCGCTGGGTTGTCGGAAGCTAAGGGCACGCGATGAAAGTGCTCGCCCTCCTTTTGGCCATGAGCCTGGCAGCCTCAGCGGAGGAACCGGCTCTCCAGAGCATCGAGGCGGTCCGGGCATTGTCGCACGCAGAAGCAGCCGAGGAGCACCCGGTGCAAATCGAAGGCACTGCGGTTTTCGTGGACTCGAAGCATTCCTCCATCGTTCTCCATGATGGAAAAACAAGCTGCTGGGTCGGGATCAAGCCGCCATTCCCGGCGAACATTCAATTGGGCTCAAAAGTCCGAATTTCGGGCCTCACGAACATGAAGCATGGTTATTTTGCGAACATTATCGAAGGCCACGCAGAAGTCTTGGGGCATGGCGAACTGCCGCCTCCCATTCCAATCACCGACCGCGATCTTTTTTTATCCCGACTGGATTCCCAATGGGTGCAGATCGAGGCGGTCGTGGTCGGGACCGAGGAAGGTGGTCTTGGCTACACGCTGGCCGTCGAAATCGACGGAAAGATTTTCAAGGCCGATGTGCCTTTCCAGAAAGACGCTCCCGATCGGGCGGAGAAGTTAATGCAGCGACGGGTCAAACTCACAGGCGTCTGCGCCACTGTAGCGAATGAAGACATGCAAATGACCGACCGGCATTTTCTTGTCCCGTCTTTCGACCAACTCACGCCTTTTGAAACCAAGCCACCAAGTGGTCCGCTGCCGTTGCGAAAGATTGTTCAGTTGCTCCGAAGCGACAACTCCCCTCTCGATGCTGTGAAGGTCGAGGGCGTCGTAACCCAGAACCGGAAAGGGCGTTTTTTCCTGCGCGACGAAACCGCCAGCACACAGGTTTACACTTTTCAGGAAGACTTCTACCCGCCTGGCAGCCGTGTCGTGGTGGAAGGCTACCCCGGCATTGCGCCCTTCAGGCCGATCCTGAGAGCCACCAAGGTGGAGATCGCCGGGGAGGCTGAAAAACCAACGCCACTACGAATCAATCCAGAGGCCGGAATCCAACCTAGGCTGCACGATGAACTTGTGGAACTCGATTGCGAGTTCCTCGGCACGGTCCGCGCGGCCTCCCAAAGAACCGTTCTCCAATGCCGCTCGGGCAACACCTTCTTTGAGGCAAATTGGATAAAACCCGACACCGGAACAAACGAGCCCGAACCGGGTGACACTCTCAGGATCCAAGGCATCTACGAGGTCACAACCATGTCCCCGATTCCAAGAATGGAATGGGCCAAGGGATTCCGGATTCACCTGCTCGGAAATGACGCCGTCGAGATTTTGAAAAAAGCCCCCTGGTGGACCTTCAACCGCTTGCTGGCGGCGCTTGGAATCGCCATCGCAGCCATTTTGGCATTTCTGGTTTGGACCAGCCTTCTGCGACGACGCGTGGCGGCACAAACGAAAATCATCAGCAGCCAAATCGAACGCGCCACTATCAAGGACGAACGCCAGCGCATCGCCAGAGAACTCCACGACACTTTGGAGCAAGACCTCACCGGCCTCTCGATGCAGCTCGAAAATGCGATCGAGGAAATCGGCAATGAAACCAGCTCGGTGCATCAAAGTCTGAGCCTTGTGCACCGGATGCTTCGGCGCTGCCGCATCGAGGCCCGCGCCTCTGTGAGCGATCTACGCAACCCCCAATTGCTGATGCGGCCAATGGCCGAAGCAATGAAGGAGTCGTTGGAGGAGAAGGCCCGGGAGGCTGGTGTCCACTTGGACTTTTTAGTCGAGGGCGAACCGCGCGTCCTGCGCTCGACGACGCAAAACCATCTTCTCCGAATAGCCCGCGAAGCACTGAACAACGCCCTCCGCCATGGCAAAGCTTCCCGCGTGCATTGCCTTTTGGCCTACACCGAAGAGGGCGTCACCTTGAAAATCGAAGACAATGGAAGTGGTTTTGACACAAGTCTGCCAACGCCTGCGGGGCATTTCGGCCTGACTGGCATGAGGGAGCGAGCCAATAAAATCCATGCCCGTTTCACCCTGAATTCCTCGCTTGGGCACGGAACAAAAATCGAAGTTCACATGCCCTACACATCTCCCGAGGCCGGCATACGCGAACGAAAACTCCCATGAAACCACCCATACGCATTCTGGTCGTTGATGACCATGCCATGGTCCGCTTTGCTATATCCCAAGCCATTCAACGGCATTCCGACCTGACCCTCGTTGGCGAGGCGGAAAACGGCAAAAATGCCGTGGCGCTCTACCGCAAACTCCTCCCAGATGTTGTCACGATGGATTTCAAACTGCCGGATCGGGATGGCGACGAAATCATCGCTGAAATTCGCGCCGAATTCCCCGCGGCTCGCATCGTCCTGATTTCCATCTTCGAAAACGCGGAAAGTATTTTTCGGGCCACCAAGGCTGGAGCCCTTGGTTATGTGAGCAAAGGCGCAAAAGTTTCAGAAATCATCCAAGCCATCCGCAAAATCGCTACTGGCAAGACTTACTTCAGTGAAGGTCTCGAGGAAAAACTGGCCACCCGCCGCGAACAGGAAAATCTGACACCACGCGAGTTGGAGGTCCTGCAACTGGTAGCCACCGGCTACAGCAACAAAGAAATCGTCGCCGCCCTTCACATCTCCCTCTCTACCGTAAAGCTACACTTGCAACACATCTTCTCCAAACTCGGCGCCCAGGATCGCACCCAAGCTACAGCCGCTGCACTCCAAAGAGGCATTGTGCGCTTAGGGGAATGAACTCAACTTCCAACTCTGGGATTTATTTTTGCACCCGCAGAAATTGAAAACCATCTGAGTGCTGGGCGGCACCAGGCCAGAAACTCCTAGTCCGATTAAGCGAAGTGGACGGTCGACTAAACGCTCTCGACGCAAAATCGCGCAGGCGGTCGCATAGATTTCGTCAGGCGTTTCAAAAGGTTCCTCAACGCTTGTCTGACGGGTCAGCGTTTTGAAATCACTGTAGCGCACTTTGACCTGAACCGTGCGAGCGGCGAGGCGTTCCTTGATGAGTTTTGCGGCAATGTCCCTCGCTTGCTCCTTGAGGACAGGAACAAGAATCCTGCGGTCTTGGGTATCACGCTCGAAGGTTTCTTCAGCACTGATGCTTTTGATCTCCCCGTCGAGGTCGAGCGGTCGGTCGTCGTTGCCGATGGCATACGCTTTGAGCTTCGGAGCAAACGAGCCGGCCACAGCGCGAAGGTCGCCTTTGTAATCCTGGATGTCGCCAATCGTCCGGAGTCCCATTTTCCCGAGCGCCTCAGCAGTGACTTTTCCAACTCCGTGGATTGCCGAAGCGGGCAGCGGGCGAAGAAAAGCAACCTTCTCCTCTTCAGAAATGCAAAAGAGGCCGTCTGGCTTTCCGTGATCGCTTGCGATTTTTGCGAGGAGCTTGTTCGCTCCAATCCCAATGCTGGCCGCGAGCCGTCTTTCGTCGCGGATCAGATCCTTCATTTGCCTGCCAAGGGCGATGGCGGTGGCTTTTTCAAAGACTTCAAACCGGTGACTCATGTCGAGGTAGGCTTCATCCACCGAGACTTGTTCGACCTGTCCACCGAGGGCAGCAAGCCTCGCCATTATTTCCCGTGATTCGTTCCGGTAGGCCTCCATTCTGGGGCGGATGAAGATACCATCAGGACATAGCCTCTGTGCCGTGCGTGAGGGCATGGCAGAACGAACCCC
>JALQZP010000165.1 GCA_023258235.1 Terrimicrobiaceae bacterium | reverse complement strand
AAGTCCCACACTCCATAGTGCGTCAGTTTGATTTCCGCACCACGACTCACATTGCCCGTTAGCAAAGCCAGAACGGCATCCTCCCGCTCCGAAAGAATGTTCAAAAGAGGAATGATTCCTGGCAGAAGCCTGCCATCATGCCGGCCAATCCTTTCGGAGAGATGGCCAATATAGGCGTCAATCAAGGCCGAGACATCCCCCGGAGAAACCGGTATGCCGTGTTTTTCAAGCAACTCGCGGGCGATACGCAAATCCGTGGCCCCGGCGAGGATGATCCCGTCCAAGTCCTCCTGGACACCGAAGCGGGAGAGCATGGCGTCCTTCAAAGCCGCTTCACCCGCACCGCCCGAAGTGATCAATGTGCCGTCAATATCAAAAAGCAGCAACCGGCGATCAACCCTCATCATCGTCTGCGTGGTCGGACTCGACCGCCTCGGGTTCGAGAATTTCGCCATGCTTGGAAAACTTCCTGTGACGCTTGTTCGCTGGCAGTGGGCTGAGTGTCATGCTGATCGCGCGACCGACCAGTTTCGGCTCCATATCGACATGGGCCATTCCCGAAAGATCGTCTTTCACCCGCTTGACCACGAGCAAGCCGAGATCTTGGTGGGCCATTTCGCGACCACGGAACTGAAGGTGGACTTTGACCTTGTTTCCCTTGTCCAAAAAATCCTCGGCATGCCGGATTTTCGTGAGGTAGTCGTGCTCATCAATACTGACGCGGAATTTGATCTCCTTGACCTTGCCGACAACATGCCGCTTTTCCTTTTCCTGCTTGGCGAGATCGTAGCGGAACTTGCCGAAATCAACGATGCGGCAAACGGGAGGCTGCGCATTCGGAGCGATCTCGACCAGATCCATCCCGATACTGCGGGCGCGGCGAATCGCCTCGTCCAGGCGCAAGACGCCAAGCTGTTCATTGGTTGCTGCAAGAATCACGCGCACTTCCCGTGCACGGATCCGCTCATTGATGCGAATATCCTTTATATTAATAGTGCCTCCTCGTTGGGGGGTGAATGGTCACGGCAAACATCGAGTTCGCGTGAGTGGGTGATGTGCGTATCCAAGCGCAACGAGCGCTGAAAAAAGAAAAATTCAGCACCTGCATGCAGACAAATCGAATACCGAAAATGTGCGTTGAACGCTTAATACCATCATTGAACGGGCTAGGTAGACTAGAGTTCTCAAACTTGTGCAAGGGGAAAATTTGCGAATATTTCGATCCCTCCCGCTCGACTGAATAGCTTCTCGGGTCGTATGCCGGGAATCCCGTCTGTAAAAAACAGTTGTCCGCACAACTCCACGATCACGCCTTCACGTAGACCTCGGCTCCCGTTTCAACGAACTCTCTGGACTTCGCATCCATTCCCTGCTGGAGCGCCTCGTCTTCCGCGATGCCTTTTTCCGCCGCATATTTACGGACGTCCTCGGTGATCTTCATCGAACAAAAATGCGGTCCGCACATGGAGCAGAAATGCGCCGTTTTCGCCCCGTCCTGCGGCAGTGTTTCATCATGGAACTCCCGCGCGGTCACCGGGTCGAGACCAAGATTGAACTGGTCTTCCCAACGAAATTCAAAGCGGGCTTTGGATATCGCATTGTCGCGATATTGCGCGCCGGGGTGTCCCTTCGCGAGGTCGGCCGCATGGGCTGCAATCTTGTAAGTGATCACTCCGTCCTTGACGTCTTTTTTATTCGGCAGGCCGAGGTGCTCCTTTGGCGTGACGTAGCAAAGCATCGCGCAGCCATACCATCCGATCATCGCCGCGCCGATGCCGCTTGTGATGTGATCGTATCCCGGAGCGATATCCGTCGTGAGGGGCCCGAGCGTGTAAAATGGGGCCTCGTGGCACCACTCGAGTTGCTTCGCCATGTTTTCCTCGATCATGTGCATGGGCACGTGACCGGGTCCCTCGTTCATCACCTGAACCCCCTTGGCCCAGGCCCTCTCGGTGAGTTCCCCCTGCACCTGCAACTCTCCGAATTGCGCCTGATCATTCGCATCGGCGATCGAACCTGGCCGTAAACCGTCTCCAATACTGAAGCTCACGTCGTAGGCGGCCATGATGTCACAGATGTCATCCCAGTGCGTGTAGAGGAAATTCTCTTTGTGATGGGACAGACACCACTTTGCCATGATGCTCCCGCCGCGCGAAACAATACCGGTCATGCGGCGCGCCGTGAGAGGAACAAAGCGCAGAAGAACACCCGCGTGAATAGTGAAGTAATCCACTCCCTGTTCGGCCTGCTCGATGAGTGTGTCGCGGAAGATTTCCCATGTCAGATCCTCGGCTTTTCCACCGACCTTTTCCAAGGCTTGATAAATCGGCACCGTACCGATCGGAACCGGCGAGTTGCGAAGAATCCATTCGCGCGTGGCGTGAATGTTTTTTCCGGTCGAAAGATCCATCACGGTGTCGGCGCCCCACTTTGTTGCCCAGCGCATCTTTTCGACCTCCTCGTCAATACTGGAAGCGACTGCGCTGTTGCCGATATTCGCATTGATTTTGACCAGAAAATTCCGGCCGATAATCATTGGCTCAAGCTCGGGATGGTTGATGTTTGCTGGAATGATAGCCCGACCGGCGGCGACTTCGGAGCGCACGAATTCCGGTGTGATCTCGTTGGGGATGCGCTGCGGAAATCGGCGGAAGATCGAGGGTGTGAAATCCGTGGCCCCGGTCGAAGAATTCGATATTTGAGTGGAGCCCGCGTGCTGCTTGTCCAGATGGTTCCGGGCGATGTCATCGGCAAGATCCGCAATTTTCGCCCGGCCCATATTTTCACGGATGGCAATGAATTCCATTTCCGGGGTGATGACACCCTGGCGGGCATACCACAATTGAGTGACAGGATGTCCCGCCGAGGCGCGAAGCGGCTTGCGGCGCAGCCCCGGGAACTCCACCAACCTGTTGCGCTCGGCATTGCTCGCATATTCGGCGTGAACGCGCGTGAGGTAACCGTTGTCCTGGGGTTTGATTTCGCGGCCGGCATACTCCTCCACGTCGCCACGGGACTTGATCCAAGAGGCACGCAATGCTGGAAGCCCGTTCTCCACATCCCCGTCAAAAGCCTCATCGCCCCATGGCCCCGAGGCATCATATACGCGGACCGGTTCGTTATTCTCCATCGCGCCATCCATGCGCTTCGTGTCCGAAAGACGGATCTCCCTCATCGGCACACGAACATCGGGATGAAGAACCCCGGAAACATAGGTTCGGCTGGAATTCGGAAGCGGGTCGCTGCTCTTGGGTTCGAATGCGTCTGCTGGTGCGATCATTTTCGGTGTTTGGTAGGTTTCTTAGTCTGGCTGTGCTTTCGCCGAAAACGCATCACCACTGGAAAGCCACCAAAGACTCCAATCTCCAAGGCGTCTTTGGTGCTCCCTCCGCCGGTGTGATCCGTTTCAGGTTCAAAGGGTCTTCCGGTCGCGAATGAACACACCGGAACTCTCAGCCCATCGCGGGCTCCCCTGCACAACTCCATGCTTCTCGCAGGTTCGCGCACAGGTCAATCGATAAAAAATCCGACGTCTTCGAAAAAGTCCCGACACACGCAAAAAAAACCAAAAAAATTCATTGCCTGAATGGGGAAAAGTGGGTAATTGTGGGTCTTCGTGGTGATTTTTGTCTAAAAAAAACTAATAAAATGCCGCAAGAAACCCCATTAGCGCCCCTGTATTCGGGGACTTATGAGAGAGCGTTGGACGCCAAGAAGCGTGCGGCGATCCCGTCGGCATGGGTGTCTCCGGAGGCCTCGGAGTTTTTTGTAATTCCACATCCACAGGAAGGTTACCTCATGGTCATGCCACCTGAGGAATTCCACGCGACCGAGCAACGGATCCTGAATTCCGGCGCGACAGCCCAGGAAAAGCGTCAAGCGATACGCCAATTTTTTAGCGCGGCTCATAAAGTATGTCCCGACAAGCAAGGGCGCGTGCTCGTTCCCGAATCACACGCAACGGCTGCCGACCTCACCGGGGAGATTGTTTTTATCGGAGCGGGAAGACGCTTTGAAATCTGGTCCAAGCAGCGCCACTTGGCCGCCTGCGAAGCCAATGCGGAAATTTATCAACGCGTCGCCGTCGATATCGGCTTGTGATTTTGATGAAAAAGAAAGGCAACAAATGAGGATGGATGGAAACGGATTGACCATGCAAACGAGCCGGACGATCCCCAGCAGGCCCAGCATCCATCGCACTTGGAGCACTTATGAGAAACTTGGATTGCGATAATTTTTTGGGAATGGCATCCACACGTTCCAATCGATCGGATATGCCCTACCATATTCCGGTCATGGCCGCGCAGGTGAAAGCGTATTTGCGCCCGGCTCCAGGCATGATCCTGCTTGACGGCACCGCCGGTGGTGGCGGCCACAGCCATATGATGCTC
>JALQZP010000164.1 GCA_023258235.1 Terrimicrobiaceae bacterium | reverse complement strand
CGATGGGCTTTAAAACATTTGGGTTCGCCGGAGGACGTGCGGACATCTGGGAACCCGAAGAGGACATCTATTGGGGGCATGAAAGAAAGTGGCTCGACGACCAGCGGTACTCGGGTGATCGCCATCTCGAAAACCCTCTTGCAGCCGTTCAGATGGGCTTGATTTACGTCAATCCGGAGGGCCCGAACGGCAACCCAGACCCACTCGCTGCAGCACGGGATATCCGCGAAACCTTCGCACGCATGGCAATGAATGACGAGGAAACCGTAGCCCTCATTGCGGGAGGCCACACTTTCGGCAAATGCCATGGTGCGGGTGATGCCAAAAACGTCGGCCCCGAACCCGAAGCAGCTCCCATCGAAGAACAGGGATTCGGATGGAAGAACAGCTACCGCTCGGGCAAAGGCGCCGATGCGATCACCAGCGGCTTGGAGGTCACTTGGACACAAACGCCCACCCGGTGGAGCAATTCCTATTTTGAAAACCTGTTCGCCCATGAATGGGAACTCACCAAAAGCCCGGCAGGGGCAAACCAGTGGATTGCGAAGGGCGCAGAGGCGACCATTCCCGATGCCCACGACCCCTCGAAGAAGCTGGTTCCAACCATGCTTACAACGGACCTCTCTCTTCGATTCGACCCTTCATACGAAAAGATTTCCCGCCGCTTTCTGGAAAACCCGGATCAATTTGCCGATGCTTTTGCGCGGGCCTGGTTCAAACTCACCCACCGCGACATGGGGCCGCGCTCGCGTTACCTTGGACCAGAGGTTCCTGCCGAACCCCTCGTCTGGCAGGACCCCATACCCGCCGTCGATCATCCGCTCATCGACGAGGCAGACGTGACAAGTCTCAAGAATCAGATCCTCGCTTCCGGCCTGACGATTTCCGAACTCGTGAGCACGGCTTGGGCGTCGGCATCCACCTTCCGAGGCTCCGACAAACGCGGCGGAGCCAATGGTGCGCGAATCCGCCTGGCTCCGCAGAAAGATTGGGAAGTCAACGAACCCGAGCAACTGTCTAAAGTTCTCTCGGTCCTGGAACGCATTCAGGGAGAGTTTATCGCTGCCCAAAATGGGGGGAAAAAGGTATCTCTAGCCGATCTCATCGTTCTCGCCGGTTGCGCCGGTGTCGAACTCGCCGCCATCAATGCGGGGCATGATGTCATCGTCCCCTTTGCGCCCGGCCGCATGGACGCCACACAAAGCCAAACGGATGTGGAGTCGTTCGCCGTTCTGGAGCCTGCCGCCGATGGATTCCGCAACTATCAAAGATCCAGATTCACGGTGTCCGCAGAAGAACTCCTGCTCGACCGAGCCCAACTCCTCACACTCACCGCTCCAGAAATGACGGTTCTCGTAGGAGGGCTTCGTGCATTGAATGCGAACTTTGAAAAATCCCAACACGGAGTCTTTACCAAGCGTCCAGGGACGCTGAGCAACGACTATTTCCTTAATCTCCTCGATATGGGCACAGAATGGAAACCCATCACAAAAGATGCCGATGTCTTCGAGGGTCGCGACAGAAAAACCGGCGATTTGAAATGGAATGCCACCCGCGTGGATCTCGTCTTTGGATCAAACTCCCAACTTCGCGCTCTCGCTGAGGTCTATGGGACATCCGACTCGGAGACAAAGTTCGTTCACGATTTCGTTGCGGCTTGGAACAAGGTCATGAACTTGGATCGTTTCGATCTCAAGTAGCAGCAAAGCTGTCCGTATTACGAATACCCGCCGCTCCTGCGAATGAAATGCGAAGGAATCGGCGATCAGGGCTGATGGAACATCTCGTCAATGAGTGGGGCGTAATGTTCCGTGATGACGTGGCGTTTGAGCTTGAAAGTGTTCGTCATCTCATCGCCGACATCGAATGTCTTTGGAAGCAAGCGGAAACAGGTGATTCGCTCGAAGGATTTAAAGCCGGAGCTGTGGTTGATGAGGTTGCGGATATCGTCCTCGACTAGTTTCCGGACATTGGGCGAATCAGCCACGTCATTAAGGGATTTGGCCTCAATGCCGGCGCTGCGAAGATGCTCAAGCGAAGGAACGACAAGCACACCTAGGGCTTTTTGATCCTGTCCGACCACCATGCACTGATCGATATAGGATGACTCCAGCAATCGGGCCTCGATGGGCAGAGGCTCGATATTTTCGCCATTCAGGAGGACGATCGTATCTTTCGAGCGCCCGAGGATTTTCAAGCAATCGTTATAAGTCACCATGCCGATGTCGCCGGTATTCATCCATCCATCCTTGAGTACACGAGCGGTTGCATCCGGGTTTTTGTAATAACCGCTCATGACCTGCGGGCCCTTCACGTGGATCTCGCCGCGCAACCCCCGTCCCCCGCCGCGTCGGGCGGTATCGGGATAAAGAGTGGTCCCATTTTGAAGATCGACGATGCGGACCTGCGTATGAGGGTAGAGCGCACCGACCGTTCCAATCACCAAGTTGTCCCATGTACGAACAGCCAACACCGGGGAGGTCTCCGTCATTCCATAACCTTCCAGCACAGGGATACCGATAAAGTTGAAAAACTCGTCGACATGAGGTTGCAACGCCCCGCCGCCCGATATGGTGCCTCGGAACTCGCCGCCCACGATGGCCCGAAGCTTTTTGAGAACCAAGCGATCCAGACTAAGAGCAGGCAGAAAAGAAAGCGCCCACGCCGCGGCGTGTTTAATGGCAAGGGCGAGCGTGGTGAATATACTGCGCCCATGCACGTCCAATTGCTGGCCGAGGAAAAAACGTTCCGCACGCTTCACATTGCGGGTGGTACGGTAAGCGAGATGGAACAGCGTTTGACGGGGGGGCGGAGCGGATTTCACACTACCCAGGATTTTCAGATACAGATTCTCCCAGAGTCGCGGTGCCGAAGCCATCACCGTGGGACGAACGGATTTCAAATCCTCCGCTAGAGCTCGCAAGCTCGTGTAGTGGGTCGAAACACCACGCGAAATGCAGAGCATCTCAAAAACACGCTCATAGCTGTGCCAAATCGGAAGAATCGAAAGAGCCCGGTCGCCCGAGCGAAGATCGATCGGCAGATTTTCGATCTGGGAACACATGTTCGCATGGGTGAGCGGAACCCCCTTCGGCGTCCCGGTTGTTCCGGAAGTGTAAATAATCGTAAAAAGATCGGATGGCTTCACCGCCCGCATGCGCTCGGAGGCAGAATGGTCGCCCGCAGCGCGAAGACGAGCCCCTTCAGTCAAAAGGTCGTCGAGTAAATATACTCCCTCATCCACAGGCCCGCCATCCGCAACCATGAGAATGATATGTCGAACGTGCGGTAGTTGAGAGCGAAGTGCAAGAAGGCGACGGAGAAGCGTTCTATTCTCGACAAAGACAACCTTGGCGTCGGAGTGAGTGAGTATATACACCAACTCTGGATCGGTAACATCGGATCCGCGCGGCACATCGGCGGCACCGGCCAATAGAATCCCGTAATCGCTCAGAATCCATTCCAAACGGTTATCCGCTATAAGACCAACATGAGCCCGCGCCTCCAAGCCAAGAGCTATCAAGCCCGTCGCCAGATCCAACCCTTTCTCGAAAAGGCTTTGGAATGTCACATGTCCGTTTCGGCTCCCCTTTTCCTTCGGGAAAAACGCCGGCATGCCGTCATACCGACGGGCGGCATTCGAGTAGACCTCAGCGAGAGTGGAACCAAATTGGGCAGATGCGGACATAGAACAGGTTGGCTGATTTTTTTATGTGGCCTCTTTGAAGCGGAAGGGCAAACTCTAAGTCACAAATCCTTCCATAGAAAACTCAGGAGGCTGGTTGCATGAGGAGTTTTCTGATCCAAGATTCATAGCTTCCACGCACATTGATGGCACGAACAACCCCCGATTGATCAAGCAGGAGGACAGTTGGCAACGAATTGATGCCACATTGGCGAGCGATCGCACCGTCCCAGCTCTTTCCATCGCAGGATGTCGCCCACTGCGACATCCCCATATCCTTTAAGCGTTCCATCGGGAGCGCAGGATCTTTGTCGAGGCTAATGGTGATGATCGAAAATCGATCCACAGGCAAATTCGCCAGAGCGAGTTGAAAATTCTGCATCCACAGAAGACTCGGAGCGGAATCCGCTGCCCAGAAAATGAGAAAAACAATCCGACCCGAAAGGTTGGAAGTATCGATGGAACGGCCTTGAATGGTATTGAGACGCAAAGCAAGCGGCTTGCCAAGGAGGGCTAGACGCTTGAGGTCGTCTCCAATACGGCGCTTAAGAGACTCATCCGGGGACGAAGCCAGAGCCGCATTCAGCAATTCGCGCTTGAGGTCGGGAGCGTTGTCACAAACGGTCGCCACCTCAACCAACAACCGGGGAGTACGGCGATCGTTCGGGTAGCGGGATTGGAAATTGCGGGCAGCGGTCACAATGTCGCGACGGGACTCGTTCTCGGGGCTATCGAGACTTTGCATGTAGAGCGAGACC
>JALQZP010000163.1 GCA_023258235.1 Terrimicrobiaceae bacterium | reverse complement strand
GGATTTTTTAGCTAGAGCATTTTAAACTGATCTAATCTCGCGGAAGAAGAATTCCATGTCTGCATGTTGTCGGCTTGCGAGTTTAGCGGGATCGCCGTTAAACTTGACCTATTCGCTCACTTTTTATCGCGGGCGCACCCTCCCGAAATGTGAATAGGTGATGCCGGTTGAGAGCAGTCTAGCCAATCCTAGCCGCCAAGTCGGGACGAACGCCATGCCTTTGCTTTGCTGAGTTGCGCCATGTCGATGAACTCCAATTTAAAAATACATTTTTCAGGACTCCCTGAATCCTGTAAAACCACATTTTCAAATGTTCGATTGGCACCTTATTTCCTGAATTTCCCCTCATGCGCGTCACCATCCTTGCCAGCGGTAGTTCTGGAAATGCCGTCCTGCTTCAGGCTGCGGAGACATCGATTTTGATCGATATCGGACTGACGGCCAAGCGCATCAACGGACACTTGAACACACATGGCATTGAGGCCAACTCCCTGGCGGGCGTCCTTCTGACGCACGAACACGGCGACCATACGAGAGGGCTTCGGGTTTTTTGCGCCAATAGTTCCGTGCCGGTTTTCACCAATCCCCTCACCGCCGACTCACTGAAAAGATCCGGTGTCGCAGCCAACTGGAATCTTTTTGCCAGCGGTGCGGAATTTCAAATCGGGGATCTCCGCGTGCACCCTTTCTCGGTTCCGCACGATGCCGCAGATCCGGTGGGATTTGTTTTTCGACATGCGGAATCCTCTTTCGCTGTTCTTACGGACTTGGGATATGCAACGAAGCAGGTCGTCAACTGCGTCCAGGGGGTGAATGCCCTCCTGATCGAAACCAACCATGACGAAGCCATGCTGCAAAATGACACCAAGCGGCCCTGGCCGGTCAAGCAGCGCATCCTGTCTCGCCATGGCCATCTCTCGAATGCCGCCGCAGCGGAGATCGTTGCAAACGTGGCCACGCCCCAATTGCGATACGTTCTTCTGGGCCACATGAGCGAGGACTGCAACTCCTCGGCGTTGGCCACCCAGTCCGTACGTTCACGTCTGGATGTGGATGGCCACACTCAAGTGGAAATCCTTTGCGCAAGCGGCGAGGGCGGATGCGCAACTGCGAGCATCACTATTTAGAAAATCCGTGCGAAACGGCCGAGGCCAGCGAGATGACTAGCAGGGCGAAGGCAATAACCAGTCCACAGCACAGCATAAATAAGATCAACCAGGCGAGCACGACCCTCCACGTATCCGTGCGGTGAACCTCCCTGATAGCGATCACAGAATAGATGAGATTGGCAATGGTATGAATATATCCGCCACATAGCGGGATGAATTGGAGAACGGATGTGGCACCTGCGGCATACGCTAGAGCCCGCACTGTAGCCTCGTAAGGCTTCGTTGCCCCACCCACAAGCCTGAGGGAAAAATGAAACATCGAAGCCGATGCGAAGATCCCCACAACTAGGAAAATCGGTAAGATGATCAGCCCCACCGATAGAAAAATGGATATCATGGCGGTCTGAGAAAGACCCTTGCTGACATCTCCGAGAAACATCGTCGGATTGATGAGGGACGCGACCAATTGATAGCAAACGGCCGCAAATCCACTCACCCAAGAAGTCAGCACATAGAAGCGCATCGGGCGATTGTATCCTCCCGAGGTCGGCATCCGTCGGAACACCATGGCCGGCTCAAAGAAAACCTGTTTGATCGTCTGGATGGCATCGCCCATGCCGGGCTGTTCTGCGGCACGCTCCCACGCCGGCTCTATCGACGAGGGATCGGAATCGACCACCACTGCAGAAATTTCCGAACTTTGACCGCCTTCAGAAGGCGGAGGCAAATCAGTAAAGGCACCCAACTCTTTCCACGTCGGCATTGGATCCTGCCACGCCAAATCCGAGGGGAGAAATTTTCCACTTTTTAAACCGTCCGCAACTTCCTGGTCGGTGAACTTGCCGAGATTTTCCCGATTGCGATTGATGTGAATCATTGCCATGTGTGAAAGGCCTTATCTTCTTGGGATGAAGGTATCAAGCCCCGATGCGGTAATGCCATTGATTTAAAAAACCAATGCCCGCCACTGGGGTCATATGCCGGAATTCACAACAGAGCCAGGGTAACGCTCACTGGCCTCCTTGAGCGCGTTGTCGGCCTCCGCGTTTTTCCCTGAACGGCGATAAGCCTCAGCCGCCCTCTTGAGTGCTCGCGGAGTGAGATCCGGATCATCAGTGAGCACGGAAACGGCCATGAAAGACCGGGCGGCACTTTCAAAATCCGATTCTTTGAAGAAAATTTCGCCTGCAACCAATCGGGCTTCGGAGTTGAGGCGACCCTCGGGTTGAAGTTGCAGCGCCTCGTCGGCAGCCACACGAGCTTCGTCGCTTCTGTCCAGAGCCAGGGCGACACGGGACTTGAGCAGGAGTCCCCGCGCACGCGCCTCAGGGTCCGCAGTGAGTGAAAGATATTTATCCACCGAAGTCCGTGCCTCGGGAATTTTATTAAGGGCCACCTGCGTGTCCGCGAGCATTATCCAACCTTCCACGGGCATGCTCGAAGGATTGGCGACCAATGGGGCAAGCAGATTTTCGGCTTTGGGGAAGTTCTTCGCTTCAACCATTCCCTGTGCAAGCCAGACCCTCAATTCGGCCGGAATGATCTCGGCCTTGCATTGATCCGCCTCCCGCGCGGCCGCATTGCGATCCTTCAATTGGAAATAGGATAAAAGAATCCGCAGCGTGGCACGGTCCCGGTAGCCATTGGGGTCGAGGATACGTGCAGAATCGAGGTGTTCGATCGCGGATTTGTAATCCTTCTCTTCAAATGCGGCCCAACCCAGCCAGAATTTTGCCTGAGCGGCCGCAGCGGTATTTGGAAACTTCTGAAGCAGCAAACGGAACGCCTTCGCCATTTCGGGATAGTTTTTTTTCTGCCCGTAAGTGAGTGCCATTTGCAGAAGGGCAATTTCGACCTCCTTGCTGAAGGGGTAGGCATTCACCACGAGTTGGAAGTCGGCCAGAGCGGGGTCGAACTCCCCCGTCTTCTGCCTCGCCATGCCACGCTGCAGGATCGCCGTGGCAGCGAGTTTGTCCTGCGGGTTTTTCTCCACGAATGAAGTGTAGGCGCGAATGGCGCCAGGTTGTCGCCGGATGCAGAGAGGCACCATGCCCATTTGTAAAGAGAGGCCTTTTGTTGATCGGTCGTGAAAGCGGCATTCTCGATAATCGGACCGTAGGCACTCGCGGCGCCAGCGTAGTCACCTTGCTGAAAAAGCGTTTCGGCTTTGAGCAATGAGGCGCTTGCGATCTGCTTGGGATTTTTGGCTATTTTCAAAAACTCATCCACTTGGGCGACGAGGTTTTTGTCCTTGATGGCATAAAGGCTGAGAAGGCGCTGATACCGGGTGTCCGGGTTCGTTGCTGCGTCTGGAAACTCCTTTGCCAGCCGATCGTAAATTCCTATCGCCAGACTTTCCTTGCCCGCCTTGCGAAAGGTCGCAGCCAAGATTTGGAGGGCCTCCGAGCGTGATTCGACAGGAACCCTGCTCTCGATCCCCTCGCCCATCTCAATAATTCCAGCCGTGTCATTGGCCTCATAGCGCAACCGGAGGGCTGCCAGAGTCGCCTCGGAACGGGAGTCACCCTTGCCGGAGGCGACTTTATCGTAAAATTGAAGTGCCTTGTCCTGCATCCCAAGTTCCTTAGCCAAGGCTGCGGCCTGCAAAGCGGCGGATTGGCCTACATCAAGGGCCTCGGTGGTTTCAGCCAGGGTTCCCAGGGTCGAAAGGGCGGCGGATTTTTTTCCGTTGCGGAGTTGGAGAGCAGCCAGAGCGATGCCCGCGTTATCGCGGTAGGGATTTGTTCCCGGGGCCGCCAAGACGGCGCTATAACGCTCCTCGGCCATGTCATCCTTTTTCAAGGCATCCAGACTGCGAGCCGCAAAGTAAGCTGCAGAGAGACGAACTTCAGGGTCACCAACGCCGCTCGAAGCCAAGTCAAACTGGATCGATGCAGGCTCAAAAAGTTTTTCCGCAAAGAGAATCTCCCCCAGCCTGTAAGCCCCCGCCGAAGCAAACTCGCCCGTCTTAAACTCCGAGAGAAGTTTCTCGTATCCGGAACGTGCGGCAGCCGGGTTACCGGCCATGCGGTGACACTCCGCAACACGAAAAAGAGCGGAATCCCGGACCGGGGAATTCGGTGTGGATATCAGAAAAAACTCATACTCGGGTATCGCGAGATCATACATTTTTCGCGAATAAAAATGATTCGCCCTCTCCAGTGCCGATGCCCCCTGAGCCCCATTCGCCGAAGGAGCAATACGAATATTCGAAGGATCATCCAACTGGGCGGGTGTTGCCGGTGCCGGTGCCGGTGCCGGTGCTGCCTGTGCAGAGGCTGCCGGTGCGGGTGCTGCCGGTGCGGGTGCTGCCGGTGCGGGTGCTGCCGGTGCGGGTGCTGCCGGTGCGGGTGC
>JALQZP010000162.1 GCA_023258235.1 Terrimicrobiaceae bacterium | reverse complement strand
GGCGGTCCGATTGCTGCGGAAAATTATGCTGGTATTAATCCGCCATGACAAAAATAAAAATGTCCCGTCGAGCCAAGTCAGTCGTTACAACCAGCAAGCGGAATACTCAGCCATTGGCCAAGTCTCGCGCTCCCATAGCAACGAAAAAAAATGGCCATGCCTCCCCTGCGTCGACCATTTCTGTGATGATTGCGGATGATCACACCTTCCTCCGCGAGTCCCTCCACTCGCTGATTGCGACAGATAACAGCTTCAGCATTGTGGCCGAGGCCGACAATGGAAGGAAAGCCGTGGACCTCGCGCTGGAAAAACGCCCGAATGTTTTGCTGATGGATATTGGAATGCCCCGGCTGAACGGCTTGGAGGCGGCACGTCAAATCCGGCATCTTGCTCCCGATGTGAAGGTGATTCTCCTCACCGCATTCAGCACCGATCAATATATCCAGCGGATGGTGGATGAGGACATTCAAGGATACCTGCTGAAGGATTCCCCCTCGAATCTCCTCATGCACGCGATTCAGGAGGTCGCAAAAGGCAACCGCTTCTTCAGCCCGGCCATTTCCCGCCGAATGAAGAGCATCTATGATGATATGAGCGGGGGCGGTGACGAGAAGAAGGCCGTTAAACTGACTTGCCGCGAGGTCGAGGTCCTTCAGCTCATTGCCGAAGGCGGGGCCAACAAGCAAATTGCCGGCGAACTGAACATCAGCATCAAAACGGTCGAGAAACATCGGCAGAATCTGATGGATAAACTTCGGATTCACGACACCGCGAGTCTCACCCGGTATGCGATCTCGTCCGGGGTGATCGACAATATGGTGCAGACGCTTCTTCCGCTCTAGAAGCGGTTCTGCGGAAATCGGGGGCGATGACCCCATGGCGGCGACGGGGACTCACGCCGAGCTTCATAGCGACAATGAAAACTATGAAGACAACACAACGAAACAAACAAACGCGATTCGAGTCCATATCGCTTCTCATCCAGTGCGGGTGTGTGATCGGTTTGGTGGTGGCGAGTATGCTGATCTTTTTTCCAGCTACAGGCCAGAGTCAGACAGTGCCGGCCGCGCCATCCGTACTGGTCGTTTACGACAACGACGGTCAGTATGGCTGGCTCGGCTCCGTTTATGCGGTGAAGCTCCAGAACCTGCTTGGCCACTTCGAAGCCAAAGTCGCGCTCAAGCCGCTGGCAAACTACGTCACGGGAGACATCGCAAAATATGATGCGACGTTTTACTTGGGGTCGGTTTGGAACGAGACGCCGCTTCCCGCGAACTTCCAGGCGGATATCGATGCGACCAGCAAGACGTTCGTCTGGATGGGAGTGAATCTGTGGCGGTTCGCGTGGGACTTGAGCACCTACGCGCCCAAGCAGGCATTCACCGACAAATACGGTTTCCGGTTGCTCAGCTATTCCGGCGAAACCCACCCGAAGGTCGTTTACAAAGATACGGAACTGCTGAAAGAGCCTTTTGATCTGGGTTTGTCGCGCGTCGAAGTGGTTGATAAACTCAAAGCCAAAGTGCTGGCGACTTGTGTCGATAACACAGGAAAGGCTTGGCCGTATATCGTCCAAAGTTCCAACTTCTGGTTTGTCGGGGATATGCCGATGGTTTCGACCACATTCGAAAATCGTTCGCTGGCATTCCAGGATCTGCTCCACGACATGCTTGGAATCCAGCATGCAGAGCAACATCGCGCCTATTTTCGTATTGAGGATGTCGGTCCGGAAGCGGATGTGCCCACGCTCGCCAATCTCAGGCAGGTACTCAAGACAGCAGCGGTTCCTTTCACGATCAGCATGATTCCGAGGTATCGGGATTGGTCAGGCATTTATAACAACGGCATTGCGGAAACGGTGACTGTCACTGCGAATTCGTCCTTCACCAAGGAGATGAAGTTGTGGGTTCAAGCTGGAGGCCAAGTGCTGCAGCATGGAACCACTCACCAAGTCAATGGGCTGCTGAATCCCTACACGGGAGTGAGTGGCGATGATTATGAGTTTTATCGCGTGACCGCTGATAGTTTGGGAAATCTGAAACTGGTGGGTCCGTTGACCGGAGACTCAACGACATGGGCTCAAAATAGAGTCGTGCAGGGGCAGACTATTCTGAAAAATGCGGGATTCACTCCCGTTGGCTGGTTGACCCCGCATTACTTGGCCTCGCCTGTGGATTACAAGGTCTTTGCCAGCCTGTATCCGTTTGCCTGCGACCGAGCCATTTTCTTTTTCCCGGATGGCCAAGGAATCACCCAAGCCACGGAGTTGAACTCACCCTATATTTATCGAGACACATATGGGCTGAAGCGCATCCCCGAAAGTGTTGGCTACATCGATCCTGTGGGGTGGTATGAGCTTCAGCCGCCAAGTCTTTCGGCTGATATCATCAGGCGAGCCAAGGCACTGAAGGTCGTTCGGGATGGATGGGCCGGGTTTTACTTTCACTGGTATTTGAATCCCACCGAGCTGAGTAAAACCATCACCGGACTACAGGAGTTGGGCTACCAATTCGTGCCGCTGAACGGGAACCTCAATTAGGGAATCAACCTTAAAAAAACGGAAAATATGTGCGGAATTATTGGATGCATAGGTGAAGCCGCCGCCCAGCCCTTCTTGATCGAGGGGCTGGGTCGGTTGGAATACAGGGGCTACGACTCGGCTGGCGTGGCCATTTGGAATGGGAAAGAAATTGAAACACGAAAAAGCATCGGGCGCGTCTCCCGTTTGGCGGAGGCGCTGAACGAGTCCCCGTTGGATGGGGATACCGGCATCAGCCACACACGCTGGGCCACGCACGGGGCTGTCACGGAAGAAAACGCCCACCCCCATTTTGACGCCTCGGGGCGCCTCGCGCTTGTGCACAACGGGGTGCTGGAAAATCACAAAGCCCTTCGTGATGGACTGCTCGGGCGTGGGCACACCTTCGTGTCCCAAACGGATACGGAAGTTCTCGCCCACTTGATCGGGGAAGCGTTCGATTGCGCTCCTGTCCAAGATCGGGATGCTCTTGTAGCGGCGGTGAGGTATGCGTTGGGCCAAGCGATGGGGACATACGGAATCGGGCTCCTACATGCGGATACAGGTCGGTTCTTAATAGCAGCCCGCAAAGGAAGTCCGCTCATCGTCGGATTTGGGGATGGGCGGCAGTTCCTCTCCAGCGATGTTGATGCCATTGCGGACTGGGTGGATGAGGTCATTTATCTGGAGGACGGCGACATCGCCGCCCTGGACGGGGACACCTATGAGGTTCACCGGGTATCCGGCGGCGAAGCCACTCCGCCAGCTCCCGTGAAGGTTGAGGCTCCGCCGACGCGTGAAGGCAGGGGAAGGTATGCCCACTACATGCATAAGGAAATCCATGAGCAACCCGAGACGCTGCGGGAGGTGATGAAGGGGCGTCTCGATCACGAGGGAGGAACGGCTGTTTTTAGCGGTCTCCAGCGTACAAATGAGGAGCTGCGTGAGTGGCACCGGATCGTTCTGACTGGATGTGGAACGACCTACCATGCGGCCTTGGCCGGGGAATCGCTCATCGAGGCTCTCGCCCGCATTCCGGTCGAGTGTGAATACGCCAGCGAGTTTCGTTACCGAAACGTGCCATTGGATTCGAGGACGGCTGTTTTTGCGATGAGTCAAAGCGGGGAAACAGCCGATACGATTGCGGCCCTCCGTGAAAGCAAGCGTAAAGGCGCGCCGACACTCGGTATTTGCAATAATGTCATCAGCACGATTGCCCGCGAAAGCGAAGGCGGAGTCGGCCTGAGGGCGGGTCTGGAAATTGGTGTCGCGGCGACCAAGACATTCACGTCCCAAGTCGTCGCTCTGGCGATGTTGGGTCTGCTGCTTGGGCGAATCCGGGATCTCCCACATTGCGAGGGGATGGATATCATTCGTGGCTTGGAGAGCCTTCCGGAGCTTGTGGCACAAACATTGGAGCTCGATGAGGAAATTTCCCGCATCGCGGCCAAATATATTTCTGCACGGAACTTCCTCTTCATGGGGCGACAGGCCAACTTCTCCATAGCCCTCGAAGGCGCCCTGAAAATGAAGGAGATCAGTTATATCCCGGCTTCGGGGTATCCGAGCGCGGAACTCAAGCACGGCGTCATCGCTTTGGTGAACGAGGAAACACCGTCCATTTTTCTAGCTCCGCAGGACGGGGTTTATGAAAAAAACCTGAGTAATATCGAGGAGGTGAAGGCCCGCAAGGGACCGGTGATCGCCGTCGGTACGGAGGGGGATGAAACACTCGCCAGCCTGTGCGACGATGTGATTTTGCTCCCTCAAGTGCCGGACTTTTTGGCTCCGGTGCTGAATGTGATACCACTCCAACTCTTCGCCTACCACACGGCTGTGGCGCTCGGTTGCGATGTCGACAAGCCCAAGAACCTCGCCAAAAGCGTCACTGTGGAGTGAGGAGAGTTTCGCTGCGCGCCACCATTAGAGCATTTTAAATAATAATGTGGCCGTTGATTTGCGAGCGCCGAGGATTGCTGGGGTGTGCC
>JALQZP010000161.1 GCA_023258235.1 Terrimicrobiaceae bacterium | reverse complement strand
GTCCGCCTTTTCGCGCTCATAAATATTCAAAACGTCCTCGAGCGTGAGCGGTTCGAAGTAGAGCTTGTCACTGGTGTCGTAATCCGTCGAAACCGTCTCGGGATTCGAGTTGACCATGATGGTTTCCCATCCGAGCTCCTTGAGCGCGAAGGCGGCGTGGACGCAGCAGTAGTCGAATTCGATGCCTTGTCCGATGCGGTTCGGACCACCACCCAAAATGAGGACTTTTTTGCGATCGCTCGCACGGGTTTCATCCTCATCGCCATAGCCAGAGTAGTAATAGGGAGTGAACGCCTCGAACTCGGCCGCGCATGTATCAACCAAGCGGTAGGCAGGAACGATGCCGGCGGCCTTGCGGGCGGCGCGAACCTCAGGCTCGGTTGATTTTGTCAGGTGGGCGAGCTGACGGTCGGAGAAACCAAATTTTTTGGCCCGGCGGAAATCCGCGCTTCCCAACGGGGCAGGCAAAGCAGCGAGACGCTTCTCTTCGACAATGATCAGGCGAATATGCTCGAGGAACCAAGGATCGATGGCGGAAATGTCGTGCACCTCTTCGACGCTCAGTCCGGCTAGGAAAGCATAGCGAATAAAGAAAATCCTCTCAGCGCAAGGGACGCGGAGTTTTTGACGGATGGTATCGAGATCGGGATTCGTATCCTTCCCATCGGCACCAAGACCGAAGCGGCCGATTTCCAAGGATCGAAGGGCCTTCTGAAGGGACTCCTTGAAAGTCCGGCCAATCGCCATGGCCTCGCCCACGCTTTTCATCTGGGTCGTCAGAGTCGGATCGGCCTGAGGAAATTTCTCAAAAGTGAAACGTGGAATCTTCGTGACCACGTAGTCGATCGCCGGCTCGAAGCAAGCGGGGGTGACTCGCGTGATGTCGTTTTTCAACTCATCCAGAGTGTAACCGACAGCCAGCTTGGCAGCGATCTTGGCAATCGGAAATCCCGTGGCTTTCGAGGCCAGGGCGGAACTCCGCGAAACACGCGGGTTCATTTCGATCACGACCATGCGACCGTTGGCAGGATTGACCGAGAACTGGATGTTCGATCCCCCGGTTTCCACCCCGATCGCGCGTATGACAGCGAAGCTCGCGTCGCGCATGGCTTGGTATTCTTTGTCCGTGAGCGTCTGGATCGGAGCCACGGTGATCGAGTCACCCGTGTGAACTCCCATGGGATCCAGGTTTTCGATCGAACAAATGACCACGCAGTTGTCGGCACGGTCACGCATGACCTCCATCTCAAATTCCTTCCAACCGAGCAGGGACTCCTCGACGAGCACCTCGCTTACGGGCGATAGATCCAGACCGCGCAGAACGATCTCCTCCAGTTCCTCGCGGTTGTAGGCGATACCACCACCCGCACCACCAAGCGTGAAGGCGGGACGGATAATGAGCGGGTAGGAACCGATTTCCTGCGCCACCGCACGGGCTTCCTCAAGCGTGTGCGCGACGCCCGAGCGGGCGCAATCGAGCCCGATTTCGAGCATGATGTTTTTAAAAATCAACCGGTCTTCGCCACGCTTGATCGCTTCGGCATTCGCTCCGATAAGCCGGGCGCCATGGCGCTCCAAGGCCCCGTTTTCGACAAGCGACATCGCGGCATTGAGCGCGGTCTGGCCACCGAGTGTCGGCAGAACGGCATCCGGCTTCTCCCTCTCGAGGATTTTTTCAATCGCCTCGGGTGTGATCGGCTCGATGTAGGTGCGCTGTGCAAACTCCGGATCCGTCATGATCGTGGCGGGATTCGAGTTCACAAGAACGACATCGTATCCCTCCTCGGCCAGAGCCTTGCATGCCTGCACCCCGGAATAGTCGAACTCGCAACCTTGCCCGATCACAATGGGACCGGAGCCAATAAGAAGAATTTTTTTAATCGAAGTATCCTTGGGCATGGTGCGGGAGACTATGACAACCTCTTGGGGTTGGGCAACGAAATGGTTGGACTAAATATCCAGCCGGGTGGAGAAACAAAATCCATGGAAACTCGGAAATACAGCACTGGAACCAAAGGTCGGCTCAAAATGCACAGCGATGGATGCAAGGAAATCATCCGCGCCAACTCCCCAACCTACAGCCTTGCAACGGAATTCATCGTTTCCATCGACCCGGATCGCGAAGATCGCGTCTGGCAACGCTTCCAATCCCCCGAGGACGTCCTGCCGGAACTTCAGGATTGGCTGAGCGGAGGCGAGGCAAAAACTGCTCCCGCACCCTCCCCGCTCGCCGCGATCGTCCAACGCCGCGAAATCAAGCCCGCCAGTCGCCTTCTCACGCCCCCACTCGAGGCCGCCTTCCAAGCCACCCGCAAATGGCTCGAAAGCCCCTCGGGCCAATTCGAGATTCAATCCCTATCGCCGCAAGAAGCCGCGGAAGCCACCCTCAAAAAACTCCACAGCGAGATCAAATCCTAGGACTCGGCGGCAATCTCGAGCACTTCCGCCGCCGTCTTGAAATGCGTCTTCGCGTGCTGCTCGAGGGCCTCCGCTCCATGCGCGCGGACAAGCGCCACGGCGGCTTCCTTAACACGGCTGGACACACCTCGCGGCAACTCCATCCCGATCGTCTTGCCGGCCTCATCCAACCAGTTGATGAATTTTTCCCGCGCCAGAATCGATGCGGCTGCAACGGCGTAGTCGGATTCCGCTTTGGTGCGTTGTTCGAGAGTGATCCGACGCCCTTTTTCCATGAGCGCCTTTTCGAGCACCCGCACATCGGCAAACTTGTCCGAGAGGGCGCGCGGACACTCCGGACACAGCGCGCAAAGATCCTCGATCACACGGGCATGTCCCCATGCCAGCAGGCGATTCAGATTTCCGATCTTGCGGTAAAGAGGATTATACCGCGCCGGAGCGATCGTCACGACGCTGGATGGCACACGGGCCCGCCGGATCGCAGCGGCCAACTCGCGAATGCGTTTGTCCGAGCTGATCGCCTTGCTGTCCTGAACTCCGGCATCACGCAAAATGCGGGCGATTTCGGGATTCACATAGACACCGGCGATCACCAGCGGACCAAAAAGATCCCCCTTCCCGCTCTCATCGATTCCAAAATGCGGTTCAAAAAGCTCCGGATTCGTCACCTCCTCGTAACCCAACCGCGCTTCCCCCAATACACGTGGCTCAAGTAGGAAAGTAATGAACTCCTCCAATCCCTTCCCCTGAATAACGGCCTTCGGGCCTTTTTCATAAACGGCCACACTCACCTTCCCGTTCCGCGCCGCATAAAGCATGTAGGGCTTTTGTTCAAAATCGAAACCCTCGCCCGCGAGAACGGTCCGTAACGTTTCCGCCTGATCCGGCGTGAGAGCCACGGTATGGGAATGCAGTGCTTTTGGTGAAGACATTGGAGATCATTGAGCGTAATCCCTGATGCGTGTCGAGACGATACCCGATTCCATGACGCCCGATTTTCACACCTCGCTCCGCAGATGGTTCCGCTCCCACGGGCGCGAACTCCCCTGGCGCACAAATCCCTCTCCCTACGCCGTTCTGGTCTCCGAGTTCATGCTGCAGCAAACCACTGTCGCCGCTGTGATACCTTATTTTGATCGGTGGATGCGTCGTTTTCCCGATATCGCGACGCTCGCCGCTGCACCCGAAACCGAAATCCTCAAGCTCTGGGAAGGCCTCGGATACTACTCCCGCGCCCGTAACCTGCACCGCGCCGCACAAGCGGTGTTGGCACAATTTGGCGGAATCATCCCATCCGATCTCACCTCCCTCCGCTCCCTTCCGGGCGTTGGCTCTTACACGGCAGCAGCCATCGCCGCCTTTGCCTTTGATCAATGCGAACCGGTACTGGATGCGAATATCAACCGCGTGATCGCCCGCCTTTTCAATTACCGCGAAAATATCACAACCAAAGCGGGACGGAATTATCTCGAGCAAGCCGCCAACTCTCTGCTTCCAAAAAAAGGCGGGCGCCGCCACGCATCCGCGCTCATGGATCTCGGCGCCACTCTCTGCCGGGCGGGCGAACCCGATTGCGCCGCATGCCCTGTTCACCATTTTTGCAAGGCCGTTGACCCAGCCCTGCTGCCGATCAAGCCCCCTAAAAAAGCGATCACCGAGATCAACGACTGGCGCTCCTTCTGCCGCAATGGCGATTCTATTTATCTCGTCGAATCTCCCGGCCCCACATGGAGGGGACTCTGGATTCTCCCTTCCGGCAAACCCACTGCCGAACCCCTTGCCACACTGATCTACAGCATCACACGTTACAAAGTGACCCTTGGCATTTCAAACGGTGTTCCCCAGCCAAACTGGACACCCTTTCCACTATCCAACCTTCCTCCCATGCCCAGCCCACACCGCAAAGCCCTTCGCCTTATCCTCGAAAGCCCATTGCACAAACCAGTGCGTTGAAATCGCAAAAATAAATTTTTTTTTGCGTTCTGTATTGCATGATCTGAAAGAACGAATAAATTCCAAGCTTCCTTCGGGTTGGTAGCTCAATGGTAGAGCAGCGCCCTTTTAAGGCGTTGGTTCTGGGTTCGAGTCCCAGCCAACCCAAGCCCCTCAGTT
>JALQZP010000160.1 GCA_023258235.1 Terrimicrobiaceae bacterium | reverse complement strand
ATTTCCGGCAGTGAGTAACGTTCAATCATCAGGCGGGCATTAAACCCACCTCCATGCGGTTACGCCAACACCGGAATGAAAAAAATCCAACATCAACGGAAAATTTCTTGCCAGCAGGCGGGCTCTCTCGGCGTTTAACCGAAAATATTGGTTTCGCAAGCCCCCCTCCTTCGTGTTTACTCCGCCTGCCTATGGAAAATGTCATTATTGTCGGTACGGGATGTGCCGGACTCACTGCCGCCATTTACACCGCCCGCGCCAATCTTTCGCCGCTCGTTCTTGAGGGGAAGCTGCCGGGGGGGCAGCTCACAACGACCACGGCCGTGGAAAATTTCCCCGGCTTTCCGGAGGGTGTGGATGGACCAGACCTCATCATGCGCATGAAGCAGCAGGCGGAGAAATTCGGCTCCCGTTTTCAATACGGCGTGGTCGAGGATTTTGAACCCGGCACTCCGCATCGATTGAAGGTGGACGGCGCTTGGGTTGAGACGAAGGCCCTCATTATCGCGAGCGGAGCCTCGCCTCGCTACATCGGCATCGAGGGAGAGAAGGCCCTCATCGGTCACGGGCTCACCTCCTGTGCGACCTGCGATGGCGCCTTTTACCGCAATGTTCCAGTCTGTGTCGTCGGGGGAGGGGACTCGGCCTGCGAGGAGGCCACCTACCTGACGCGGTTCGCCTCGAAGGTCTCCCTCGTGCATCGCCGCGATACCCTCCGCGCCTCGAAAATCATGGCGGATCGCGCCCTTTCGAATCCGAAAATCAAGCCGGTTTGGAACTCGACCGTCACCTCCTATCTCACCGATGAGGCGGGCGAGGTCACTGGCGTTGTTTTGAAAAATCTCAAGGATGGCACCACGAGCGAACTCGCCCTCAAGTGTGTCTTCGTTGCCATCGGGCATGAGCCAAACACGGCGGCCTTCCGAAAAAGCCTCCAAACCGATGAGAATGGCTATCTGATGCAGACGCAGGGCACCCGCACGAACGTCCCCGGTGTTTTTGCCGCAGGGGATGTTGCGGACCACGTTTACCGCCAAGCCATCACTGCTGCCGGTCAAGGTTGCGCCTCGGCGATTGACGCGGAGCGTTGGTTGGCGGATTCGGAATAAACTCCATTTTTGCCACGCTCCTCACACCAGTCCGGTTCGCCTGCGCTGAAAATCTGCGACCTCACCCAATTCTACTCCCCGGTGAGTGGCGGGGTGCGGCGGTATATCGAGCAGAAGACGGCCTACCTCCGGAAATTCAGGCCCGACTGCGAACATGTGGTCATCGTTCCAGGGGAAGCGACGGGTTGCACCGGTGATTCCCAAGCGAGGATTTATACCATCGCCTCGCCGCTGCTTTCACGTACCTCACGCTACCGCGCCCTCACAAAATTGCATCTCATCGAGGAGGTTTTGGAAAAGGAAATGCCCGACATCATCGAGTCGGGAGACCCGTATCAAGTCGCATGGAAAGCCGTGGCATCCGGTCGAGGTCTCGATATTCCCGTCGTCGGATTTTATCACTCCCATTTTCCAGAGGCCTACTTCCGGACGATCAGCAAATTCTTCGGCCCACTCGCCGTCGCGATGACCGATGAGATTTGCCGGAAATATGTCGTCACACTTTACAATCGATTTGAACGTACGTTTGTTCCCAGTCCCGTGCTTGCCCGTCTGCTTCAATCCTGGGGCGTGGAGCGGATTCACTCCGTGGACCTGGGGGTCGATGCCGATGTGTTTGTTCCCGATATTCCTGATGCCGGATCGACACGCGACACGCTTTCCATTCCGCGCGATGTTCGGCTTCTTCTTTATGTCGGTCGTCTCGCGCCCGAAAAAAACGTCCGAACTCTCCTCGAGGCCTTTTCCCTCCTCCAAAGCCGATCGCCGGGTCGGCATCACCTGTTGTGTGTGGGAGACGGAACGCAGCGTGCCTCTGTTGTCGATCTTCAGAAGGAGACGGATTGCATTCACTGGATGCCGTATTGCACGAATCCCCATGAATTGGCATCCCTCTACCGTGCGGCCGATCTCTTCGTTCATCCGGGCGTGCAGGAGACTTTCGGACTGGTTGCCCTTGAAAGCCAGGCGAGCGGAACTCCCGTCGTGGGCATCAAGGGTAGCTACATGGATCGCATTATTTTCACAGATCAGAAGCCGTGGGCAACGAGCAATTCCCCCGAGGCTCTCGCGGATGCCATTGAAGCGAATTTCTCCGAGGATCTTCGCGCAGTTGGTCTGCGAGCCAGCGAGGAGGCCCGCCAACGCTACTCCTGGAATACCGTGTTCACGCGAATGATGTCGTTCTATTCGGACGTCGTTGAGCACTACGAACCCTAAACGGCCTTCCTTGATCTTTTTTTCACCAATGCCTAGATTGCAATTCGTGACCACACTCACTTTCATCGGGTCGCCAGCCAAAAGGAGCGAGCTATGCTTCTGAGTTCGGATCAGTTCGAGCGTCTTGTTGATGATCTCGACTACATTCTTCCCCGCACCAAGTGTGATACCATCCAGCTCACAAAATCCCATATCCTGAGCCGTCTTGGGATGGATGGGGATATTCTTCTCGATCTCGTCGAAGGGATGCCTTCCAGCGATGCCCGCTTTTTGAGTGTTCCGCTGGACACCCTTCGTTCCCTCATCTCGTCCCGCCACCGGGGCGCTAAGGGCATGGCCTTGGATGAATCCCCTCAGCTTGTCACAGTTGACGAAGAATAAACGTTTCTTCCACGCACCCCGCGCCGTCGAAAGCCACTCCCTCCGTTTCTAAAAGAGCACGTTTTTTCGCTGCCGCAGCGGGATCATTTTCCCCAAAAAATCCTCCGATACTTCCATCGTTGCGCACGACGCGATGGCAGGGAATGCGAGGGGCGTCGGGATTGCGGCGAAGGGCCTGCCCGATAGCCCGGGCCGAACCACAACCAAGGGCATTGGCAAGCGTGCCGTAGGTGGTCGTTTTTCCACGAGGCACAGACGATAATGCCTCAAAAACTCGTCGCTGGAATGCGGTCGGGGCTTTTGTGGGTTGATTCGTGGGGCTCATAAGTTAGCTTCGAAATCGCTATGTTTTTTCAATCCGCACTCTGCACGTTACGCCCTATTTTGCACATCGTAATACTTGTTACCGGACTCGCTATGGCCTTCCTCGATTCTGCATCAGCGCAGTCTCTGGCGGCCCCAGTTGGTCCCTATACATTGCCTCCGCTTCCTTATGCCTATGAGGCCTTGGAGCCGCATATTGATGCCGAAACAATGCGCATCCATCATGACAAGCACCACCAAGCCTATGTCACGAATGCGAACAAGCTTCTCGCGGATCAACCGGAACTCGCCAAGCTGACTCCCGAGGAACTCCTGAAGAAACTAGCAGACATTCCGGAACCGCTTCGCACGGGTCTTCGCAACAATGTCGGTGGACACGTCAATCACAGTGCGTTTTGGCTCATGATGTCGCCAAACGGAGGCGGCGAGCCCTCTGGCGATTTGGCCAATGCGATCAAGTCCACCTTTGGCTCTTTTGCGGAATTCAAAAAACAATTCACCGAGGCGGCTACGAAAAGGTTTGGTAGTGGGTGGGCCTGGCTCGTTGTGAAGGATGGCAAGTTGGTCATTCTGTCCACGCCGAATCAAGATCCCCCGATGTTGGACGGCGGCTCTGTGATCCTTGGCCTCGATGTCTGGGAGCATGCCTACTATCTCAAATACCAGAACCGCCGCCCCGACTACATCAGCGCGTGGTGGAATGTCGTTAACTGGCCCTACGTAGCCGAACTCTACGCACAGGTCCAAACCAAGTAGCCCCCTTTCAACGCATGTCCGTCACCGCCGCCCATTCATTCGAGCAGTCCGCCGCATCGGTGATGCCGGATAGTCCAATGCGTCGCGTGATGGCGAAATTCCTGCGCGATCAGGTCGCTTTGGTGGCGCTGGCCTTTATTATCTTTTTCTTTGCCGTTGCGGTGACGGCCGGTATCTGCTCGCTCTTCGGGCTGCCGATGCCGCTGGATCCGAATGCCACGCGGCTCGAGGACAAGCTCCTCCCGCCGAGTTCTGCTCACTGGCTGGGCACGGATAATCTCGGACGCGATGTCCTCTCGCGAATGGTGGCGGGGTCCACGATCTCGCTGACCGTAGGATTTGTCGCCATGGCGGTCTCGCTTGGTATTGGCATCATCGTTGGCGCGGTGAGCGGTTACTGTGGCGGATGGGTCGATAATGTGCTCATGCGCGTGGTCGATGCGCCATATCCAAGAGCTGCAATGTCAGATTCCAGAGGTATGTTTATTAATAATAGAACTGCATCAAATGCTGCAAATTTATGGAGAAATGGAAGTAAATTGATTCAATCAACACAAGCTAATGATTCAATACCAAATAGACCAATATACATATTTACTTCAAATTTAATCGGAACTCCATTTTATATCTATAGCGGTAAAAACTTTGCCTTTGCATCTATTGGAGATGGACTTAACGATACCGAAGCAGCAAACTTTTATACAGCAGTACAGACTTTCCAAACTACTTTAAGCAGAAACGTATAATATGAAACTAATAGACATAACACCAGCAGAATATCTTAACTACGTAG
>JALQZP010000015.1 GCA_023258235.1 Terrimicrobiaceae bacterium | reverse complement strand
ATTCGCCCCAGCGCGACCAAACAGTGGCTGCAAAACCTCCTTGCCGGTCTGGCGGTTGGAGTCGGCCTTTCGATTGCCTTGTTCATGCTCGATACAAGCATAAAGACGGTCGATCAGATTGAGCAAATTACTGGAGTAAATGTTATTGCGGCTATTCCGAAGCTCAGCTTGTCGTCACGCGCCAGCGTTCTCGTGGCAAATGAAGAGCGCTCTGGCATCGTGGCCGAGTCTTTTCGATCGTTGCGAGCATCGCTAACCCTCCACCGGCTCAACGAAAATGCACGAACCTTCCTTTTCTCGAGTTCCATGCCGAGCGAAGGCAAAACTTTTTGTAGCTCAAACTTCGCCGTCACTCTGGCCCAGCAGGGATTCAACACGCTCTTCATCGACGCCGATCTTCGCAAACCCGGCGGGTCAATCGTTTTTTTCGGTGAAAACCGGAAACCTGGTCTCTCCGAGGTGCTCATGCAAACTTGCGCGATGAAAAATGCCATCGTCCCCACGCACATCGACAATTTGCAGATCATGACCGCTGGCGGCCGCGCACCGAACCCCTCGGAGTTGCTCACCTACGAAAATATAGACCGCGTCCTCAAGGAAGCTCTCGCTAAATATGACCGCATTGTGGTCGACTCAGCGCCACTCCTTGCCGTGAGCGACACGCTTCTCATCGCTCCCCACATTGATCTGTGCACGCTCGTTGTCCGCGCCTTCATCACACCAAAGAAGATGGTGATGAGAGCGCTCAAATCTTTAGAAGAAGCCAAAACCACCCCAGCCGGACTCATTCTCAACTTCCTGCCAAGCGGTCGCGGCGGTTACTACGCCTATTACTATTCGGGTAAATACTACGGTTCCTACGGAGCCAAAGGCGTGTATGGTGAATAAGAAATCTATGAACTCTCAAACACCATACCCTTCTCCTAATCGTGGTTGGATGCTCGCCGGTGGTGCCCTGTCCATATTGGTGGGTATTTTTGCGATCACCGCACCGGTGCTTTTTTCCTACGTTCTGACACAGCTGATCGGGGCTCTCTGCCTTGTGAGTGGAGTCATAGGCTTTTTCCAAGCCTTGTTCGGAACTCAGGCGGCCCACCGAATCCTTTCAGCCCTGTCCGCCATCATTCGTATCGCGGCAGGATCGGCGCTGTTTTTTTTCACCATTGCCGGCATGGCCACGCTCACACTTATCTTGGCGGCCGTCTTTTTGGTCGAAGGCGTGTTTTGCATTTTCACCTCGCTTCGGATGAGGGAAAACAGGGCGTGGCTTTGGCTTTTCCTCAATGGCTTTGTCGCATTTGTCCTCGCTGTGATGGTTTACTCCCGCTGGCCTCTGGACTCGGAATGGGTCATTGGTTCCCTCTATGGAATTCAGTCCCTCTTCAGTGGCGTGACCATGCTCATGCTGGGTCTCGCTCCCAGACCCTCGGTTTAGGAATCCTCCCTCCGGATTGATTGAAAAAAATCAACCTGGGCGTTGAAATTTTCCCAGAAACCCGTAAGAGTCCGCTCTCAGGGTGAATACAACGGCTGAATATATTGCATCGGGCTTTGAGAAAATCTCTGCGGATTTAGATTTTCTTATGGGGTGTCTTCAAGAAGTTTTGCACGAACTCGGCGAGGACGAAGTGGCGGAGCGTTTGCCTTGGGTTGGAACTATGGCCGGATGCTCCGAGGGATTCGAGCAAGCGACCTCGATCGCTTTCCAGTTGCTGAACATGGTTGAAGAGAATGCCGCCTTCCAAACACGGCGGACCCGTGAAATCGACAAAGGCAGCGAATCCGAGCCCGGACTTTGGCCGAACCAATTGCGCGCCCTCGCCGATTCCGGCATGTCCCCGGAAGAGATTGCCGCCGCGCTTCCCACAATCCGCATAGAGCCGGTTCTCACCGCACACCCCACCGAGGCGAAACGTGCGGCCGTACTGGAGCAACACCGGGCCATTCACAGCCTCCTCACCGCGCGTGAGGCGAATCAACTCACTCCCGCGCAAAGAGACGATCTCCGCGATCAAATCAAAGTTGTACTTGAGCGGCTCTGGCGCACCGGCGAGATTCTTTTGGAAAAGCCGGATGTGGCCACCGAGCGCCGGGGCGTGATTTATTATCTCCGCGAGGTTTTTCCTCTCGCCCTCTCGCGCCTCGATCAGCGGTTGATTCAATCTTGGAAATCCGTCGGCTTTGATGCGCGTCTTCTTTCGGATCCGCTCACACGCCCAAAAATCCGCTTGGGTACATGGGTCGGCGGGGACCGCGACGGCCACCCCCTCGTCACCGCTTCCGTCACACAAGCCAGCTTGAGAGAACTCCGCTTGAACGCGCTCGTCGTTCTCTACCGGCAACTGGAAGACCTGGCGACAAAGCTGCCCCTTTCCAGCAATTTTCAAGATTTTCCGGATTCACTCCAGTCCCTCCTTACAAAATTCTCCGAAGAAAACCCGTCCCTTGCGGAAAGCCTCAAACTCAGCTACTCGGACGAACCTTGGCGTCAATTTGTACTCTTCCTTCAAGGCAAACTCCCCGTCACCACCGGCGAAGTCGAAGAAGCGAAGCTCGTCGAGGGGGGGATTCAATATCGCCATCCCTACGAACTCGAAACACATCTCGCCCTTCTTTCCGACTCGTTGCACGATAGCGGAGCGGGCCGTCTGGCCGACACCGCCGTCTCTCCGGTACGACGGGCGCTGGACGCATTTGGATTTCACCTCGCCTCACTCGACATCCGCCAGAACAGCCACTTCCACGATCTCGCGATCGATCAACTCCTCAAAGCCAGTGGCATCGAAGACGGGCCATTTTCAAAGTGGGATGAGGAGCGACGCCTCGCTTTCCTGGAAAACGAACTTCGCTCGCCGCGTCCGTTTATTGGAGCCGATGCCCCCGCCGGACACGAAGCGGATGCCGTTCTCGCCTGCTACGGAGTCCTCCGTCGGCATATTCAAAAATACGGTCATGACGGCATCGGGTCCCTGATAGTGAGCATGACACGGCGACTCTCCGATCTGCTGTGCGTTTATCTGCTCGCCCGCGAAATCGGTTTGGCCCACTGGTCCTCGGAGGGACTGGTGTGCGAGGTTCCTGTTGTTCCGCTTTTTGAAACCCTCGACGATCTCGAAAACGGGCCCTCCATCGTCCGCGATTTTCTGGCCCACCCCGTCACCAAACGCAGCCTCGATTTTCAGCTTCGCGGTGTGACCCAAATCCCTTCACCCCACCGCAACCTCCCGATCCAGCAGGTTATGATCGGGTATAGCGACAGCAACAAGGATTGCGGCATTTTCGCCAGTCAATGGGCTCTCCACCAATCCCAGCAAGCCCTCGCCATGGCGGGATACGAGGCTGGTGCCAAGATCCGGTTTTTCCACGGCCGGGGGGGCACGATCAGCCGTGGCGCCGGCCCCACCCATCGCTTTCTGGATGCGCTTCCGCGTGGCTCCGTTCGTGGAGACCTGCGGGTCACCGAGCAAGGTGAAACCATTTTCCAAAAATACGGCACCATCGCCTCGGCCGTCCACAACCTCGAACTGCTGCAGGCCGGTGTGGCTGCGGTTTCCATTCAGCAATCCCAAAGTCCCGCTGATGACGACTTCCTTCCCACGTGCGAATTCCTTTCCTCCGCCAGTCGCTTGGCCTACACCTCCCTGATCCAGCACCCGCATTTCATGGCTTACTTTTCGGAGGCGACCCCCATCGACGCGCTGGAAACAAGCCGCATTGGTTCCAGGCCCTCGCGAAGAACCGGCCAGCGCACGCTGGCAGACCTGCGAGCCATTCCTTGGGTTTTCAGCTGGAATCAAAGCCGCCACTATCTTCCCGGCTGGTTCGGAGTGGGCAGCGCCCTTCGCGACTTGGCAAGCACCCGGCCAAGCCTCTTCAAAAAGCTCGCCAAGGGGCTTAAAAAATCCCCTTTCCTCTACTATGTTCTGACCAACGTGGAAACGAACCTCGCCAGCGCGGACCGCGATATCATGTCCCTCTATGCGAGCCTTGTCACCGATCCAGAAGTCCGGGAGTCGATACTCGCCATTATTCTCAACGAGTTTGATGCCACGCGCTCGATGATGGCGGAGGTCTTTGGCGGCAGCCTGGAACTCCGCCGTCCGCGAATGCTCAAAACCCTCGCGCTCCGCGACGCGGGACTTCGCTCGCTCCATATTCACCAAGTCGAACTCCTTTCAAAATGGCGCACCTCGGGTGCGACCACAACACCGCTCAAGGATAAACTGCTTCCCCAAGTGCTGCTGAGTATCAATGCGATTGCGAGCGGGTTGCGGACGACCGGATAGCGCCCTCTCAATCAGAGTTGCACTCGCTTGTTGGCTTGTGTAGTAATCGAAATCTCACGCTGAAACCTATGGCAAAGATTTACAACAATATCGTCGAAACCGTGGGCCACACCCCCCTGGTCAAACTCAACCGCGTCACAGCCGGACTCAACGCCACCATCGCTCTCAAATGCGAGTTTTTTAATCCCCTTGGCAGCGTGAAGGACCGCATCGGCATGGCCATGATCGAAGACGCCGAACAACGCGGCATCCTCAAGCCGGACACAGTCATCATCGAACCCACAAGCGGAAACACAGGCATCGCTCTCGCCTTCGTCGCCGCGGCGAAAGGTTACAAGATCATCCTCACCATGCCTGAAACCATGAGCCTCGAGCGCCGCACCCTCCTCGCGATGCTCGGCGCGAAGCTGGTTCTCACTCCTGGCTCCGAGGGCATGAAAGGCGCTATCGCCAAGGCCGAAGCTCTTGTTCAGGAAACCCCGAACGCGTGGATGCCTCAACAATTCAACAACCCCGCGAACCCCGCTGTTCACTCAAAAACGACCGCCGAGGAAATCTGGTCCGACACCGATGGCAAAGTCGACATCCTCGTCGCAGCCGTTGGAACAGGTGGAACGATCACCGGCTGTGTGGAAGCGCTCCGCTCCCGCAAACCCTCGTTCCAGGCGATCGCGGTGGAGCCAGCAGACTCCCCGGTCATTTCCCAGACTCTTGCTGGTCAACCACTCAAGCCCGGGCCGCATAAAATCCAAGGGACGGGAGCTGGATTCGTCCCCAACAATCTTCACCTGAAAAATGCCGCTGGCGAAGCCCAGATCGTCGAGTGCGTCCAAGTCAGCAATGACGCCGCTTTTGCAATGGCACGCCGACTCGCCAAGGAGGAAGGAATCCTTGGAGGAATTAGCACCGGCGCAAACGTCCACGCCGCCATCGAAATCGCCAAGCGACCCGAGAATGCAGGCAAACTTATCGTGACGGTTGGTTGCTCGACTGGTGAACGCTATCTTAGCACAGCCTTGGCCGACGCGGCCCGGGCGGAGGTGGGCGGTTAATATGGCCACATCACCAACTCCGATTTTACAAGGTCCGGTTCTGGAAGATTCCGCCTTCGACAACGAACTCTTTTGGGAGCAAAATAAATCCCGTTTTTTTACTGCGGCGGCCGTCCTCCTGCTCCTCGTCGTGGCTGGTATCGGTTGGTACATTAAAACCAATCAAGCCAACATCCATGCCCAGAAGCTCCTCGCCGAGTCCACCGGGATCGAAGACTTTCAGGCGATCATCGCCAAATACCCTGCCAGCATGCCAGCCGCCGATGCCCACATGCGCATCGCCTCTGCATTGCGCGAAGCGGGTAAATGGGAAGAATCCACAGCCGCTTTCCGGGCTTTTTTAAAAAATTTTCCTCAGCATGAGCTCGCAGGAGGTGCTCTGTTGGGAATCGGACAAAACCAAGATGCGGCAGGTGACACCAAATCCGCTATCTCAACCTACCAGCAAGTCGTTACACAATATCCGCAAAGTTATGCCGCCCCCTACGCCGCGTATTCGGAGGCTGAGATTTATCTTCGCACATTCCAACGCGAAGAAGCCCGCCGCTCCTACAACATGATCGGCTCGCAATTCCCGCAGTCTCCTGTGGCCCGCATGGCGGCATCCCAGTTGTCTCGGCTCGCAGGCACCCCCGGTTCCCAAAAATCTACGGGATCAGTGGAAGCCTCGGTCGTGAAACCCGCTGCTGAAGCGGTTCCCGCGAAACCTTGACTTTGCGACTGCGCTGAGGGCCACCCATGCGCTTCCTGATCCTCTTTGTCTTTTTGCTGCCGGCATTTTCCCTGCAGGCCGAAGTCATTGCTCCGCACACAAGGCAAATTGTAGTTTCCATCGCACCGGATTGGAACTCTTCGAGCGGTCGTCTCCAACTTTTCGAAAAGCGGGAGCTTGAATGGGAGCCTGCCTCGCCTCCATGGGATGTCCTCTACGGTCGCAATGGCCTTGCATGGGGAATAGGTGAACATCCCTCGCCCGCCAATGGTGCTCATCCATACAAATGTGAACACGACAAGCGTTCTCCAGTTGGCGTTTTCAAAATCGGTAAAATCTTCACCTATGATTCCGCCCTACCGAAGGGGGCCAAGTTCCCGTTTCACACGATTACCAAAGAGGACGCTTGGATCGATGACCCCTCATTGCCGGACTACAACCGTCATGTGCGTGTCGATCTCCGCAATCCACCGCCTTGGTTTGAAAAGCAACGCATGCGCTTGGACGATCCTCCTCATCGCTGGCTTGTCGAAATCCGCCACAATGCGGAAAGCCCCATACCGGGTGCCGGGAGTGCGATCTTTTTCCATATCCAAAGGGGCCCGAAAATTCCATCCGCCGGTTGCACGGTGATGGCGGAGCCCCGGATTCGAAAGCTCATCACCTGGCTGCGCGCGGACGCCGTTCCGTATTATGTGCTTTTACCCCGCAGTGAATACCTGTCGCACTGGAAAAGCTGGGGCCTTCCTTCCCCTCAATCGGCAAGGCAACTTCTCGATTGAGAAGAGCGTCACAACTTCAGAGCAGATCGATCTGGAAAATATACGGACTGTGCTTCGAACCCACGACCAACTCATTGGTGCCCGGGACGAGATCATGGGTGAGCCTCTCGCTTTTTACCCCCAAAGGAATGCCGTTAACAATCGTGCCAAGTGTGCTCCCCCGATCCCGCACAAAGTACCTATCCCCCTCGCGCTCGATCGAGCAATGGTTGCGCGAAACTTGGAAAGGCAGTGTATCGGCTATCGCAAAATCGTTGGCAGAAAAAATTTCAGGTTGGTGGTGTGCCGAGTGTGTTTTCCGCCCAATGCAGAAGGGAAATTTCGCCAATTGCATCGCTTCATAACCATCCGGCATTTTGGACGAACAAGTCGGCGTCAATGGAGTTAATATGACCGTTGAAATGGCCGTGTCTTGGATGGTATCGGTTTGCATTCGGTTTTGAGAACGATGTGAAGACGTACTGGAAATGGGTGTCCGGTCATGCTGGGGTGCATTTTCCAACGCGGCTTCTTGAATCTGAGCTTTAAGACTTATCTCATGATGCAGGCGGTTTGTCACGGATCGCAAACGCTCAAATAAAGCCGAAAGATATGGAATCGAACGCGCGGGCTGACTAAGGAGGGTGGTCTGAAAATCCTGCGGATCCATGATCTCGCATTCCGTGAGCTCTAAACACCGGGCGCAAGCCGACCTCGGACGCTCATCTATCATGGCCATTTCTCCAAAAATATCTCCCTCTCCGAGTTGGGCGAGTATCACGGGCTTGGAATCACCGGTCGTCGTGAGTTCGACCCTGCCCTTAATAATGCGATAGGCCTCCTGACTTAAATCTCCCTCTTTGAAAATGTAGCTGCCTGGAGCAAATGTGGCCGCTTTCATCAATGTGGTAGGTTGTTCACGCCTTGATTGATGAAGAGCATTTAAGCGGCCGAGTCTTGCAACCAAGCCAGCGCCTTGGTGTAGCTTTGACGCTCGAGGTAATGACGGAGGGTGGGATCGGTGTTCGAGGGAAGTTCCGCTACCAGCGCATCCAGATGGGACGCAGCGGACTTGAGCGCTTCGAGATGCGCGGCGGAATCACGGTCCCGGAAGGCGTGATCGGCCACGATATCCAAGCGGGCCTGAACGGCCTCTTTCAGGTTTTTAAGAAGGCTCATGTCGCGACAGGCTCCTCCTCCAAGGTCTCGGGCTGGATGCTCTCTGCGACGGATGCGGCTATTGCGATGTCCTCGCTGGCGAGGTTCTCGGATTTGCCGAAAACATGGGCCACGCTTTGGTCGGATTTGACGGAGTCCTCCGACTTACCGCTGAATTTGACACTCACAAGCTTGCTCACACCATGCTCCTCCATGGTGACTCCGTAAAGCATGTCCGCACGGCTGATTGTTCGCTTGTTGTGCGTGATGACGACAAATTGGCTCTGACCGGTGAAGCGATCGAGGATTTTAATGAACCTTGTGATATTCGATTCGTCCAATGGCGCGTCCATTTCGTCCAGCACACAGAAAGGACTTGGCTTGACCATGTAAATGGCGAAGAGGAGCGAGACGGCTGTCATGGTCCGCTCGCCGCCCGAGAGGAGACTGATGCTCTGGAGTTGCTTGCCGGGCGGCTTTGCGATGATGTCGATGCCGCTCTCGAGCGGGTCGTTCGCATCCACCAAAACGAGATCCGCACGACCCCCCCCGAAAAGCTCGGTGAACATCTCTTGGAAGTTGACGCGGACTTTTTCAAAGGTGTCGGCAAAGAGCGCCTTGGTGGTTTGGTTGATCTTCGCGATCACCTCCAGAAGTTCGGCTTTGGAGGTCACCAAGTCTTCGTTTTGTTTTTCCAAAAACAGATAGCGCTGCTCAAGCTCTTCGAACTCCTGAATGGCATCGATGTTCACCGGCCCCATCGAATCGAGGCGCGAAGTCAACTCGCTCACAAGTTGCTCGATGCGACTCCAAGGGATGGATCCGCTTTGCGTTGGCGGAGGCTCGACCTCGGATTCCATCTTGGGCGCGGGCGTGGCCTCCTCTCCCTCTTCGGTGGAATCGGATTTCCCCTGATCGCGATCCCGGAGAGCACAGAGGAGAGCGTAGGTGTCCGGCTCGAAAGCCTCCAGATCGGCCTGATAGCGTTGTGTGACATGGGCGCGAAGATTTTCCAACCGCATCTCGCTCTGGGCCGCCTTCACCTCCAAGCGGCTTCGCTCGTCCTGGAGTTGGGCAAGTTGCTGCCTTGCGGCACGGAGCGTGTTGTCAACGGCTTCAGCCTGCGCATGGACCTCGGAGCGGCGCGCCATCAGAGCGTTGAGCTTCGCCTCTTCCGTTGCAAGTTCCTCTCGCCATTCCGAAATGGAAATATCGAGAGAGGCATTCTCGGCGGCAAGGGATTCGATACGGGATTCGTAGTTGGAAATATCCACCCGGCGCGCATCAAGAAGCTCGTTCAGTTCGATGATGCGGGCGGCCATGGGTCCGCGCTGGCGGTGAAGTCCCTCCTGCTGCTGGCGCTCGGTTGCGACCCTCACCCGGATTTCATTGAGAGCATCGGAGGCGGCACTTTCATTTTCACGGGCGACTTGAATGCGAGTTTCGCAATCGTTGCGCATGGACCGGCAGGCTTCCAGAGCGCCCGTTGTTTCAGCTATGCACGCCTCGAGTTCGCCCAACCGTGCGAGGCTTCCGCGAATCGACTCTTCGATCGATGTGGTCTCGCGGTGGAAGGATCCCCGCTTGGCTTCGACGTCCGAGAGTTGGCGCTCCATATGACGACGCTCGTTTTCGATGGAAGCGGATTCGACTTGCGCGGCTTGCTGGGTGTCGCGGGCATGGCGAAGTCGGGCGGCGGCGGATTCCATCGCGGCAACGGCCCTTGATCGTGTGGCAGCAAGGTCTTCGATTCTCGCCGTGGCCGAGACGAGCGCGGTTTCCAGTGTCTCGATCTGCACCTTCCGTTGCAAAGTCGACTGGCCGGCATTGTCGCCGGACTGCCCGCCATAAATGAGTCCGCTGTGACTGATGAATCCGCCATCAAGCGTCGCGAATGCCAAAGCCGGATTTTCCGACCGCAGACGGAATGCGTCGCTCATATTTTCGACAACAATCACGCCTTTCAATAGCTGTCGTGCCAAAAACGCCCCCTCGCCATCACCCCTCACAAAATCGGAGGCTCGGCCAAGGACCCCCAACGGAAGACCGCCGTCAGGAACGTCCGCCGTGCTTGAAATCCAATTGCCTGGAATGACCGCCGCGCGGCCGAGCTTTTTTCCCTGCAATGTTTGGATGGCGGCCTTGGCCGCATCGGGATCGCGGAAAATCACGGCCTGCAAAGCCGGTCCGAGAGCCGCCTCAATCGCGGCAATGAAGCGTTCCTCGACCTGTATGTGACCGGCCAGGGTTCCAGCGAGCGCGCTTTGAAAAAACTCGGGATTGTCGAGCCCACGCAAGACGGCCTGCGTTCCCTCGTCCAAACCTTCGCCCTGTTCTTGGAGTTGACGCAGGATTTCCAAGCGGGACTCCACGCCTGCAGCTTCTTTGCCTGCCTCGTTCATCACGGCGTCGGCATTCTGCCTTTCGAATTGAGCCTGGTCGTGGTCGGCGATGGAAGCCGCGACCTCGGCTTGGGAATGCTCCAAGGCCAATTGGGCCGAATCCTTGCGGCGCTGAAGTTCCTCCAAAGCGGCTGAAAATTCCGCCGCCTGGCGTGTGGTGGTGTCGATCTCACCTTGGAGGAGATGCATGCGTGTCTCGCCTGATTCCCTTCGACTCGCGGCGGTTGATATTTCGGCCCGCAGAGCGTTGAGGCGGGATTCCAGGCCGGAAAATTCCGAACTGTTTGCAGACAACTCGCGTTCCACTCCGATACGCTCTTCGCGGAGCGCGGACAGCCTTGCGCTGTGCTCATCCAAGGTCGCCTGGTGCTGGCCCAGACTTTCGACCATCTGCGTGAGCAATGCATCCGTCTGCTCGATTTGCTCCTCTTGGGTGCGGATTTTTTCCTCCGCCTGGCTGATATCTAATCTATGCCGATCAATCAGCGTGGCCGACTCGGCGCTGCGCTCATGGTTGGTTTGTATCCGGTTCTCGGCCGAAAAGACCCGGTTGCGGAGAGTTTGCATCCCGTCCCGGATTGTTTCCGCCTCGGTTTCGAGTTCCTGCAGGCCCTGCCGCAGCTCGGCGAGTTCGGCCTCTTGGCTTGCAATCTCCTGCTCATGGCCCTGTCGGGTCTCCTCGCCGCCATTAAGACGCGAACGAAGCGCATCCAACTCGCCGGATAGATTTCGGTAGGTGTTATAAGAAAGATGGGTGTCGAAAACGCGCAAATCTTGGAGGATGGATTGATAGCGCCGAGCCTTGGCGGCCTGACGCTGCAGCGATCCGATCTGACGCTTCACTTCTTTGATGATGTCCTGAACGCGCACGAGGTTGGACTCGCTGAACTCCAGTTTCCGAAGCGCTTCTTTTTTCTGGGATTTGAATTTCGTGATCCCGGCGGCCTCCTCGAAGATGGCCCTCCGATCCTCCGGGCGATTGCTCAAAATCTGATCGATCTTGCCCTGTTCCATGATCGAGTAGGCACTGCGACCGATGCCCGTATCCATGAAAAGTTGGTGGATATCCTTCAGGCGGCAGGCTGTTTTATTGAGAAAATATTCGCTTTTGCCATCGCGGTACACGCGGCGGGTGATGCGAACTTCATTCCACTCCACGCCCAGCTCCTTCTCGCATTCCGCGAAGGTCATCGAAACTTCCGCCATGCCCAGTGCTGGCCGGCTGTCCGTCCCGCTGAAAATGACATCCGACATCTCGCCGCCACGAAGCGCTTTAGCCGACTGCTCGCCCAAAACCCAGCGAATCGAATCGAGCACATTGGATTTTCCGCAACCGTTTGGACCCACCACGGCGGTGACCTCCCGGTGGAAATTCAGGACGGTTTTTGCAGCGAAGGATTTGAATCCGATGATTTCCAGAGATTGCAGATACATGGGAATTCGGTTAGAAGATGTTTCCGAGCCTAAAGGGCGACCTTGCCAGAACAAGAAAAAAATACAACATCAAGGGCGCTTTTCCACTTTCTACCACAATATATTGATATTTTCTATGAACGACCCTCGCATTGACGAACTTATGGAATTTGTTCGGATTCCCAGCGTTTCCGCCCAAAGCGCCCACGAACCCGATATGCGAACGTGTGCCGAATGGTTATTGGCAAAACTTCGTTCAATCGGTCTTGAAGCGCGTCTCGAACCGACGGCCGGTCATCCTGTGGTTTTAGCAAAAACGCCACGTGATCCCGCCAAGCAAACGGTCCTGATCTATGGTCACTACGATGTTCAGCCGCCCGAGCCGCTGGAACTCTGGACCTCGCCGCCCTTCGCTCCCGAAATCCGTGACGGCCGCCTTTACGGGCGCGGGGCCAGTGACAATAAGGGCCAGATTTTGGCCCACATTCTCGGCGTCGGGGAAGCGCTGGCTGAAGGTCCGCTTCCTGTGAATGTGATTTTTCTCATCGAAGGAGAGGAGGAGATCGGCAGCAACAACCTCACAACTTTTTTGGAAAAAAACCGCGCCGAACTGGCTTGCGATGCCATCGCCATCTCGGATACCGGGATGGCCGCCGAGGGCTATCCGACCCTCAGTTACGCGCTCCGGGGCATCGCCACCATGGAGGTCAAGGTCAGCGGCCCCTCGCATGATCTCCACTCCGGCATCTACGGCGGCGCGGTTGCAAATCCGCTGACGGCCGCCGCCCGCCTCATCGCCAGTCTGCACGATAGTGATGGCCGCATAGCGATCGAAGGGTTTTATGATGACGTGAAGGAAATGGCGGACTGGGAACGAACGGCCGCAGCGGAATCCCCCCTTCAAGAGCGCGACATCGCCAGACAGGCCGGCGTCAGCGAGCTCGCGGGCGAATCCGGCTACTCGGCGATGGAGCGCATCGGGGCCCGACCGACAGCCGAGATCAATGGATTTGGCGGTGGCTACCAAGGCGAGGGCAGTAAAACCGTTCTGCCTGCAGAGGCTTTTTTCAAGGTTTCTTTCCGCCTCGTTCACAACCAAAAGCCCGACCGGATCCTGGCTTTGGCCGCCCGCCATTTTGAAAAAAACCGGCCACCCGGCATTCGCATCGAGATCGTCAACGGCCACGGCGGCGAGCCGTTCGCTTTCGATCCGACAAGCGCCCAAGGCCTGGCTGCCCGCCGCGCACTGGAGGAAACCTTCGGCCGTCCGCCCGCCCTCACCCGCGAGGGAGGCTCGATCCCCATTCTCACCGATTTTCAAAAAATCCTCGGCCACCCCGCGCTCCTGCTTGCGCTGGCGTCTCCGGATTGTCGCGCCCACGCCCCGAACGAAAGTTTCCCGATCGCGAATTTCCTTGCTGGCATCCGCCTCAATCGGGCCCTTCTGCGGGGATTGGGAGCAGCAGGGGCACGGCCGGAAAAGCCGATGAAGTCTTGATCGGAAACCCTTTCGACACCCGCTTGGAAGACTCTATTTCGCCCGGACTGAAAATTTTTTATGTTCAGCGAACGGATTTTGATTTCTAATCACGTTTGGAAAACCCAACTTCAATTTTTCAAATGACAGCAATCACCGCGGACACACCTGTTAACGAAACCCATGGCCACGATGAGCACCATGATGTGGGCTTCATCAAAAAATATCTTTGGACCTACGATCACAAGATGATCGGGCTCCAATACCTCTGGACCGCGCTCGCATTCCTTTTCATCGGTGGGGCGCTCGCTCTTGGCGTCCGCTGGCAACTGGGGTTCCCAGGCGCTGCAGTTCCGATCATCGGCAACATGCTGCCAACCACGGTCGCTGTCGATGGATCTATCATCCCCGGTGGCTACAACATGCTAGTGACCATGCATGCGACGGTGATGGTTTTCTTTGTCGTGATGCCGCTCCTGATCGGTGCCTTTGGAAACTATCTGATCCCTCTCCAAATCGGAGCCGGGGACATGGCGTTCCCGTTGCTCAATGAACTGAGCTACTGGCTCTATGTGCTTTCCGGCGTGATCTTGATGGCGGCCTTTTTTGTTCCGGGCGGCGCTCCCGGCACGGGTTGGACAGCCTATGCTCCGCTTAGCGCTGTCGCGGCCTACAATGGCACTCCCCTCGGACAGGGGCTTTGGGGCATAGCCATATTTATCAATGGTCTTTCCTCCATCGCCGGCGCGACCAATTACGTCACAACGATCGTTAATATGCGCGCTCCGGGTATGAAGATGTTCCGCATGCCGCTGCCGGTGTGGTCTCTTTTCATTACTGCGATTCTGCTCATTCTCGCGGTGCCTGTTCTTTCTGCCGCTGCCGCTATGCTTTTTGCGGACCTCAACCTCGGCACCAGCTTCTTCAAGCCGCAGGGTGGCGGTCAACCCCTCCTCTGGCAGCATCTTTTCTGGTTCTTCGGTCACCCCGAAGTTTACATCATGATCCTTCCCGCGATGGGTCTCACCTCGGAAATCCTCGCCGTTTTCTCCCGCAAGCCGATCTTCGGTTATAAAGCCATGGTCTATGCGATGATCGCCATCGGCTTCCTTGGTTTCATCGTTTGGGGTCACCACATGTTTGTGAGTGGAATGAACCTCACTTTGAGCGCGGCGTTCTCCGTTTCCACAATGGTGATCGCGGTTCCTTCGGCCATCAAAACCTTTAACTGGATGGGAACCATCTGGCGCGGTTCGATCGAATTCACCACGGCAATGTGCTTTGCCTTGGCCTTCGTTTCGATGTTCGTCATCGGTGGATTGAGCGGCATCTTCATGGCATCAACGCCGGTCGATCTTTTTGTCCACCACACCTACTTCATCGTGGCCCACTTCCACTATGTTCTCTTCGGCGGCAGTATCTTCGCCATCTTTGGAGCGATTTATTTCTGGTTCCCGAAAATGTTCGGATGCATGCTGGGTGAGACCCTCGGCAAGTGGCACTTTTTCCTGACGCTGGTGTTCTTCAACCTCACATTCTTCCCGATGCACAATCTCGGTCTGGGTGGAATGATGCGACGCATCGCGGATCCAACCGTGTATGATCACCTTCGCCAACTGCAACCTCTCAACCAACTCTGTACGATCGGTGCGATGGGTCTCGGTCTTACGACATTTGTTTTCCTCTGGAACGTGATCTCCAGTCTCAGGAATGGCAAAAAAGCCCCAAAAAATCCTTGGAATGCCAACACTCTGGAATGGACCGTCGCCTCGCCTCCCGGCCATGGCAACTTCCCTGTCACTCCTGTGGTTTATCATGGTCCCTACGAGTATAGCGTTCCCGGCATAGAAAAGGATTTCCTCATGCAAACGGAAAAAGCGCCTGAGGGAGCCCAGCTTGAGTCTCACTAACCGCTAGGTGCATGGGTGGCCAAAACTCACCGCTGGATCTCCGACGCGTCGGGGTGCATGCCTGGTCTTGGTTTACACTCGCATCCACCTTCCTCCTGCTCTGTAGCGGGGGGATTGTGACCTCGAAAGGGGTGGGGATGTCCGTTCCGGATTGGCCGACCACCTATGGCTACAATATGTTTCTCTTTCCCATTTCCGGTTGGGTGGGGGGAATCTTCTACGAGCATTCCCACCGCCTTATCGCCTCGGGAGTGGGATTGTTCACCATGATATTGGCCGCTTGGTTGTTGGCCGTGGAGCCTCGCCGATGGGTCAAAAATCTCGGTGTCATCGCATTTGTGGCTGTTTGCGTTCAGGGTCTTCTTGGTGGTTTGCGCGTTTCGCTTTTCAAGGATGAAATTGGCATCTTCCACGCCATGTTGGCCCAGTCTTTTTTTTGCCTCCTTGGTGTGATCACGATTTCCACGAGTCCGCGCTTCGTTCGCGGGGGTTGGGACGTTTTCCTCCCGGATCCCGTTCTAAAAAAGTTGGCGACCCTGTCCACGGTGCTCATTTTTGTTCAACTCTCGCTGGGCGCCACCATGCGACATGAGCACGCGGGCCTCGCTATTCCGGACTTCCCGCTGGCTTATGGAAAAATACTTCCGGACACCTCCGCATCGGCAATCGAGGCCATCAACAAAAAACGCCTGACGGACGACCTCGTTCCCACAAACGCTGCCCAGATCTGGATTCAGATGGCCCACCGCGCCGTTGCGGTTTGCATTCTGATCGCCGTGGCCGCCGTGGCCTATCGCACCTTCCAAAGCACGGTTGCCCGACGAGCCTCACTCTGGAGTGGCACATGGTTGCTGATGATTATATGCCAGGTTCTCCTTGGCGCCTGGACGATTTGGTCGAACAAAGCGGCGGACGTGGCCACGACCCACATGGCCCTCGGCGCACTCTCGCTTTTCGTGGGTGTTGTTTTCTGTTTTCGCCTCCACCGTGGCGTTCAGTCTTCGCGCTTCGTTATTCCAGACACTCTGCCATTGCAGAAGTTTGCTTCCATCGCATGAAGACTGCCGCTATGCCACAGGACGCCCCGAAAACGGGGCTTTGGGACGATGTCCTTGTGCTGGTGAAGGCTCGCCTCTCCTTGCTGGTCCTCATCACCACACTCGTTGGATTCCTCCTGGGTTGGAAGGGGCCCTTCGATTGGCTGCTTCTCTCAGCGACCCTTTTAGGCACGGCCCTCTGCGCAGCAGGAGCAGCGGCTTTGAACCAGTGGTGGGAACGCGACATCGATGCGAATATGAAGCGGACCATGGATCGCCCGCTCCCCGCACGCCGGATGCGCCCGGTCGATGCCCTGCTTTTTGGTTTGTTTTTTTCCTCCACCGGCGCGGCCATCCTCGCTCTGTTCACCAATTGGGGAGCGGCTTTCCTCGCCTTCGCCACAGTCGCCATTTACATCCTTGTTTATACCCCGATGAAGCGGATCAGTTCGCTGAACACGCTCGTTGGCGCGATACCCGGGGCCCTTCCACCACTCATTGGATGGATGGCTGCGCGCGGCCACTACGACCTCGAGGGTTGCCTCCTTTTCGCTGTCCTGTGGTTCTGGCAAATGCCCCACTTTCTTGCGATCGCGTGGATGTATCGCGATGATTATGCCCAAGGGGGTTGTGTGATGCTCACGGCGAACGATCCGGAATGTGCCACAACCTCACGCCAAGCGCTCCTCTACTCGATCTGCCTTCTGCTGGTCACTCTCATGCCGGGCGTGCTAGGTTTCAACTCGCCGGCTTACTTTTTCGGCGCCCTTGTCCTCGGTCTCGCTTTTTCGGGATTTGCTTTAGCTTTTGTCCGGCGACGCGACCGCAATGCCGCTCGCAATCTTTTCTTCGCTTCCATCGTTTACCTTCCCGTTCTTCTCGGTCTTCTTGTGGCCACCCAGCGATGAAAAAAAGGAACACCAAACGCGCCAATTTGTTTGTCATGGGATCGCTATGGCTTTTTGCTATTTCACTCACGGCACTTGTTCTGATACTGATGCACCTTCGCGGTCCGCTCCAAGCGCCGTAAACAATTTCAAAAACACAACCAACTATGTCTACAGCAGCACTCACCCACGATTCCCAAGAGCACCATGGCGCCCCGGCCGCCACATGCAAGTTTGGCATGATCATTTTCCTGATCTCCGAAGCCATGCTTTTCGCCGGCCTCCTCGGCGGCTATGTCGTCCTCCGCATTTCTTTGAATGGCTTCCCTTGGCAGGCCGGTCACGCCTGGCCGCCGAGCGCCGATATTCCCCATCTGCCCGTCTTCCTCACTTCGATCAATACGGTCTTCCTTCTTGCTAGCAGTTTCACTTTTCACTTTTCCGAAGTTGCCGTGAACAAAGGAAAGTCCGGCCTCGGCTGGCTTGCGGTCACGATTTTCCTGGGATCCCTCTTCGTTGGCCTCCAGTGCTACGAGTGGACCCACCTGTACCATGAAGGCCTTTGGTTCGACACCGGCGGAATTTATGGATCCAGCTTTTTCCTCATCACTGGATTCCACGGCCTCCACGTCGCCATCGGTGTTGCGCTCATCCTTTGGTGCTTCCTGCGTCAGGTTTTCACAAAATGCTTCACTCCATCCAACCATATCGCACTACAGAATGTGGCCCTCTACTGGCACTTTGTGGACGTGGTCTGGATCTGCGTGCTGACTCTGCTTTACTATGTCTGAGCCTGAGGAGCGGCCGGCAGGGATCCCCCGAATAAGTTGGGCGATCGCCTTCATCGCCGCATCCATGCTCATCGCCGTAGCATTCAACAATCTCAAAAACACACGCCCCTACGTGGTTCCGGGGCACTTGCAAAAAATCTCCCAAGTCCCGGCTTTCAAGCTTACAGATCAAACAGGACGCAAGGTGACCCTCGATGACCTGAAAGGAAAAATCTGGGTGGCCAATTTCGTTTTCAGCCGCTGCAAGGGCCCTTGCCCCCTCTCGACCCTGCGAATGGCGGAGCTGAACATGAAGCTCACCAAGGCGCGCAAGGATGTCCAATTAATCTCATTCACGGTCGACCCGGATTACGACACGCCCCCCGTGCTGGCGGAATACGCCAAGCAATCCGGCGCCGACCCCGCCTACTGGCAATTTCTCACCGGTCCGGATCCAGCGATCCAAGACATCGTTGTCAAAGGCCTGCTGCAACCGCTGGCAAAGGAGCCCGACGGCACCCCAGCCCACTCGACCCGATTTGTCATTGTCGATGCGAACGGTTGGTTGCGCGGATACCAAGACAGCACAGACCCCGAAATAGTTCAGAAGGTCATGATCGACTTGGGCGATCTCCTGCGCGAAAGTAAAAACAAATGAAAACCTTTACCCTGACGGTCAGCGTTTTTTTTCTCTCTTTCATCCATCCCTTGTTGGCCTGCGTGGGTTGCCGGGAACCCGGCGTGGGCAACTCCGACGAGCCGCAAACCGTCCTCGCGGGCATCGGTCTTTCCTGGGGAGTTCTTTGCATGCTGGGCGTTGTATTCGTCATCGTTAGCGCCCTTGTGGTTTTCATCGCGCGCACATGCCGCGACTTGGATCGTCAGAAGCCAGTCCCATGAGTGTTTCCGACCTTCCGGCGCTCAATGCGAGCCTCAACTTTATCGCGACACTCCTTCTTCTCGGGGGTTTTTTCTGCATTAAAACAGACAGGAAAATCGCCCATCGAAACTGTATGGCTGGCGCATTCGCGGTCTCGACCATTTTTCTCGCCACCTACGTCCTGCACAAAATTCTCGTTCACGGCGTCCACACTCCCTTTGGTGGAACAGGTGCCTGGCGCACATTTTACTACGGGATGCTCACCTCACACATCATCTTGGCGATCGCTATTGTGCCGCTCATTTTGATCACCATCAATCATGCCATTCGCGCCCGCCATGAACGCCACCGGGCTTGGGCCCGCTGGACCTTTCCGCTCTGGCTCTATGTCTCTGTGACCGGAGTCCTTGTTTACTTCATGCTTTATCAGTGGTTTCCCAAAGCCTGACCCTTTCAACCTAAATCAAAATCATGAGTTCCCGACCAATGGGGCTCGAGCACACGGGTGTGCTTGACGCCTTTGCCTACGATAGCCGCCGCGACCTTCTCGTTCTTGCGATGTATGAAACGCGGCCTTGGGGAAAAGAGGACCAACAAATCCTCCAACTTCAGGAAAAACTCAATGCCTACGCGTCTTTCATTCTGGACGGTGAGATGACCGAATCCTTCCCTCAATTCGCCGGTAAAACGGTCGAAATCCAACTCCGCACACGGCACCTTCCCGATCCCTTGGCCCTCGGCCTCCTTCAACAGGCCCGGGAGCAATTCGCCCTGCAACAAATCCAACTCGAGACGATCCAGATCGATCCCGCCGAGGAAGTCCTCCCCGACGCCACGGGATCCTGTGGATGCGGTGGAAATACCTGCTGCTAACGGCGACTTCGCCATTGTTCCTATTCGCCAGGGGGCTGGCTCAAAATCTCCGCATCATACTTGTTGCGAAAAAGCCCCGTCCGACACCATCATTCACCCACTGTGAATCAAAAACTGACCATCGCCGGCCGCGAGTTTTCCTCGCGACTCCTTCTGGGGACCGGCAAATTCTCTTCGAATGAAGCCATGCGGGACGCGCTCGACGCCAGCGGCGCGGAAATCGTCACGGTTGCCCTTCGGCGTGCCGATCTGAGTGGAAAAAAAGACCCCTACGCGAACATTCTCGATTTCATCGACCCGAAAAAATACCTCCTTCTTCCGAATACAAGCGGAGCCATGAATGCGGAGGAGGCCGTTCGCTTGGCCCGACTTGCCGCCGCCGCCGGTCTTCCGATGTGGGTGAAACTTGAAATCCACCCGGACCCCCACTACCTCCTTCCGGATCCGATCGAAACACTCGCCGCCGCCTCGCAATTGGTTAAAGAGGGGTTTGTTGTTCTTCCCTACATCAACGCCGATCCTGTTCTGGCGCGACGCTTGCAGGATGTGGGTACCGCAACCGTCATGCCGCTCGGTTCCCCCATCGGCAGCAACCGCGGCCTGGATACCCGATCCCAGATCGAAATCATCATTAAGCAAGCCTCCGTTCCCGTTATCGTGGACGCCGGCATCGGCGCCCCAAGCCATGCAGCGGAAGCCCTTGAAATGGGCGCCGACGCCGTTTTGGTGAACACAGCGATTGCGGCCGCGACCTTCCCAAGTCGAATGGCAAACGCCTTCCGCGTCACTGTGGAAGCCGCCCGCGAGGCCTTCGAGGCGGGACTTCCCATGCGACTCGACCACGCTTCACCCACAAGTCCTCTCGCTGCTTTCTTGAGAAATTCCTGATCTGCGATGTCCACCGAAACGCTCACCCCGATGATGCAACAATATCACGCCCTTCGGCGTGAATTGCCGCCGGGAACACTCTTGCTTTTCCGTCTCGGGGACTTCTATGAAATGTTCGGTGAGGATGCCGTTGAAGCCTCTCGCTTGCTGAATCTTTCGCTGACGAAACGCGGCCCGACTCCCATGTGCGGCATGCCCTACCACGCTGCCCGCGGGTATATAGAAAAACTCGTCGCGGCTGGCTGGCGTGCGGCAATCTGCGATCAGGTTGGTGAGGTGCAGGCGGGCAAGCTCGTTCGTCGCGAGATCTCGCAGATCCTGAGCCCAGGCACACTGGACGATTTCGGACTGGACGATAGAAAGCCGAACTACCTTGCCGCCCTCTGCTCACGCGGCGACGCATTCGGCATGGCTTTTTGCGATCTCAGCACGGGGGAATTCCGTCTGACAGAACTTGCGACACTTCCCTCCCTGCTTGACGAACTCGCCCGCGTCTCGCCGTCTGAAATCCTCGTTCCCGACCATCAGACCGATCAATTCGCTACCATCAACCCCCGCTCGCTTCTCGATGGTTACGTTTTCGAATCCGAGCCGGCCACGGATATCCTCCGCTCGCATTTCAAAGTCCATTCCCTGGATGGATTCGGTTGCTCCGATCTTCCCGCCGGTACCGCTGCTGCTGGCGCGCTCCTGCACTACATCACCCGCCAGATGCGGCGACAGGCGGCCCACCTGAACCGCCTCCAACCCTACCGCTGCAGCCAGTTCCTGATTCTGGACGCCGCCTCCCAAAACCACTTGGAACTCGTCCAGTCCCGCGCCGGTCGCGGCATGACTCTCCTTGGCGCACTCGACCGCACATCCACGCCGATGGGAGCCCGCCTCTTGCGCGAGTGGATACTACATCCCCTCCGTGAAGCCTCTGAAATCGAAGCCCGGCAGGATGCCGTTGCCGCACTGCTTTCCGATGCCATGCTTCTCGGCGACCTGCGGTCCCGTCTCTCGGAAATTCGCGATATCGAGCGGGCCACGGCGCGACTGCATGGGCCGTCAGGAAACGCTCGTGACCTCTCGACCCTCGCCCAATCCCTATCCCGCATCCCCGCTTTGGCCGCAAGCCTCGGTGGCGGACAAAAACTCTCGATCCCCTCGCAACTTCTCTCCAATTCGCTTTCCCGCCTTCATGCCCTGCCCGATTTATCCGATACGCTGACGCGGGCCCTCGTGGAAACTCCTCCCCCCGCCATCCGCGAGGGAGGCTTTATTCAAGCCGGCTTCGATTCCGCTCTCGATGAACTTCGCTCGGCTTCCCATGAAGGAAAAAACTGGATCGCCGCTCTCCAAGAAAAGGAAATCGAACGCACCGGTATCAAATCCCTCAAAGTCCGCTTCACTTCGGTCTTCGGTTACTTCATCGAAATCACAAAAGCCAATCTGGGAGCGGTTCCCGAGGACTACATTCGCAAACAAACCACAGTGGGTGGAGAGCGCTTCATCACGCCGGAACTCAAAGAAGTCGAAGGCAAGATCCTCGGCTCCGAGGAACGTTCCCGTGCCCGCGAGATCGAGATTTTTGGGGAACTCCGCGCCGCCGTCATTGCGGAACTACCCCGCTTGCAGGAAACCGCCAACACCCTTGCGGTCCTCGACGTTCTCTGTTCCTTTGCCGAAACCGCCCGCCTCCACGACTACTGCCGCCCGGAAATCGCGGATTCCGATATCCTCCATATCACTGAGGGTCGCCATCCCGTTCTCGATCAACTCGGCGAAGCCGCCCGATTCGTGCCCAATGACACCGACCTCGGCACCGAAGGGAAGAAATTCGCCATCATCACGGGGCCGAACATGGCGGGAAAATCCACCTACATCCGCCAAGTCGCCCTCCTCACTCTCTTGGCCCAAACCGGGAGCTACGTCCCCGCCAAAGCCATGCGCGCCGGCCTCGCCGACCGCATTTTCACTCGCGTGGGAGCAAGCGACGACCTCGCCCGTGGTCAATCCACTTTCATGGTCGAGATGAATGAAACCGCCAACATTCTCAACAATGCGACCTCGCGCAGCCTCGTGATCCTTGATGAGATCGGACGCGGCACTTCCACCTTTGACGGTCTCTCGATTGCGTGGAGCGTGGCTGAATACCTTCACGACCAGATCGCCTGCCGCGCCCTCTTCGCCACCCATTACCACGAACTTACCGACCTCGAGCGCACCCGCGCTGGGATCCTGAATCTCAATGTCGCCGTAAGGGAGTGGAACGACCAAATCATCTTCCTCCGAAAAATCGTCCCCGGCCGCGCCGATCAAAGCTACGGTATCCAGGTCGCCCGACTCGCCGGGCTTCCCGACTCGATCATTGCCCGCGCGCGGGAAATTCTCAACAACCTCGAAAAATCGGAACTCAATGCGGAAGGCCAACCCACCCGGGCTCAGTCTCCACGCAAGCGGTTGATCCCGGATCCCGAAGCCGCCCAGATGGCCCTCTTTTGAGGTTAGGTGATGTCCTACGCTGGATTGACACCTCATTCACTCAGGAGGAACTTTCGGCCATGATTCAGCAAATTCTCCTTACCAGCATTCTGGCCATTTTGCTACTCGCATGTGGAACCGTTGCCCACGCGCAGTTGCTGATCTACGAGCTTTCACTTTCAAAAACCGGCCGCAGTGTGAATTACACGTTTTTCCAAGGTGGCTACTTGGTTGTGGACACAGCGGCTTCGACCTTTTCATCGGTGATTGTCCTGTCGGATCCCAATACGTTTTTTTTCTACCAAGCTCCAGACCTGATATCCGGGTCTTACAACACCATGTTGGACTACACCGGCAACCAACACGCCGTGCTTTTCGGGGCATCAGCGGGAGCTTCTACCTCTGACAGCGGCGCGCTCCAGGTAATTGGAGATCTTGATCATTACTCCAACGTGGGAGGCGGCAAACACTCCCGACTCTCTAAAAAACTCACCGGCTATCTTCTTGCCTCCGGTCCACAAACCAATGCGACCACCACAAACGGTACCACGACCGCGTTTGAATACGGCTATGCCGGCGCCAGCAAAGCCAAGGCCGAGTACAAATCGGATCTCACCAAACAAGTGAACAATGAGAGTCTCACCACATCAGACGCACTCGCCTTTTTGGAGACTCTTCTCACGTATAAGGGCATTCCGGGCCCCACGCCCACTCCGAGTCCCACGCCCACTCCGAGTCCCACACCCACTCCAACACCAAGCCCGACCCCCTGAGCGTCTTGCCCCGTTCAGCGTGACATGAATCCCACGAGCAGTCGCGTGAGGATCGTTTCATCCGTGCCTTGACCGCTGATGAGTTGCCAATTGGCCTCCGCGCAACTATGGAAGGCTTTTTGAAGATCTTCGAGGGCGTAGTGAGATGCGCTGCGCGCGGCAACCCCCAACCCGTAAGTGTTGATCCCTCCGTCCTTCTTGCGCGGCAGGTAATCGGTCTCCGACTCGGGCAATTTGTTCAATACTCCTGCAAAAAACTGAGGTTCGGCAGGCGGGTGGAGCTTGTGCCTCACAAGAAGATTCTTGGCAAGATGCAGGTTTCGCACCGTTGGCACGATCGAGGCGAGAAGAATGCCGACACCTTTTTCTCCCTGTGCCAGCAACTGCTGGAGAGTCTCCAGAGCCAGCGGCAGATCCCGCGCGGATATCGCGTTTCCGATATCAAAGATTCCGCTTTCGCGCGTCGCGGATACCAAATCGCGGATGTCCCGAGCCTCGATGGGATGCCCGGTTCCGAATGCGGTTTCTATTTTGTCGAGTTCGTTGTTGAGTTGGCCGGAATCCAATCCCACCCGTGCTGCAAGCGCCTCGATCGCTTCGCGGGAGATCTTCAGTCCGCGCGAACGAATGTGCTGCGCCGTCCAGGAGATGACCTCCTCTTCCCCCGCGCGGAATCCCAAGTCCGGCTTGTCGTGAAGCTCGGTCGTGCCCGCCTTGGTGAGTCGCTTATAGGCGCTGCGACGCTTGTCCGGTTTGATGGCACTCAGCAAAAAAGTGACACCGCTGGGTAGTCCGGCATCAACAAAATCGCAGAGTTTATCGATCAATCCGAGGACCCCTTCCGAGCCTCCCGTAACAGTGTCGGCCAAAAAGGTCGCGCTTTTCAGCCAAACCAGTTTGCTGCCTCCGAGAAAGGGCAGCGTGGCGAGCGCCTGCAAGGTTTCCTGCAAACGGGATACAGCCGCTTCCACGGTTTCGACACCTCCATCGATGACCTCCAATCCGAAAGCATCCGCGCCCGGAGCCAACTTCGCCACCAGCGCGCTGGCCGCTTTTTTAACAGCGGCATCGTCCGATCCGGCGATGAAATACACGGAGGAACTGGTTTTTTTGGCGGCCATGCGATGGTTGGAGTCGGTTGAAGTGCCATCATGATCCCTTGCGGATGGAAATGCAAATCCGGGAAATTCCCGTATTCATGTGAAATTTTATTTGGTCAGCGGCCGCCTCCCTTGCATAACCTCATTTACGCATGTCCACACCACACATCAAACTGTTCATCCCGGGTCCGGTCGAAGTGTCTGAAAAAACCTTCCGCGCCATGTGCGCCCCCATGATCGGCCACCGGGGATCCGAATTCAAAAAACTCTACGCCGGCATCCAGCCCCGCCTGCAAACCCTTTTCGGCACGACCCGTCCGGTTTTTCTCTCCACCTCCTCGGCTTGGGGCGTGATGGAAGGTGCCATCCGCAACCTCACGACGAAAAAAGTCCTCAACGCCGCCTGCGGTGCATTTTCAGACAAGTGGGTGGACGTCAGCAAGCGTTGCGGCAAGGAGGCGGTAGCTCTTCAGGTCCCGTGGGGAGAAGCGATCAAGCCCGAGATGGTACGGGAAAAACTCGCCGGGGGTGGCTTCGACACATTCACCCTCATTCATAACGAAACCTCCTGCGGCGTTCGCAATCCGCTCCCGGAAATCGCCGCCGTGTTGCGCGAGTTTCCCGATGTGATGTTCGTTGTAGATTCCGTTTCCTCTTTTTCGACCCAGCCGATACCGATGGACGAACTCGGCATCGACGTCCTTCTCACAGGCAGCCAAAAAGCCCTCGCGATGCCTCCCGGCCTCGCTCTCTTTGCTGTTTCCGAGCGCGCCATGAAGCGTGCTGAAACCATCACGGATCGCGGCTACTATTTCGACTTTGTGGAGTTCGCCAAAAACCAAGAACAGGACATGACGCCGAGCACGCCTTGCATCTCGCTCATCAACGCTCTGGAATCGAAACTCGACGATATTTTCACCGAGGGCGTCGAAGCTCGCCATACGCGCCACGCCGCGCTCAATGCCCAAGTCCACGACTGGGTTCGTGCACGCGGATTCGAGTTCTTTGCTCCCGAGGGCTACCGCTCGCTCTCACTCACCTGCGTTAAAAACAACCGCAACATCGATGTGGCTGCGTGGATCAAGCGCCTCCGCGAGAAGTATCGCTTTGTCATCGACGGCGGTTACGGCAAGATCAAAGGAACAACCTTCCGCATCTCAAACATGGGCGACGAAACAAAGGAGACGATCGCTACACTCCTTGCCGCTCTGGACGACACGCTGGAATAGACCTCAGCGCCCGATTTTTACTGCTCGGGCTTCACAAGCCCTTTGTGCGCGCCGTCACAAAACGGCGCGTTCTCCGACTGCTTGCACTGGCAAAGCCAAGCCGGGCCGGTCTTTTCGGCAGTGAATTTCTGCGGAGCGAATCCCTTGCCTTTGTGCGACCCGTCACAAAACGGCTGCGTCGCAGAGAGTCCGCATGTGCAAAACCAGTAGTCCTTACCGGCTTCGAGTTCGACTTTGGCGGGAACCGTGGCGGCAACGTGTGGAGTAGGATTCATGTGCCGGAGTTTGCCTGCGCGCTTTGAATTTGGCAATCCCCCTTGGCGAATAGAAGTAACGCGAAGAGTGGGTATGAGTTGGCGTTTTTTTATCGTTCCAATCGAATGCATTTGGGCGTCAGTGTGGATCCCGACTTTTGCTCGCCAAAAGAAGTTTTCCAATCTTGAGCCTTCTTACTTCACTTTTGAACCAGCGGGAACTCTGCATCGCTAAACACGTGCAGGTTGACGTTGCTTTTGGCGGCCAGGTTTGCATTACTCCCTGTTCCATGATTTTCCAGCAC
>JALQZP010000159.1 GCA_023258235.1 Terrimicrobiaceae bacterium | reverse complement strand
CGGGCATGTCTGCCAGACTCCACCGCAAGATCACCCGCGAGGTCAAACGTGCCCGCGCCGTGCTCTTGATGAAATAAGTCTCTACCAAGGTTGATCCGCGAGGTTCCTACCTCGCGGGATGGACCAAACCGACTCTCCACCACCAAGAAGTGGAGACTCTGCCATACAAAAAACACAAACCCGTCTGTCTTGCGAAAGGCAGGCTTGATTTTAGCTGAAATTTGATCACTCTCGCCGAATGAAAACTTTTTCGATTACACTCATCATCGCTGCCACTCTTGTTCTTTCCGCATGCCATAAAAAGAAACCAAAAGAATTCGCAGGTGTTGATGGAGATTTTGTCAACAGCACGCCACTCGGCGAGCGCTTTGAAGGATCGAATTTTTTCAGCGATACCGTAGCGCGTGGTAAATTTGCGCCCGTCCATTTTGGATACGACAGCTACGTTGTTTCACAGGAGGAAACGACCAAGGTCCAAGCCGTCGCCCAGTCGCTCAAAGGTTCTTCCACCAAGGTTATTATCGCCGGATTCACAGATGAACGTGGCACACAGGAATACAATCGCGGTCTCGGTGAGCGCCGTGCCCAAGCGGTTCGCCAATCTCTCATCGATTCCGGCGTGAATGCCGACCTCATCCAAACGGTCAGCTTCGGCAGCGAGATGCCTGCCGATCCCGCCAGCACCGAGCAAGCCTGGGCCCTCAACCGCCGGGCTGAATTCGGTGTGGTGAAGTAAAATCCGCACGCGATCGAGTGATTTTAACGGATCTATTTAAAATACTCGACACTTCAAAAGTTTTTAACCTAATTCGGCAGTTGGTTTTTTAGACGCACCCTGCGAGTATTTGCACGACGCGCGAGCCAGTAGTCTCACTTCTTGCGAGTTATTCACAATGATGCCATAGGGGCAGTTTTCATTATTAATAAAATCCGTAAGTGATCTCAAGTCGCCACGGCGCGCCGTGGCACCAAAATTTGATTTCCACCGGTATCCGGACGCCGTGCGGGCTGGTTAAAACCAATTCCACTTCCGATCTCGCAACCCGTAGCCTACGCGTTCATTAAGGCAGGAAGAAAATACTTCTACCAATTCGCATTTATTTACTTACTTCAAATGAGGCATGGTCTTTTGCAAAAAGACCTTTCTTGAGGTTGTGACAAAAAAGCATGAACTGAAAAATTGTAATGCAATCCTCAGTAAGAAGATAGAATTGCAACAGCCCTATTTTCTCCATCTCCCGGTGGGTGGCTCACGGTGGGGTGGCATCCCTGTGGAACTGACACAGTCTCCAAACCCATACCTCAAAAATTTTGCCCTCTTTTTGAAACGGGTCAGTTTTTGGGCTTATCGACTGCGGCAAAGATCAGCTCCATCCGTGGGAAGTTGCCGAGAATGTAGGGGGGCTTTGAATAGTTTGCTCCTAAAACGACCATGCCTTTGCCTTGTCGCTCGCAGAATTTCTCGGCTTGGAGTTCCAAATCCTCGCGTATGGATGCAAGCGGCACGAAGCCCGTAGCCCCCTGCTGGAAGATGCGGTAAACATCTTTGTCGGGGTAGTTGTTGCTCATCATCTGAGGCGGTTTGCGGAACTTCGATGAACTCTCGGAATAACGCTGGACTGGAGTTTCGTAAGCACAGCCAGACAGAATAATAAGAGCCAGAGAGCAACCGAGGATGGGGCGGTGTTTCATGAGTGACAAGGTGACTGTTACCCCGTTTAGAGCTGGCTAGCAATATCCCTTGCAATCATTTGGCAAAAAAGATTCGCGCGGCTTCCAGCTGATAACCGCCCAGTTACCAACGCGCTCCATAAACTTTCATTGCCACTCGCGCTCGCCTCGAAAGTTTTTAAGCTGATGTTGCCCTTTTTTACGACTATGACACTGGCAATGTGGTCACTTCCAGCCATTACGCCAACCCAAAAAACTGCAGACCCAGATCGCAAACGGAAATCCGTAACTGAGATTTCAATTTTGGCGCCATTAGTGTCAACTTTACCTTTGCGGCGCAACTCGGCTAAGACCGCAGTTCGAAGTAAGCCCGAGATGGAATTGGTGCGATAATATGATTCGGTGTCAACGTCTAAACTCCCGGGATGAATGGAAACATGCACATCTGAGACTGTGCCAACAGACCCCATGGAACCAGAAGTCTGAAAAACTCTGGCCGACGAGCAACCGAAACCAAGCATACAGGATGCAAGAGCAAGAACAATGCGAGTTAAAAAAAATTTCATAAATAATAGGGACCGCTCATCCAACGCATGTTCTTAATAATTGTAACGGCGCTTCTCTCCAGTTGTTTCGATTGTCTTGGATGCACCAAGTTTAAAAAAAAGGGTCAGTCCCACACAATGACATATTTTAAAATTTCATCGGGACTTTTTCCATGGCAAGACAATTGAAGTTGGAATACGCGGGGGCGATTTGCCATGTGATGAGCCGAGGGGATCGTCAGGAAGTGATATTTTTGGATGACTAGGAGCGGGGGCGTTTTTTGAAGACGCTTGGGGAGCCACCCTTAAATCGCGTAATCGGTATCTGCCCAACACGCCTTTCAAGGCGTAGCTTTTGATTCATAAAATCCAGAAATATAACTCGTATATCTTAAATTTATGAGTTATATATTGAGTTCATTTAACTCATGGTGGGATTAAAACTTTGGAATTGGGAGCAGGACGATTGGCCGGATTTTCGATTTGATCCGAGGAGGTTGGCGGCGTTGGAGGAGAGATTTCTGCAGGAATCGGGTGTTTATTCGGGTTCGGTCAAACATCTGGAAAAGGACGGAAGGGATCTGCTGGTTGTCGAGTTGATGAGCCAGGAGGGCCTGAAGACTTCCGAGATCGAGGGGGAAATGCTGAATAGAGATAGTGTGCAGTCATCGATCCGCCGGCATTTCGGATTGGCAACGGATCATCGCCGAGTTCCGCCAGCGGAGCAGGGGATTTCGGAATTGATGGTGGAACTTTATCGGGAGTCTCAGGTGCCATTGAATGAGGCTCGGCTTTTGCATTGGCATGCCCTGCTGATGAATGGTCGACGCGATCTGGTCGGCGGTGTTTATCGTGCCGGGAGCGATCCGATGCAGGTGGTCTCGGGGCCGCTGCATAGCCCGAAAGTTCATTTCGAGGCCCCGCCCTCTAAGGCAGTGCCGAACGAGATGCGGCGGTTTCTGGAGTGGTATCACAGCACAGGCTCGGAGGGCGCGAAGCGCTTGCCAGTGCTGACGCGTGCCGGGATTTGCCATTTGTATTTTGTGAGCATCCATCCATTCGAGGACGGGAATGGGCGTGTCGCTCGGGCGTTGTCGGAAAAATCCCTCTCGGAGGGGTTGGGCAAGCCGGAATTGATCACGCTCTCGTCAGCGATTCATCGCAACCGAAAGACCTACTATGAAATGTTAGAGCGGTGCAACAAGCACAACGAGATCACGGAGTGGTTGGTGTATTTCGCCGAAACGGTGCTAGGAGCGCAGGCGGAATCCCAGCGATGGGTGGAGTTTCTCATCGAAAAGACGAGGTTGATCGATCGCTTGCGCGGAAAATGGAACGAGCGACAAGAAAAGGTCATCTTACGAATGGCACGAGAGGGGCCAGGTGGATTCCAGGGAGGCTTGAGCGCCGAAAATTATCTCGCGATCACAGGAACATCGCGTGCCACGGCAACGAGGGATTTGCAGGACCTCGTTGACATGGGGGCTCTCGTTAGCACCGGGCGATTGAAGGGCACTCGATATCGGTTGGCAATTTAAGGGGGGCTTGTGGCAGGTGCGACACCAAGCCTTCGTGGAAAAAAGGGGGCAACTGCTCGCGGGAATGAAGTAGTTTTTTTGAGAAATGATACGCAGAGGTTCAATACACGGCACCGGATGAGGGGGCATCTATTCGCGGGAGGTCAGTGGCCATGTGCATTGAATCCATTTGGAACTAATTATTGATATAAAAGGAATTAGTTCGCCTTGTATTTCACCATTGAATTCGCTATTGAGTGACGCGTATGTTGCTGATTTGAACATTCGCATCCTCTGAGTAAAAACCGATTTTTCCGTCGAGTGTGAGTTGATCTTTGGCCGATAGAGTGTAGGTTAGATACTTTATTCCGCTAATGGTGAGGGTGATAGATTTGCTTTGCACATTCATATCGATTGCGTAAGTTTGTCCTATAAAGAAAAAATCTTTATTAAGGGGTGAAGTGTATAAAAAGTTTTGAGCGTCATTCAGCAGAGATTCACCCAATTCAAGCCCATAACCGTTTGATTTAAGTAGAATGTATTTAAATTTTCCATCTGGTTTGTATCCAAATACAAACCACCCGACTTCCCATGGATTTGGTGCTGAATTTTGGCGCAGTTGAGATACGGTTGTGAGGTTGAATTGAACGCGGTAGGGAGGCTTGAGCGAAGCCAAGCTCACAACAAACGCAGAGTGCGTTTCCGAGGGTTGCGTTGAAACTTTTGGAATCAATGTAAGAACATTGTTTGTCCAAATTATCGAGCCATACCCATTCCAAAGTTCCTCGAATTGTTTAGATCCCCATGATTGCGTAGATGATACTCTAGCTGCAATTAATGTAATCGCTAAAACTG
>JALQZP010000158.1 GCA_023258235.1 Terrimicrobiaceae bacterium | reverse complement strand
GGATGGTAATTCTTTATCAATAGTATGGATGTTTATTCAAACATCATGTAAAAAGTTTCCAAAGTTTCGCTATTCGTGAACTGCTCGACAGGTTTTCCGAATCTTATCTCCGCATATTTTATTATTTTATCCTGATCAGACTCAATATTTGAAATTTGCGCCCTCCATTTCACCATACAGGTTGAACAGGGCAGTCCATAGATTTTACCTTCCATTTGGGATTTGCAGAGGGCATGAAATCCTGATGAGTCCTTACGAAGGTTGGCTTTCTGCTGTTTAAGTTTATTAAAAAAAAAGCCTGCAAAAAATGAGATAAATAAAAGCAAACTTATAATTATATATTTAAATGTCTTGCTGATACACATACCTATAGATTATTGATTTCGATATCTCTCTCATTTATCGCCATAATGTATTAAATATTAAACTTCAGTTATTCCTCCACCTGAATTCCATATTCCCTATTTCATCAATATAATAAAAATCTCCCACTTTTCTTTTAAAGCATTCAAATTGCATTTTCAAAATTCTGTCGTCTGTATTTTTTCTTTCTGCAAGAACTCCTATCACAAAAGCTATTCCCATTGATATACAAAGTATAATATATGATGTATCGTTCTTAAATGCTTGGATTATTTTTTGAAGATGCCTTTTAATATTATTTTTTATTTGCATTTTATTTATTATAATAAATACCTAAATACTTTTATTAGAGCGAAATTCAATTTATCTATGATTAAATATAGTTTTTTTACTATTTTAGCGTTTATTATATGTCCTATCCTCAGAACCGTCGATTTGGATAACAATAGTCCCGCTGCCCTCAAAATCATCGTATTCCAGGAAAAGAGGAGTTTGCAGAATCTTTGAGAGCTTTTTTAAACCAGCAATTGGAGGATGATACTCTGTGCAAAATTTCAATGATTTACCATCCGCAGCAAAGTCGCAATCGCATGTTCCCCATTTGCATCCCCAATTCGCAAAACTCCAGTTATACCAATCCTCATGTCCAAAGCTTTTAAGGTTTTCTTCGAGCAACGCGAACCAACCAACTGACTCACTGGAACTAGGGTCATACACATCCTCTCCCGCAGGCAATGTCGCAGCAATGGAATCTGGCATGGGAAGGATTTTGTTGAAATCCAACTCCAGAAATTCATCTATTTCATGAAGTCCCGTGGGAAGAATGATATCTCTCCACTCGTCATTGGTATCGAGGTCGATCCGCTCGCGAACTATTCTACTTCCTGTATTGAGGAATGGACGAATTGCAGCCTGAAAATCGGAGATCTTGGGCAGAGAAATGATGTTGATAACTGTATCACACATGGCACTTAAGTTGGTTTGAAACGATGCGCTCGATTATGCCACAGGAGGTGTCGCAGAAGCTGACTCAGCGAGTTTTTTTTATTGGAATCTTTTGCTTTTTATCCCGCAAGAAGCCTGAGCGTCTTCTGATCAACCCTGCCTCCGAAAAGCTTCTGAAGAACCTCAATAAAGGAATCTCCGCCATTGGATGCTTCTGCAAAAAGAGTTGCGCAAGAATGTAGCTTCAAGTCATCGGGATACGAAAAGATCGATCCAACGGAGTTGCCCGATTCCAGCACAGTCAGCATGCACTCGCGCAGGCGTGGACCAAGGATGGAGTGGGCCAAATATTCCCGAGCCTCTTCGAGACCGGAAATGGCATAGCGCTCAGCCATTTCGCTCCGCCCCAGACTTGCGAGCTGGGGAAAAACAAACCACATCCAGTGTCCGCGTTTTTTCCCCCTACGGAGTTCACCCAAGGCACTTTCATAGACATTGGCTTGCGCTTGCACAAAATGGCTTTGATCCCAGTTAATAGTTTCGTTTTTCAAAAATAGGCGGATGAGGATTGCGGAAACGGAGTTGGCAGTGAGACCAGAAGATGGGCGGGGGTGTTGGGATGCTCCCTGAGCCAGTTCGAGATTCCGAGATGCGGCAGCGCGGCCAATTTTTCGAGGATGCCACCGACGGTTGCGCGATTTTTAAGCAACGCGAGAAGAACCCTTGGGTCCTTGCTGTCGAAAAGACGCTGTTGGAGTTCAATGGAAAGATGAGGACAGGCAGCGAGACTCCACCGCACGATGGGATTACGGTCGCTAAAGAGGCGGAGATGGAGCGACTCGCAAGCGGTCGAGGATGCGACGGAGGCGCGGACCGTCTCGGCGGTGTGTCCGGCGAGACAGGTTTGAAACTTAAGCGAGGCATTCGGATGCTTTGCGAGTGCGGCCAAGAGATCATCGTCCGCCCCCTCGGCCAGGCGCTCAACCAGATCGGGATCCAGAAAGGGCCAGCGGGAGATTGGTCGGGCTACCGATGCATCGCCATTGGAGTGCAGATGCCATGCGAGTTGGAGGACAAAGTCGGCTTCAAAGGGTTCGGGAAGAATCCAGCGCTGCGCCAATGCCTCGGCGAGTGCATGGAGGACTGCCTTGGAGGAATCCGAAGCCAAATCCTTGATCGCGGCGGAAGGAAACCCCACGGGGCATCCGATGTTTTCGGATTGAAATCGCACGGTCTGTTCCAGAAGAGCCAATCGGACGCGGGTTCGCCGATCTCGCGACACGACATGGGCGGGAACTTTTAAGCGGCAAGCTTCCTTTTTGCCGAGCATTCGCACCAACTCCTCCTCCGAGATGCAATTCAAGTGCTGCTCGAAATCCGGACGCTCCAATAGAAATTGGTAAAGCGAATACTGAAGGGAAGACGGCAGGATTTTTTGCGGCGAGCCTGGCTTCGTGAATTCCCAAAGTAGAACAACAGGATTTTCGAGAACAGCCCCGGGATCGAGCGCCCAAAGGCGCAACAGCGCGGACGCCGGCGTCGAGGGATTCCGAGCCAGCGTGTGCTTCACGCTAGGACAACAGGATTTGAGCCAGATCGTGAGGAGCGTCTCGGGATCTGTGTCCGGCGAACCCGCCAACGCGAGGAGTTCCTCCGCGCTGTTTGCGGGTAGCGGTCTGGATCGGAAGGCGTTCAGATCATATGAGGGAAAGGCAAATGGGGATTCGGGTTGCTTGTTTTTTCGTGCCATGGCGTAGCGGATTTGCATTGGAGTTGCGGGCGTCGCTCAAGCCGAGAACCCGACGCGTGGTTTTTCCATGTTGTTCTGTATATCGACCCAGCCATTAAAAATTTCGGCCAGCGAGTAGTCGGGCTGATCCCGCAACTGGAGACCCGCCTGATCTGCGATCTTTCGCGCCTCCCCAGCTGGACGTCGCTCGAAGGCCCTGTGCGCTGTCAACCGCCCAGGTCGCAGGAGCGCAGGATCGATCCGGGTTGAACTGCAGTTAATGGAGCACATCAAATGGATGCTCAAAAAGTCGGCCATCAATCCATCGGTGATATTTAGAATCGCACCGACCTCTCGGCGGTTGTCGAGTCCCCTCCTCATCAAAACGCCATCGGCATCCTCCAGCACGCACACAAGACGCTGCTCGGCGAATTTACGCTTTTCCGCCGCCCAGAATTTCATGAGCTCTGGATCCGATAAAAGATTCGAACTCGCAGGGGGTATGAAATAGAATCGGTGGGTATCCTTCAAAGCCTCCATGGCATAACGAATGAAGGAGGTTTTGCCGGTTCCGGGAGGCCCCTCAAGAATGCAAAGTCCCCCAGATGTGGTTCTTAATTTTTCGAGATAACGCCGAGTCCATTCTAAGAATCCCTCCCCGTAAAAGAGGTCCATATCAGCCTCGACGATTTTGACACATTCGCGCATGGAAACACTCTCCGTCTCCACCCCGCCAAACTGTTCAGTAATCAGATTAAATTGGGCGCCAGATACCTCCACAGGTGTGCCATATAGGCTTCGGAAGCGCTCTGCTGCCTCCCGTGCCAAATCCAGGTCTCCCGCATAGACTGAGAGTTCCTTCCTTTCCAGATGGAAAAAAATCCCGTCACCCTCGCATATGAGAAGATTACTCCAATCGATATCCGATTTCCTCGCAAAACAATCCGACCGAATAATCCGAGATTTCAAATCAGACAAAATTCGACCATGCATCCAAACCTCGGACACCAAGGTATGACGATGCAAAGGATTAGCCCCGTAGGCCAGAATGACCGGGACAGGAGCACTTCCACGCATGGATGCACTGAATGGGGAAACATTGGCATCGCAGATGAGACCTGCGGGCAATGAATGGGATAAAGTCGTGGGCACAGATGGTTTTTGAATCATGCCCGCAATCTTAAAAGGAGGTGTGTCTCAAATCCTGCCACACCAGTGATTTTTTAATCGAATCAAAAGTGCTCCATTAGGCCGAAACACAAGACAGAGATCCTCGGGTTTGGCATGCGCTATAACACTATCCAAGGATAGAGTTATAATCGCAAATATTACTTTCGCCTCGCGCCTGATGCTGTCCTCCTCGGAGTGCTACTGCTTGAAAACCGGAGTCGTCAGCGCCCTCTCTCTCAGACTGTCGGGAATCTCGGCGATTTGCCTAGCCCATGTGTCGGAGATTCTCGCGAGATTTGGAGTAAAAAACAAAGGCTAATCAGGCACCACCCTGCTTTCACATTTCCTCGCATGCGGGAAAGGAAAAAACACAATGGGCCGCAAAACCGC
>JALQZP010000157.1 GCA_023258235.1 Terrimicrobiaceae bacterium | reverse complement strand
GGGTGGGCGCTCTTCGCGAGCAGGTGACCGGCGAACTCGAGGGAGAACTCAAGGAACAGATCAAACACTACCGCGACTCGATGGACAAATCGTGGAAGGATACGCGAGAAGATCAAATCAAAGCGCAAAGCGAGGCGCTGGTCGTCCGCGAGCGCCAACGCCTCCTCTCCGAGATCGGTGAAGTGCTCGCCGGCGCCCTCCGTCACCATGTCCTTCCAGACTTGAATTGCCCGCCGAATATTCAACGTCTGGCGGCCAGCAATGACACAAAATTGCTCCTCAAGCGACTCGATGCGCTCGACCGAATCCGACGACTGCTCTCGGCCGGGGTTCAAGAGTCGCTTGCACTCGAGAGCGGATTTCTCCAAATGATTGCCCCACTATGAAGCGACTTGTTATCAAACTCGGCACCGGTGTCCTCTCCACACCCGCCGGAAAATCCCTCGATGCCTCGCAATTCACTCGGATCTCGGCCGAGATCGCCGCGCTGCAAGCGGCGGGATACTCGTGCATTCTTGTCAGCAGCGCCGCCATTGCCGCCGGCGTCCGGATTATGCACCTGAAGCAGCGACCGACCGACCTCCCCGGGAAACAGGCCTGCGCCGCCGCCGGACAGCCCGAATTGATGCGACTCTACGCCACCTCCTTTCGCAAGCACGACCTCAGCGTCGCGCAGTTGCTCCTCACGCATGGAGACATCGACAGCCTCATGCATCGCGAAAATGCCCGCAACACCCTCGACTGCCTCCTCCAGCACGGCGTCGTTCCCATCATCAACGAAAACGATTCCGTCGCCGTGGAAGAGTTGCGGTTCGGTGACAATGACCGACTCTCCGCCGAGGTTGCCGTTCTCGCTCAAGCCGACCACTTGATCATTCTCACAAGCGTGGATGGACTTCAGGATGAGAGCGGAAACAGGGTAAAAAAAGTTCAGGATATCGCGAAGGCCTTCCAGCTTGTGCGTTCCGACAAGGGTGAGGAATCGGTCGGCGGCATGAAAACCAAGCTCGAGGCGGTGCGCAAGGCCTCCTCGGCGGGCATCACAGCCCACATTCTCGACGGCCGCAAGCCCGGGCAAATCGAAGCCGCCCTCAAGGGCAAGGACGTGGGAACCTCGTTTCCCGTTCGCCACAACTCGATCCGCTCATGAAATTGCCGGGAGTCACGCTCGCCATCGCCCGCAACACATTCACCGAACTCGTCCGGCAGAAGGTCTTTTATTTCCTGTTGATCTTCGCCCTCCTGGTGATCGGAAATTCCGCCTTCATGGCGAAGTTCTCGTTTCAGGAACAATTCCAAATGCTGAAGGATATTTCGCTCGGCGCGATGTCCGTTTTCGGGTCGATCATCGCCATTCTGGCCACAGCGAACTTCCTTCCAAAGGATATGGAAGACAGAACCATCTACACCATCCTCGCGAAACCGGTGCCTCGTTTCATCTACCTTCTCGGCAAACTCTGCGGCATTTTCAGCCTGCTGGCGGTGTCAATTCTTTTGATGTCCGCATTGTTTCTGGCCGTCCTCTGGATCCGCGAAGGCACGGTTCTCGCGGAGACGCGGGCCCAACTCCAAGGTGCGACACCGGAGGAAATCGCCGCAGCCGTCAGGGAGGTGACCAACGCGACATTCAATATCAACCTGATCCCCGGCATTGTGGTGATTTTTTTGAAATCCGCCCTCCTCGCCTCGCTCACGCTTTTCCTATCGACGTTCGCGACGTCCTCGATATTCACGATCCTCATGGCGACCGCCCTCTATTTCATCGGGCACCTCCAGTCCACCGCGAGGGAATACTGGCTTGCCGGAGTCGATGTGCAGTGGTGGTCCCGATTGCTGGCGGCGCTCGTCTCCCTTCTCTTTCCCGACTTGCAGGCCTTCAATCTCACCGACGATATCATTGCCGGGGCGGCTGTGCCTTTGGCTCTTTTTGCGGGAACAGTCGGGCTCGGTCTCCTTTATATCTTGGTCTACTTTTCGTTGTCGGCACTGGTTTTTTCCGGCAGGGAACTATGAACTGGCGCAAGACTTCCGCGCTTGCGCTTGTATTCCTTTTCGGGGCGGCCATCCTGCCTGTTCAAATTCGTTTGGACACCGAAGCCCGTGCCGCGCATTTCCGCAAAACCGCTCTCGACCTCAATCTCCGCGAGCGCATCGGCCAAGCCGGATTTCTGGCTGCGCTGAGCGGTTTCCGCTCCCCACTGGCGGCCATACTCTGGATTCAGGCCCACACCGCTTGGGAAAATACCGAGTGGGGTCGGATGGCAGGGATCTTCGACACCGTGACGACCCTTCAACCCCGCTCCATCCTTTATTGGGATATGTCAGCCTGGCACATGGCTTGGAATGCCGCCGTCGCCGCCATGCAAAATGAAAAGCAACCCAGCGAGGCTCTCCGCATTCGCGCCCAGCGCGAGTATTTCCGAATCGGTCGCGATTTCTTGGAGCGCGGCATTCTCAACAATCCGGACAGCTACCAACTCCGCGTGCAACTTGGCATCGTCCTCCGCGATAAATTCGAGGACCACTGCGCCGCAGCCGAGGCTTTTTTAAAAGCGGCGGCCATTCCCGACGCGCCCTCTTACTGCGCGCGGTTCGCCGGATATGAATTGGCGAAATGTCCCGGCCGCGAACGCGAAGCCTATGCTCATCTGCGCCGTCTCTACCTCCAAGGCGACAGCCAACGCCTCCCCTCCCTCATCAACCTTTTGCGTGATATGGAAAAGAGGCTGGATATCCCTCAAGCGGAACGCATAGATTCTCCAACCCAGCCAGACAAAAACTAATTTTCATGCGATTCGCGATTTTCGGAGACATTCATGCCAACCTACACGCCCTCCAGGCGGTGTTGGCGGATGCCCAGGAACAATCCTGCACCCACCATGCCTGCATGGGCGACATCGTCGGCTATAACGCCTACCCGAAAGAGTGCCTAGATATCATCCGCGAACTCGATTGTCCTGTTGTGAAGGGCAATCACGACGAACTTGCTTCTTTGGACAGCCCGATCGAAGGCCTCAACCCCTTGGCCGAACTGTCACTCAAATGGACGCGCTCGCAACTTCCCGATGAGGATCGCGAATGGCTTCGCCATCTCCGGATGCAGCGCCAAGTCCGTGACTTCACAATCGTCCATGCCACCCTCGACACACCCCAAAACTGGGCCTACATCATGACCCAACTGGATGCGGCGGCGAGCTTCAGCTACCAGCACACGAACTTGTGCTTCATTGGCCACACCCACACTCCGAAAGCCTACGTTCGCGATGAAGGTGTTCGCACCGAACCTCTCGATGTCCTCGCGATCCTCAAAAAAAACAAATACCTCATCAATGTCGGCAGCGTTGGTCAATCGAGGGATGGCGACTCGCGTGCGGCCTATTGCATTTACGACACCGATAGCAACGAGGTGACCCTACGGCGCGTGCCATACGATATCAGTGCCGCTCAGAAAGGCATTATCGAGGCCGGCCTCCCCTCCAAACTGGCCACCCGCCTCGTCACCGGAAGATAGCTTCCCATTTTCCCGTGGCATCCTCACACCACCAACCGCCCGGTTCCCTGCTCTTCATCAAACCGGGATCGATGGGTGATGTGATTCACGCCCTACCAGTCGCTTCCGCGATTCACCGCGCTTGGCCACTCACCCGCATCACTTGGATACTCGATCCTCGCTGGAGTGACTTGCTCGAAGGGAATCCCGCCATTGCAAAAATCCATCCGTTTCCGCGTCAGGATTTCCAGGGTTTAGGCGGCGCCATCCGCGCGCTGCGTTGGTATCGCGGACTGCGTTCGCTCGACGCTGACGCCGTCGTGGATTTGCAATGCCTGCTCCGAAGCGGCCTCATGGCCGCCTGCAGCGGATCTCGGATGGTCGTCGGCCTCGGAGACGCACGCGAGGGCGCCGGTTTTTTCTATTCCCGCTCGGTTCCGGTCGGAAAAGACGAGCATGCGGTGAATCGTTATCTTCGCGTGCTGCCGGCCTTGGGAATCCCCTTGCCGGAGACCTTGGAATGGGCGATCCCCCGCGGACTCCGCCCCGCAGACCTGATGACAAAAGAGTCCTATATCGTGCTACATCCGTTTTCCCGGGGAGAAGGCAAATCCCTCAGTCCCGAAGCCATTGGCTTCTTCATCCGTGCGTTCCGGGAGAAGTCCGCGATGCCCATCGTCCTCGCCGGCGCGCCGAGGAATCTTCCCGATTTCGGCCCGGGTGTGATGGATCTTTTAGGGAAAACCAGTCTTAGCGAGTTGATCGGGTTGCTGCGCGGTGCAAGTTACATGGTCAGTGTGGATAGCGGCCCGATGCACTTGGCCGCAGCACTTCGCATCCCCCTTCTCTCGATCCACACCTGGAGCGACCCGAGGCTCGTGGGACCATTTTCAAAAAACGCCCACATCTGGCAGGGCGGCCAAATTTTCAAGAACGATTTGCAGCGCGCCCCCTCCCCCGAGAGCGCGTTTACACCTGCGGATGCCGCCGCCATCGGCTACTTCGCGGCCAATGCAGCCATGTTGCCATCATCACCCGACAGCTTGCGTTGATGCCATTGCCTCGGTGGGTTTTTTGTTTATTCTCGCGTCCATGTCTTCCGACGAGATTCTTTTAGCC
>JALQZP010000156.1 GCA_023258235.1 Terrimicrobiaceae bacterium | reverse complement strand
ATGAAAAGACTCGCGGCCTATCACCGGCAGGCCGGCGCCTGCGCCAATATCTTCTAGATATTTACACCCTGCCACTCTCTGAACTGCTAAAAAGAGACATGGAAGAACATCCAGAAACATGGGTGGACTGAAGGCCGGTTTTTAGCAGTTTGGGCCTATTTTTTTAGCAGTCCGCAGAACCCTAAAAACCCGCTGAGCCTTTACTGGTGCGGCTCGGAAGAGAAGTGGAGCGGGTAGCGGGAATCGAACCCGCATGGCCTGCTTGGAAGGCAGGAACTTTACCACTAAGCTATACCCGCGTGACTTGAAACAATCTAGGCGCTGACCGTTCGCCTAGTCAACCCGAAAAACGGCCATATCTTCGCAATAAATCAAGGTTGGTCGTAAACAATCTGCGATTCGGCTTGGTTCAGTGTGCCTGGCAATTTCTCACAGGATCGCGATTCGTAGTTCCAACGTCCTCCCGACTCGGTGCAGGAGTTGATAGCCAAGAAATCGGGATTGAATCCACAGGCAGCGTATATGGAAAAAAAATAGCCAATGGTTAGGCAAATAGCAGTTCCTGCTATCAGAAATAGAGCTTTGGAGGGCATTGGCTTGTCATCAAGAAAACCCAAAGCCGGTATATATGCAACTTTTATTGCTGCGAAAAATAATGGCTTTTTTCAGTCGCACAAACTCGCATCGAAAACGAATAGTCCACCATCGTGATCGGGGAAACTACCTCTCGGTTAAGGTCTCGAACAATCCCTCGTAATCATCGACTCGATCGGAAAGGCAGAAGTCGACGACCTTATTGAGTGAGGCCTTCCTCATGGCGAAACACTGATCACGATTCACGAGAAGATGCCGGAGAGCGAGCGCGAACGACTCGGGAGCCATCTCACAGAAGAAGCCGTTTTTTTTGTCCTCAATCACATCCGCCAGTCCCCCGATGCGGCTACCGACGATGGCCAACCCATGGCGTAGCGCCTCAATGCCAGCCATGGGGAGCCCCTCGGTGGTGGAGGTCATTAGCAAAATATCCGCTCCCGTGAGTTGCGCTGAAACAGATTCCGCATCCAACCATCCAAGAAAATGGATGCGATCGGAAATTCCGTGGCGGGAGGCGGATTCACGCATGGCTTCCGCGAGCGGTCCGTCTCCAATGACCTCGAGATTCCAAGGCAAATCGCGTATGAGGGAAAGCGCCTCGACTGCAAGAAGAGGATTTTTTTGGATGCTGATACGCCCCAGCATCACAAGTCGAGGAGTGTCGCTCTGCGATAGCGCGGGAGGCGCAGGGAGCATCGGGACTCCGTTGAGAATCACTTGCGATTTGATTCCGCAATTTCGGGCTGCAAGTTCGGCAACAAATCGACTTACGGAGGTGACGGCGGCGGCGTGGCTCCAAATGGGCTTAATCAAAGGACCGAGCACAGAAAAGAGGCGGTCGGTCTGCTCCGGGACGCCTCCGGGGACGTCACCAAGGTGGGCCGTGAGGACATAGGGAATGCGGGTGAGAAAGTGCAGGGCCAGAGCGAGAGCTCCGGTGGGAACGACAAAGTGGGCGTGGATGATATCGGGCTTCCATCTCCGGCATAGCGACCATGCGGGAAAAAACGAAGTGACCAGATAAAGAGCCATTTCAAGAACAGTGCAAGTGTCCTCTTTTTTGCGATAGGACTCGGGCCGCAGTACCGGGACGCCATGGATTCGGGATTCACGAGGTAAGTGACGCAGCCCGGCTGAAACCACACGAACATCGTGCCCCTTGGCGGCAAGCCCCTCGGCGATAGAGGAGGCCACGCGGCCGCCACCGCCTCCGACAGGAGGGTATTCGTAGCAGAGGACGAGGATTTTCATGGCGCGTGGCGATCGTAGATGGATTCCACAGCGGCAGTGAGACGTTCCACCGAATACCGGTTTTCGATTTTTGAACGGGCCCTCTTGGCCATATCCGCCGCCAACTCTCGATTCGAAATAAGTGCGGCAACGTGGTCAACGAACAGATCCGCGTCATCCGGAGGAGCCAACAAGCCGTCTTCGGGGTCGTCAACAACCTCGGCAATCCCATCGAGGCGCGACGCCACAACGGGCAACCCCATCGCCATGGCCTCGAGGAGCGTCATGGGCAGACCTTCAAATCGGGACGGCATCAGGAGCACGTCGGCGGCGAGATAGACCAACCGGGAATCCGAAACGTAACCGGTAAAAAGGACCCGGTCCGCAATGCCGAGCGCCGACGCTTTTGAGCGGAGCATTTTTTCCTCCGGACCATCGCCTGCGAGAAGAAAACGGAGGTCAGGAAACCGCGAGGCCAACCGGGCGGCCACATCAAGGAAAAGCGAGAAGTTTTTTTGCGGATTCAAACGCCCCACGCCTGCAAGCACGGGCCCATAAGGACACACCCCGAGTTTTTGGCGGGCTTCGGCCTTCGTTGTTGAGCCCGGCGTGAATCTCCGGAGATCAATCGCATTGGGAATCAGGGTGATTCTTTCGGCCGGGATGGATTCGTGCTCCATCAGGAAATCGCGACAGGATGCGGAAACCGGGATGAGGTGGCTGGCGAAGCGGTTGGCGAAACGGTCAAGTGCGAGCAGGATCTTGTTTTCGGCCCGGTGCGTGTCGTTCGTATGGTCGTGGTTGAGGATCGCGGAAACCCCGCAAAGAGCCGCGAGAGGCTTGGCAATGATGTTCGAGGGGATGAGGTGACAATGAACGATATCGTAGCGCCCCCGAAGAAGGAGCCAAGGGATGGAGGCTAAATAAAGCGGCAGATACTTGTGGGGCGAGAGGGAAAAAACACGGATACCGGCTTGTTGGAGTCGATCCCAGTAGACGCCTCGACCATGAAGGGTGGCGACCTCGTGATGGAAACGTTCGCTCCCACAACTCGCGAGATTCAGCACGACCTCCTGGGCCCCGCCAAGGTCGAGGCTATCGATAATATGTAAAACGCGGCGCGGCATCACTCGGTAGGAGTCTGCAAAATTGGCCCGCCTGCGGACAATCGCTTTTGAACAGCCTGCCAGACCAACTCACACCACAAAAAGAGGCGCTCGTCGGAGCGTCCGGATCGATGCGCCGCAAGTTTTTCCACAATCATGGCAGAGTCTGCAATCGGTCCCAACCGACCGGCCCGCAACCATGCACCGACCGGCATGCCGAAGCCTTTTTTTCGGCGGTGAATGATGTCGCTTGGAAGAAGCTTTTCCACCGCATGCTTGAGGAGGTACTTGGTCGTACCCCCGCGAAGCTTGTACTCATTGGGAAGGCGGCGGGCGAAGTCAGCGACTTCGATATCCAGAAAGGGGCTGCGGACTTCAAGGGAGTTCATCATGCTGGCACGATCCGCTTTTGCCAGAATACCATCTTGAAGGTATATCTCCGTGTAGAATTGCAGAGTGCGGTCAACAAGATTATGGCCTTGGCAAGATTCCCAAGCCTCGATGGATTCACTGTAAATCTCTTCAACACTGAACCGGGACCCGGTGATTCGTGCCAGGTCGGACGGGGCGAGCGCCCCCAACCAAACGGGATTCCACAGACGCGGCGCATGATCGAGGCCGCGCAGGGTTCTCTTGATTTTGAAATCCAAACTGATGTTGGCATGGGATACCGGAAGTCGGGCTGCCAGCATTCTTATCGCCGCATGAACAGGTCTGGGCACGATTTTGGAATACAGATCGGCCATTTTAAGAGCCCTAAAAGGATCGTATCCGGCGAAGAGTTCATCGCCACCATCACCACTGAGGGCGACCGTGACATGCCTGCGTGCAAAGCGGCAGAGAAGATAAGTGGGCAGAAGCGAACCATCGCCTTGAGGTTCATCAAGGAGTTCGAAAATCTGCGGTATCACGCGCAGAGCCTCATCAATCCCGAGCACGTCGATGTGGTGGTCTGTTTTTAAAAGCCCTGCCACTTCTGCGGCGTATCGGGATTCGTCGAAGCTGGGCTCTTGAAATCCGATGGTGAATGTTTGAATTCGGCGCGTCGGCATCTCGCGCGCTGCCAGAGCCGCTATGGCCGACGAGTCGATACCTCCGCTCAGAAAAACACCGAGTGGAACATCGGCCACAAGACGCCGACGGGTGGCCCGGGTGAGAACATCAAGAAGTTGATCGGCCAGCTCAGCTTCACTATGAGATGTCGAGCCGGGCTCGATCGTGTATCGCCAGTAGCGGGAAGTTCGCGGAGCGGTCGTGTCGGCTTCGATCCAGAGATTATGAGCGGCGGGCAGCTTGAAAATGCCCTCTATCGGAGTATGGGGAGCGGGAATAAGCGCATGGGCCAGAAATTTAACCCGGGCAATTTCAGAAAAATCACGAGGAGCCAGAGGATGCTCAAGCAGAGCGGAAAGCTCGGAAGAGAAAGCAAAAGTTCCCCTCCGGTGAAAGTAATAAAGAGGCTTTTTACCAAAGCGGTCCCGACTGAGAAAAAGACGGCGCGTCAATGTGTCGTAAACGGCGAACGCCCACATGCCATTGAGCCTGGGTATCAAGCCCTCTCCCCAGATCCGCCATCCGTGGAGAAGAACCTCGGTATCGGAGTGGTCGGTAAGAAACTCGCACCCGGAGGCGATCAGTTCCTGACGCAAATCGGCGTGGTTGTATATCTCCCCGTTGAAGACAA
>JALQZP010000155.1 GCA_023258235.1 Terrimicrobiaceae bacterium | reverse complement strand
GGTGCTTCAGAAATTACATCTGGTGCAGGTAACGACTCCTTGTTTGGAGGTTCTGGGGCCGACACCCTTACTGGCGGAAGCGGTAACGATACGCTGAAGGGGTGGACTGGAACATCAACAAATAACTCAACGAATGTCGCGGGTAGCAGTGACACTCTTACTGGCGGAGCTGGAGCCGATGTGTTTGTGCTTGGTGATACAACAAATGTCGCCTACGGCGGTTCATCTGATTCAACCATAAACACAAAGGCTCAAATCAATGGATTTGATTTTACCCAAGACAAATTCCTATTAAACGCTTTCGGTGGTGCTTCAAGCGGAACATTCACCCAAAACACAGCGGCAGACGAGGCCTACTTTGCCAAGTCAGGCGGCGGAATTGTGAATGCATACAACATTCTTTACAATGACGGAGCCGGAACAGGCCAAATCTTTGTCAATGGAACCACTCGACTGGTAGCAGAATTCACATTCACTGCTGGACAAGGTGATAACATCTCAGCTAGCAACTTCTTGTTTGCTTAATAACAAATAACTAACAAAAAACCCGGATTCAGAAATGAATCCGGGTTTTTTTATGAAAACTGTAGCGGTTGTCTATGACTGCCGATTAAAACCGACGATTAAAACCGACGATTGGCGCTCAAAGAGTGCCAGAATTTTTCCTCGTTCTAAAAAAATGGTTTTGCTGTCCATGATTTTGTCAAAATATTCAGAATCAATCCGGCAGTCACAGACAACCGCTGAAGGGAAGCGGCGTCCCGTTCGGTTTTGCGGCTTGCTAAATCAGGAAGGCAACTTTACTTTCTCATCTCATGGGCCTTGTTTTTACGATGATTACACTAAAAAATCCAAGATTTAGCGATGCCAAAGCCATTGAAGTCGAGGCATTAGCCGATACAGGAGCCGTGCATTTATGTATTCCGGAGCATGTGAAAATCCAGTTGGGACTTGAGGAGCAGGATCGGAAGGAAGTGACTATTGCCGATGGTTCCAAGCGATTGGTTCCCTATGTTGGGCCCATTGAAATTCGATTCAAAAACAGGGTGGGCTATGCAGGGGCTTTGGTTATGGGTGACCAAGTGCTTCTTGGCGCGATTCCCATGGAAGATATGGATTTGGTTGTTCGTCCTAAATCGCGATCGATAGATGTGAACCCAGAAAATCCCAATATCGCCTGCTCGATCGCGAAATAGCTGTTGGGAAAAACTGTAGCGACTGTCTGCGACCGCCGAATGGAAAACCGCTCCCGGCGCTCATAGAGACGCCACTGCAGGGCAGAGCAAAAAACGCGATGACAACTTGCGAATAACATGTAATGTGCAACCCGTGATTGCAAGTATTGACCGAGCTTTGAGCCTTCCGCTGGATGGCAAGGAAATGTTTTTTCTCTGGGGTCCGCGTCAGGCGGGCAAGAGCACATTGCTAAAAAAAACATACCCCGGAGTGAAATGGGTGGACTTGCTGAAAGCGGATGTTTACCGGCGGTTTTCAACCAACCCGGAATTTTTGCGGCAGGAGCTCGCGGCTGGCGGAGAGAAATTTGTGGTGATCGATGAAATCCAGAAAGTTCCAGCTCTTCTCGACGAGGTCCACTGGTTGCACGAGAACGAGGGTGTTTGTTTTGCTCTCTGCGGCTCCAGTGCGCGGAAGCTCAAGCGTGGACATGGCAATCTGCTCGGTGGGAGAGGACTGCGATATGAGCTGTCTGGGTTTTGCTCGCAAGAGCTGGGAGCGGATTTCGACTTGGATCGCATGCTTAACCACGGGACATTGCCGAGGATTTATCTCTCGTCCTCGCCGAGTCGACTGCTGGACGCCTATGTTTCGCAGTATCTCAAGGAGGAAATCATGGCCGAAGGCTTGGTGAGGCATCTCCCGCCTTTTTCCCATTTTTTGGAGGCGGCGGCTTTTTCCGATGCATCGGCGGTTAATTTTTCGGCCATCGCGAGAGATGTGGGAGTTTCACGGGAAACGATTCGCGCCTATTTTGAAATCCTCGTCGACACGCTGGCGGGCAGGATGCTGCCAGCTTTTCGAAAACGCCCGAAGCGTAGGGTGTCACTGGCTGAAAAATTTTATTTCTGCGATGTGGGAGTCGCGAATTTTCTGGCGAAGCGAGGCCATGTGCAGCGAGGCTCCGAGGCTTATGGAAAGGCATTTGAAAACTGGGTGTTTCATGAACTGAATTGCTACAATGCCTATGCCGAGCGTTTCGCTGCATTCTCGTATTGGCAACTCAGTTCGGGAGTCGAAGTGGATTTTATCGTGAATGACATGCAGTGCGCGATCGAGTGCAAATCGTCTCAACGCATACGCGACGACCATTTGAAAGGCCTTCGGGAATTGGTTAAAGATCATTCGGAGGTAAAAATGAGAATTCTTATTGGACTCGAGCCGGGAAAGAGGTTGACGCCGGATGGGATTTGGATTCTGCATGCCGAGGAGTTCGCAAAAATGCTTTGGCGTGGCGAAATTTTCTGATGAAAGAAGAGTCCGCTGTAGCGGAGGTCTATGACCGCCGAAAGAAAAACGAACTCGGCGCTCTCAGGGACGCTGCTACAGGACGAACTGGTCTGGTATACAACTTTTAGTTGGCGCTGATTTTAAAAAACAATTACCATTACCATTATGAAAACTGTGAGCATTCAAGAAATGCGTTTTGAATTTGCCGGAGTGCGTGCAGCCTTGGAGGCGGGTGAAGAGTTGATTTTGACTTTTCGCAATCGACCACTTGCGCGATTGCTCCCATTTGCCTCCGCTAAACCCGCGGAAGGAATTGACTCGGCTTTACAATTTGGAGATGAGCCAGAGAATCTGGAGCCTTTGAATAATAATCAAGTGGATGCGTTAATCTATGGATGAACGGATTGTGTTCTTGGATACAAGCGGCATATTTGCCTGGATCAACCAGCGCGATCCGAATCATCAAACCATGCTCGCCTTGCCGCAAGAGCCGGGTCGTCGTCTTGTAACAACGGATTATATCCTTGATGAAGCGCTCACGCTTTTTATGGCGAGAGGGATTCCCCATCAAAGAAAGCGCCTCTTGAGCATGGTAAATACCTCTGCAATCGTTCAACTGGTATGGATCGGTCAGGACTATTTTCGGGAAGCTGCCGAATGGATGTTCAAATATGAAGACCATCCGTTTTCGTTTACGGACTGCACTTCATTTGCTTGCATGGCTAAACTCGGAATCCGCAAAGTGGCTACAACCGATGCCCACTTCGAAAAAGTGGGCTTTACCAACTTGCTCAGGAACCCGACATAACCGGGTCTGATGTTGCGGCAGGGTCTGCGAGCAACGATGGGAAAACCAAACACGGCAGTCATAGACTGCGCTACAAGGCAGCATTTCATGAAAAAACTTAATGTAGGTATCTCGATCTCGGCCACGAAGGGAGCCAATATCTGGGCGAATGGCATCAATCAAAATATCGCTCTCCTCGGCCAATTGCTCCGTAAAAGTCCGGTATTTGATAAGGTCTGGTTTTTGAATGGCGGAGATGCAGAGGAGTTGCCGCCGGAGTTGGCATTTGATGGGATCGATGTGCCGCTGGTGCGTCCGCTGGAGGTGACGCACGACATCGATATAGTCATCGAGATGGGAGCGATCTTGCCGATGGAGTGGATGCGACATGTCCATGCTCTTGGTGCGAAGATCGTGTGCTTCGGGGTGGGGCATAATTACAATGCTCTTGCCGAAACGATCATTTTTGAAAAGCCGGGTGGGATGTTTCTGTCGGATCCCGAACTGCGCGTCGAGACCTGGGGGTTGCCTCAACATGCCAAGACTTGCACACCTCTCATGAGGACGCTCACGCGCAAACCGGTAATCGACATGCCGCATCTTTGGTCGCCATATTTTTTGGATAAAAATATCCGTGAGGCCGAGGCGAATGGGCATCGATTTGGATTTCAGGCAGACCACCATTCTCGCGAAAACAAAGGATGGCGAGTGGCGATCTTCGAGCCCAACATTGCTGTTGGGAAGAACTGCTGGGTTCCCATGCTTGTTTGTGACGATGCCTACCGCAAGAATGTGGAATCTGTTTCCTACATGATGGTCATGAATTCGTTCCATATGAAGGAGCATCCCACCTTTTTCCGTTTCGCATCGAATTTGGATCTCACAAAACATCATAAGGCCACTTACGAACCAAGGCAGCCCTTTGTGACCATCATGGCCAGCAGCAGGATGGATGCCGTGGTAGCGCACCACTGGGAGTGGGGTCAAAATTATGCCTACTACGATGCGCTTTATGGCGGATATCCGCTCATCCACAATAGCGAGTATCTTCTCAAAGATGGAGTAGGAATTTACTATCCCGAATTTTCTGCATCAAAAGGCGGCGATGCATTAATCGAGGCGTGGAATCAACCGCCGGAGTATTGGCAGGATTACAAGAAGAAGGCCGACGAGTTTTTAAAAACCCTGCACCCCGAGCATCCGGAAAACATCCGCATTTTCACCGAGAGGCTGCTTCATGTCGCCAGTGCGAAATAAAAATCTAGCACTTGTAGCGGCAGTCTGAGACCGCCGAAGGAGAACGAACCCGGCGCTCATAGAGCGCCGCTACAGAGCATCTGGTTCTTGACTTTCAACTTTTCCATGTCATACATGGATCCATGCATAAAATG
>JALQZP010000154.1 GCA_023258235.1 Terrimicrobiaceae bacterium | reverse complement strand
TAACTAATTCTATAGCCGCTGCTTTGCGGCGGCGAAGGCCGCTGAGCTGCACCGGCCGTTCGGGCAGTGTGTTTTCACACAGCCGCTTCACACCCGGCGCACCCCAGCAACCCTCGGCGCTCGCAAATCAACGGCCACATTATTATTAAAATGCTCTAGATCAGGCGGCGCTGGTTTTGTTCACATCCAGCACCCCGCTCAAAACGGACTTTTTCAAAAGCCGTTTTCTTTTGTGTTCGTCGAATGGATACGGGTTTTTCCCGCTTTTTTTAGATGCAGTAACGCCATTTCCATGTGAGTTGTTGGGGAGATGAAAAAAATTTATCTCCTTCCTTTTTTGGCCTCGTCGCTCTTTGCCGCCGATCCTGCCATTACCATCTACAATGGCGGCTTCGCGGTCGTGCGGGATACTCTGGCCATCGACATGAAAGCGGGAAGCAATCAAATTACCTTCGCAGGAACGACGGCCAAGCTGGAACCGGATTCCGTGATTCTCCGCGATGTCGCCGGCAAGGCTCAACTGCAAATCCTCGAGCAATCCTACCGCAACGATCCTGTTTCCGAGCCCATGCTTCTGTCCTTCTTTGAAGGAAAATCCCTCGACTTTATCCGTCTTGAACCTAACAAGCCGGACCAAACTATTTCTGCTAAAATCATCCGCAGCGGCTATGTTCCCGGCGGTGCCCCTGTCGAGCCCATCGTTGAAATCGACGGCAAGCTCCAATTCACCCTTCCGGGGCGGCCGATTTTTCCTTCTTTGGGAGATGAAAACATCCTCAAACCCGCCTTGGCTTGGCAAATCAATGCTTCCGCCGCTGCCAAAATCAATGCAGAGGTTGCCTATGTCACCCAAGGATTCTCATGGCAAGCCAGTTACAATATTGTTTCACCAGAAAAAAGCGATCTCGTGGATATTGTCGGATGGATCACCATGCAGAATGATAGCGGATCCAGTTTTCAAAACGCCAAAATCAAACTTATGGCTGGGGACGTCAATAAAGTGCAATCCTCCTATCCGCAAATGGCCAAAAGAGGTTTTCCGTTGACGGCAGAAATGGCGGTGGATGCCCCGCCTGTCGTTTCAGAAACAGCCTTCGATGAATTCCATCTCTACACATTGGCAAACCTTGTCACCCTTCGTGACAAGGAAACCAAGCAGGTCGAGTTCATACGTGCGACTGGAGTCAAAGCCGAACGTCTTTATATTTACGACGGTGCCGTCATCAGCGGTTGGCGTGCGGGCATGAGTGTCGGCTCTGACCCTGGCTACGGTGTGACTTCTAATAAAAAAGTGCGTGTCTATCGCGAATTCACAAACACCGAAGCCAATAAACTCGGGATTCCTCTTCCGAAAGGTCGAGTTCGCTTTTACTCCCAAGACAACGACCATCAACTGGAATTCGTTGGAGAGAATAACATCGAGCATACGCCAAAAGGGGAACGCGTTCGTGTCTTCATCGGTGATAGCTTTGATCTCGTTGGCGAACGCAAGCGGACCGACTTCAAGCTCGATGAGGCCAACCATGTGCTTGAAGAGACATTTGAAGTGACGCTTCGAAACCGGGGAAAAGAGGCCGTCGAAATCCGTGTGGTCGAGCATCTCTTCCGCTGGACGAACTGGACAATCGAAAGTAAGAGCGAGGAGTTCAATAAAACCGATGCCCAGACCATCGAATTTCGTGTCTCACTCAAGCCGGATGAAGAAAAGAGGGTGACATACAAGGTCCGTTATACTTGGTAAGCGGGGATGATCGGTTACAGTAGTCGACCGCTTGAAACGCTCAAGCAATCGCCAACGCGAGATTTTACCCCAGACTCTACTGAAAGATGGCGGGAGTCGTCCGGTTTATTGGACGGACCCACTCTTTCCCGATAAACAAGGCATGCTTTTTATGGCGGAGCGAAAAATCAGCTGCGGCCAATGCTCGTGTATTTAAAGCCGGCGGCGCGAACTGTATTTGGGTCCATGATGTTGCGACCGTCAAAGATGAGCGGTGTGTGCATCACTTTCATGAGGTCGCTCAGGTCCACGGTGGTGAATTCCTTCCACTCGGTTGCCACGATCAGCGCCTCGGCGCCCTCGGCAGCGTCGAGGGGCGATTTGGCCAGGCGGGCTCCATCGACAAGTTTGAATTCCACGGCTTTTTCCATTCCCTTCGGGTCATAGACGCTCACTTGGGCGCCCTCGGCGAGGAGGTCGCGAACGACGTCGATGGCCACGGAGGAACGGACGTCATCGGTATCCGGCTTGAAGGTAAGACCCCAGACAGCGATTTTTTTATCCTTCAATACCCAGAGAGACTCGCGGATCTTGGCAATGAAACGTTCGCGCTGGGTGCGATTGATTTTTTCCACTTCCTTGAGGAGAGTGAATGGGACTCCGAGGTCTTCGCTGATGGCGATGAAGGCGGCAATATCCTTTGGAAAGCAGGATCCACCATAGCCAATGCCGGCGTTGAGAAAATTGCGACCGATGCGGCGGTCCGAGCCGATGCCATCCGCCACCTTCTCCACATCGGCACCGCTGGCCTCACAAATGCGGGCAACAGCGTTGATGTACGAAATCTTCAGGGCCAGAAATGAGTTGGCCGCGTGTTTAATAAGTTCCGCCGAGTTGATATCCGTGACCAAAACGGGCGACATGAATGGCTCGTAAATTTTTTGCATGAGGGCGATGGCGCGCTCGCTATTGCTTCCAATGACGATGCGGTCGGGCTTCATGAGGTCAGCCACGGCGCAGCCTTCACGCAGGAATTCCGGGTTGCTCACGACATCAAAATCCGCGCCGGTTTTATTGTATCGACGAATGGTATCAGCCACTTTTTCGCCGGTTTTGACAGGGACCGTGCTCTTGTCGACGATAACGCGGTATTGTCCGGGTTTGAGCACAACGGAGATTTCACGGGCCACCTTTTCGATGTAGGAAAGATCGACACTGCCATCGGGTTGGGGAGGTGTGGGTACGGCGATGAAAACCACATCGGACTTATCAACCCCCTCTTCGGTGCTTGTTGTGAAATGGAGGCGGTGGGCGGCGACATTGCGATGGATTAATTCCTCCAGACCGGGTTCGTAAATCGGGACTTTTCCTTGGACGAGTTGTTCGACTTTTTTAGCGTTATTGTCGACGCAAATGACATTGTGGCCGACGTCGGCAAAACAGGCTCCAGAGACGAGGCCGACATATCCTGATCCAATTATACAGATTTTCATTTCGATTTGATGGGTGTGATTTTACTGGGACGCGCTCGCGGGTTCCTGTGATGAGCCTTGACTGAATGCTAATGGAAGGCTGATTTGCGGGGCATCCTTGAGCGTCATCATGAGCAAAAAGCCGTATTCTTGATCTCCCCCGGAGTTATCCCGGCGCGCGACGCCGTTGGCAACGACGTGGGCCTCGCGCCCGAGGCCAAGACCGACGAGAGCAGCAGCAGCCACAGCGTGGCCGACATCAAGGCCGTGCTCACCGCCGCCTCGCCGAAGGGCGTGCTGGTGGAGGAGTGTTTGATGGGACCCACCAGAGAATCTTTGCTGATCACATAGTTGTATTTCCCGTCTGCCGAGAAGACAGCGTGCGTGGCGCCCTGCATTTTGGAAACACCCGGCGCCTCCACCAAAATCCGGCTGCCATCCTCGGAGAAACGAACCCAATCCTCGTCGGCGCGCACACCAAGTATCGAGAGCGTTGTGATTGCTAATGCTAAAGCCAATTGTTTTGTCATAGAATTCGGGTCTGAGTTTAAATGTTCGGGGGCCTGAACGGAGCGTCGAAGTAAACAACCCGCCCCCGTCTTTTCAATCCTTTTCGGCAACTAAAAACATTCGCGTGCCAATCTCCGTCAAGTCGCGGAAATGAAGAAACGCCGATGACTTATCTTTGCGGGCGCCTCCTCATGCCAGCACTCCATGGCCAGCTCCAAGGAAAGAATGAACATAGTAGCAGGCTCACAGTTGAAGGGCTCCGGAAGGTCTCTGCATCCCAAAGAGAAGTAGGCAGGCTTTTTTTATCCTCTGGATTTTTAAAATGGGTCGATCTATTTTGGACTCGAATCCGTTGCGGACCTCATTCAAGATTTTCTGCCGCTCGTTTGATTATGTCTTCGCTCACTCACCCTCATAGCACCACGCCGCGAGTTCCGCATCGTGGCAGTCTGCCTGTCCGCTATAGGTGGACCTATGTGAGCTTGAGGGCCAGCAACGCATTTAGTCTTGTCGAGTTGCTGGTCGTTGTCGCCATCATTTCCATTATGGCTGGGATTCTCGGGTTGGGCCTCAAGGGCATGAAATCCTCAGCGATTCAAGGCGCCGCCTCCCAAGTCACCAGCGGACTTAGTCTCGCACGGCAACTCGCAATTACGAAGAACACCAAGGCCGCGCTACTTATTGAGACGAACTCTGTAAACGGGCGAGTTCCGTTTCGCCATTGGTCGGTCGTTTACTCAAATATTTCTTCCAACAATTGGACATTAGCAAAGAAGTGGGATGCATTGCCAGAAGGGGCCGTGTTCGTAGAGGCTGTATCAGGCAACTATAGCCCCATATCAAAGAAAAACATCTCGGGAAGCCCTGTTCCCGGACCAATAAATGCACCTAGCGATTTCATAACTAATGCCTTTACAATTTTACCGAGCACGACTTCATCCAAT
>JALQZP010000153.1 GCA_023258235.1 Terrimicrobiaceae bacterium | reverse complement strand
CATCAAGTCGCCCCCTGTTGCAGTAGATGCGCCTCACCGATCATTACGCTCTTCACATATGCCGCAAGAGATAACGTCCATTGAAGAGTGTGCACTTGATCCCGTAGCATCCCCGGTTCCGAATGAGGGTGACGGCAGTTCAGCTCAAACAAACTCGGATCTCGGGTTGGCGAAGAATTGTCAGACTGAGCCGGAATGGCTTTCCAGGGCTTCGCGCTCTATCGACCCAGTCGTTCTTGCCGCGATAGCGCGGAATCCGAACACACCGAAGCCCGTTCTTTTTCGTTTGTGGGTTAAGTTTCCCGAGGCCGTGATGGAAAATCCCGTTCTGGCATTGTGGGAATTCACTTCCCGTGGGCCTGTGATGGCAGGAATTCGAAGGGAAGTGATTGTTTCACTTTACGAAGCTTTTTTAAAGACACCTGGCTTGGTCTTTCCGGAAATCCTGATTCCGGTCGATTGGCGTATCGATTTTCTCAAAAATACTCCGCATCAATCGACCTTGCCGCTCCATTATTTTCTCCGCGACCCGAGTGAGGAAGTGCGCTTGGCATTTCTTGAGCACACTCTCCCATCGAAGTTTGGGCACTCTGGTTCGGAGAGATTTCCTGTGGAGTCCTTGGAAAATCTCCTCACTGAGGCTTCGCCAGCGATTTGGAAGGCCTTCCTTTTCGCCGTCACAAACAAATGGATAGGTCCTCAAACTGAGAATATGAGTTTTTGGCATGAGACGGCGCGCCGCTTGCATTCCTTTCGGTGGCGTGGGGTAAATGCGAGTCTTTCGCGGTGGGAGAGTCTTCCCGTGGACTTGATTGAGGCTATATCAGTGAGGGCTAAACCTGCCACTCTTGCCAATCTTGCTGCGCTTCCGAATTGCCCTCGCTCTATGCACGAGCGTCTTTCTAGCAATGAATTTGTCGAGGTCCGGGCCGCAGTGGCTCGATTTACGCCGTTTCCCGATTTGCACGATCGTTTTTTAAGCGACCCCAGTATCAAAGTGCGTGCAGGGTTAGCCGCCTCGCTGCACATCTTAGATGACATTCAACGTCGACTCATCTTTCCCAAGAATGCCGATATCCACCTCTCGCTTTTGAATAATCCTCGGGCCCTGCCAGAAGTGCTGAAAATTTTGTCCGAGTTACCCAACGTGGATATCAAAAGCAAACTTTTGGTTCACCCCAATCTGCCGCGTGACGTTTTTGACGAATTTATCGCACTGGGTCCGAAGCATGGCATCTATCAAGGGCAACTCGCTTCAAAACGAGAACTCCTCACCCCCGAACTCTACTATCGCCACAAGCATAGCTTCGATACCTGCGTCCTTGTTGCCTATGCCAGCCTCCCGCATACCCCACCTGAGATTCTCGCTGAATTAGCCTGCCATCCTGAATTGGAGATTCGCAAAGCCGTCGATCAACTCATCTACCATAGGGAGACACGCTCAAGACTGATTTCTGACGACGATGCCATCATGATTATCGAGGCCGTCTTGAACCATCCCAATACCACCGACACGCATCCTCTTTTGCGATCTAGCAGTATGAGCATGGCTCAGGCTATAAGGATTTTTGAAACTCCCCACTTCAATGACGAGTTGCGATACGCCAGTGTTCTGGATCGTTTGAAGCTATATCGGCGGGAGGCCTGTTATGTGGAATACGCCGAACTTTACCGCAAAATCGCCGCCCCCTTGGAACCCATGCTGGCTCACTTTTCCCAGCGCAACCTCCGCTGGATTACCTCCTATAATGAAGTGCCTACAAAAATCAGGGAACTGCTCATGAACCACCCCGACAGTGAAGTCCGTGTGAGTACGCGTAACCACAGTCGCCCTATTCCACTCGGAGCCATTATTGATGCCTATCCCGAAGCTTTTCGTCCGAATGAAATTCCCTGCGTGAACGCGACACCACGTGAAATCCTCGAAAAACTATCCTACTCATCCCATACGCTACTGGCAGTGAATGCGCAACGTTGCCTAGCCGAGCCCCAATCCACTTGGGAAAAGTCCGTCGGAAAATACCCAAAATCAACCGGTTGATGGATATGATTAGAGCTTCAAAAAGAAAATCACACCCTGTCGCACCTGATGCGACTGCGGTTTGGTATAATTAAAGGAAAACCAACAACTGCCTTTTGAAAAACCCTGCAAAACTGCATCAAAACTTATCGGACTCTGCCTCAAAATCAAATATTAATTCCAATATGATCTCTGTTTTCCCAGATACCAGCGCTGATGATTTATTAGAAAATTTGGTATCCCATCTTTCCGAGAAGCGAGCAAACAGCCCATTGACTCCAGTAAAGGTGGTGGTGCCTTCGGTCTATTTCCGTGACTGGCTCCAGATTAAGTTGGCCCGCAAGTTTGGTATTTGCATGGGATTTGAATTTTCCATGCCGCAGGATTTTGTGAATGAAGTTTTTGTTGCGGCCGGGATTCCAAAGACAGGCGAATGGTCAAAAAGGTGCTTGGAGTGGTCGGTTTTTGAGCATGGCCAGAATTTTCTCGAAGTCGGCACTGAGGCAACTGTGAGGGATCGCTTTGCCATGGCGAGGCTCATAGCAGATCGGTTGGATCAATACGGCCATTTCCGTCCGGAAATGTTCGAGGCTTGGAGCCAAGAGCGTGCCTTTCTGCAAAAGCCCGATCATCGCGCCGAAGAGGCTTGGCAACGCGATCTCTGGAGTAATCTTTACGAAAAATTTGGAAATGATCCGGGACTCCTCCCTCGGCGTCTGGACAATGCCGAGATCGCTTCGAAATTGATTGAGGCATTCAACGCAGTCACGGTAATTGGCAGCGGTTCACTCGACCCGCTATTGATGGAAACGCTTCGGATGCTCTCTGTAAGCGGAGTGAGAGTCGCCGTTCATGTGATTCTTCCCTGCCTTGGCTACCTTGCTGATATCCGTCAACGAAACCGGAGCGGGAATCTCGCCTTGCCGGATTCCTCGTCGGATCCCGAGAACTTCGAGATTGGAGTCGAGGTGCAAAACAATCCGCTTCTTGTCTCGATGGCGCGCCATGCGGTGGGAGCCTTTGTTTTGATCGGCGAGAATGGGGATCAATACGAGAACTGGCCAGATCCTGGCGATTTGGTTGAGGATTCAATCCCCAACACGCTTTTGAAGCACATCCAACATGGAGTTCGTGCAAACAGCACTTACGCCAAGGTAGATGGTCTCAAGGCGGATGACAGCCTGCGCATCCACGAGTGTTACGGCGCACGCCGCGAGTTGGAGGTTCTGCGCGACGAATTGCTGCGGGCTTTTGCCGAGATCAAGGATATCAAACCGGAGGAGGTTCTCATTGCCGTTCCCTCGCTCGAGGACTACGCCCCGCTGGTTTCTGCTGTTTTTTATACTAAGGAAAATCCGCTGCCCGTGCGCCTCACGGAATTGCCCGCAAGCGAAGGCGACGAGATTCTCGAAGGGCTTTTGGCCTTGCTTGAGTTGGCCCGTGGCGGTCGCGGTCGTGCCAGTGAAGTGCTTGACCTGATGCAGCTCCGCGCCGTGCGCGAGGCGCTCGGGGTGGGGGATGACGAGGAGAAACTGGAGTTCCTCGCCGACAAATTCCGTGCCAGCGGGATCACACAAGGATTCGAGATTGGTGATGAGCGGCCTGGCGCTTGGGAGTTTTCCATGAACCGTCTTGTGGCAGGCGTCTTCTTTGGTCCGCACGAGCCAGAGCAGTCGGGCGAGGGCGGATTTCAACTCCCCGTCGCGGATAGCATGGGCTCGAATTTTTCGGAGCTGGAAACATTTCTCCAATGGCTTTCCGATGTCCGCTCGACGTTGATTCATTGGAAAACAGCTGTCACCCCCAGCGAATGGGCGGAACGCCTTAGGATGACGGCAGCGGCTTTGCTTGCTGGTGAAGATGAACGCATGGGCGAGGCCGACAAAATCCTCCGCTTCCTTTCCGGATTGGATGTCACAACGCCCGTCGATGTCGCTGTGATCTTCGATTGGATGGAGTCCGAGACCGACGAGGCCAATCGCCGCGCTCCAATCTCCGGAGCGACGCCATTCGGGCGCCTCAAACAACTCCACAACATACCCTGCCGCGTTCTGGCTTTGCTCGGAATGCAGAACGACAATTTCCCATCGCGCACCACCGCGCCGTCATGGGACCTCCTCCGCGCCCAACCTAAAATTTGGGACCGCAACGCGCGTATCGATGACCGTCAGATGTTCCTCGACTCCGTGCTCGCTCCCACCGATCGCCTCATCATCACGGCTTCAACGCAAAACATCCGCACCAACAAAAGCCAACCCTTCTCTACCTGCGTGGACGAACTCCTCGCTGCCGCCCAGAAACTCGGCGTGGAACGTAAGGAACTCGTTACCTTGCACCCCCTACAGCCGTTTTCCAAAAAGTATTTTAAAAACGGCAATTCGCTAAAAAAACCGCTGGGCCGAGCCCCGGCCAGCCTCGCAGAAAAAATCCATTCTTCAGAAAAAAATAAGTCGCTCCTCTGGTCGGGCGAGGTTGGGGCGCAGCCTTCCAATCCAGACGAGATATCCTTGGCGAGCTTGGTGGCTTTTTGGAAAGACCCCGCAAAAGCCTATCTTAAGGCGCAAGGCATCGCCATTCCATTTGAGGAGGATGATGACAAGGAGTTGGATCACTCGATGCTCGCTGCCA
>JALQZP010000152.1 GCA_023258235.1 Terrimicrobiaceae bacterium | reverse complement strand
ATGGCAAAACTTCGCGGAGTCCGGAAAGAAAAATTCCTCATTCACCTCAAAGAATCGGAGTGGCGTTTCAATCATCGCAGTGATAACATCTATTCAATTCTGCTAACGCAAACTCGCCATTTTCCTCTCTAAACTAGGCAAGACCCACAGTAAATACCGACCACTGATATTTATGAATACAGCGACCAATGGCGCAGCCCTCTTTTTTCTGCAGTTGACCCTCATTCTCGCCGTCTGCGCGATCATGAGAAGCGTCATGCGCCGGGTGGGGCAAACGCCCGTCATTGGAGAAATGATCGCTGGGGTTCTCCTCGGTCCCTCCCTTTTCGGCATGCTTTGGCCGGATGCGTCCGCGTACGTTTTTCCAGCAACCTCGAAACCCATCCTTTACTCGGTGGCCTCGCTCGGCCTCACGCTTTACATGTTTGTTGTCGGATTGGAATTCCGTTCGGATCTATTCCGTGAGAAATTCCGCACCGCTCTCTCTGTTTCTTCTGCGGGCATTTTAGCGCCGTTCATCCTCGGCGGAGCTGTTGCCTATTGGCTTCAGAGAAAAGGAGGCTTTTTCTCGCCGAATGTCTCGGCTCCGGTTGCCTGGCTTTTTATTGGGGCAGCCCTATCCATCACCGCCTTCCCGATGCTCGCCCGCATCATCCGGGAACACGGTCTTTCCGGTACACTCGTCGGGACTATCGCCTTAGCGGCAGGAAGTTTCGATGATGTCGTGGCGTGGATGCTTCTCGCTGTTGTTTTAGGCTGCATCTCGGGAAATGCAATGCTTGCCCTCTACGCCATCGGGGGTTCGCTCGTCTATGTGTTGACATGCATCCTTGTCATCAAACCCGCTCTAAGGGTCCTCCACGGCCGTTTCAAAAATGAATCCGAGCTTTTCAGTCTGGTGATGCTGCTGGTGGTTCTAGGTGCGTTTTTCACCGATTTGGTGGGCCTCTATTCGGTCTTCGGGGCATTCGTCCTGGGACTCGCCGTTCCTCGCGGCGGGCTCGCCGACAAGCTTGCCGCAAAAGTGGATCCCCTCACCACGGCTGTTCTCTTGCCCGTATTTTTCACCTACTCGGGGCTCAATACCCGATTGGGCCTCCTCGACTCCCTGTGGCTCTGGGGCATCTGCGCTGCAATCATCTTCGTTTCCATCTCCGCCAAACTTTTTGCCTGTTACGGTGCGGCGAGATTGTCGGGAATCCAGCATCCGGATTCCCTTACCATCGCTTCTCTCATGAATGCGCGGGGTCTTATGGAGCTTATCTTGCTGAATATCGGCCTGCAGGCGGGGCTCATCACACAAACCCTATTCACGATGCTTGTTTTGATGGCCGTTGTGACAACATTGATGGCCGCCCCCGGCTTTCACGCCGCCCGCAAACGTTCCATCCACATTTCTTGATCGCCTTGCTCCTGCAATCACAAACACCGCTCCTGAAAAATTCCGGCTCCGCATCAAAACCGCCTAACCATGAAACATCCATTCGCCTCTCGTTTTTCACTTCTCCAAAGGCTGGCGGATCTTCGTCATGTCGCTTTCGTGTTGCTAATTTTGGCTTCGCCTCTTTCCGCTTCATCTCCTGCCGGCGACTTGGATCTCTCTCTTCTTGAAACCTGTCTTGCCGCGCAAAAAAAAATCCGCTCCATCTCGGCCGAATTCACTCAAACGCGGGCCTTGCGAACACTCAAAAGTCCGATTGCCATCAAAGGCCGCTTTTGGTTTTCGTCACCGGACAAGTTTCGCTGGGAGTTGGGGGATCCCGCCAAAACCATTGTCATTGGCTCGCGTCAAGGCGCCACGATTCTTCAGCCCCTTAAAAAAAGAGCGGAAAAAGTGTCGTTCGATTCGCCCCGCGCGACCGGAGCAGCCGATTTGATTCGCATGATGGAGATGAACAAAAATCAGACCGTCGATGACTTTCAAAAGCACATGCGGGTTATGTCCCTCAAAAATATCGGCCCTCATTGCCGTCTCGAGATGCTTCCCAAGGACCCCGACGCCGCGAAGGGACTGTCCGCACTTTTCCTCGAATTTCATCCCGCGACGGGCAACTGGGTCGCGTTTGAGTTCGTTACCAAAGAAGGTTCCTCCATGCGAACGGAGTTCACCCACGTTCAACTCAATCCCAAATTGGACAGCCATATTTTTGATTGCGATTTGACTGGTTTCGCTATTGATGAGAACTCCCGTTAAGTTTCTTGCCGTTAGTTTACTCGTCTTGCTCGTTGCGGCCTATGTCGCTCTCGGGCTCTCACGCATCAGTTTCAATGTCGATATCCTTCGCTTGCTTCCAACCCACCTCAAGCAGGTCGAGGGTCTTTCTCTTTTTTTAAAAAACTTCGCCTTGCCCGACGAACTGGTCGTGACCATTGATGCGACTTCGCCGGACGAGGCGAAAGCTGCTGCCGATGCGATCGTCAGGACCTTGCGGGGGCGCCCGGATCTGGTTAAGAGCGCAGTGTCGGAGGCCCCTTGGGAGAACAACCCCGCCAGCCTATCGCCGTTTCTCACCTTTGCCCTTCTGAACCAGCCTCCGCAAAAAACGCAGGAAACCGCGAGGAGGCTTGCTCCCGACCAAGTCTCGAACACCCTCAATGAAACCCTTGAGGAACTCAACACCTCCGTCTCCCCGATCGCGATTGCCATGCTCACTTACGATCCCTTCCGGATTTTTTCCTCCCTCATGGAATCGGCCCTGTCCGGATTGACCGGAGCTTCGGAGTTTTCTTCAAAGGACGGAACTTTCCGGGTCGTTTACATCCAAGCCGCCGCCCCCTTTCCTGATTACCAAAAAACAGCGGCCTGGATTGAAGAAATCAAGGCCGCTTGTGCAGGAGCGATCAACGGAAGTGGAGCAACGCTCGGATTTACCGGCGAACCCGCCTTCGTTGCCGAAATCTCCACCGATATGCAACGGGATATGATGACCTCGGCACCGATCACTCTGGGTCTTATCAGTTTTATTTTTTGGATTTGCTATCGGCGTTTCCTGCCTCTTTTCGGCCTGTTGCTGATGCTCCAGCTCATTTTCCTCCTGACGCTCGGAACGGCCGGACTTCTGCTGAACGAGCTTACGATTGCGGGCGTCGGCTTTGCCTCGGTGATGATCGGCTTGAGCGTGGACTACGGATATTTCATTTATCAAAGCTCTTTGACCCATTCCGGAAACACCCGCTCCCTTCAATGGAACTGCCTTCAGAGCATAGTCTGGACCGCAGGCACGACCGCAGCGGCCTTCTTTGCGCTCAATTTCAGCAGTCTGCCCGGGCTCTCTCAACTTGGCAACATGGTCGGCATCGGTGTCTGCATCGGGGCCTTGGTGATGCTTGGGCTCTACGCTCCTCTGGTTTTAAAATTCCGCCGTCCGCCCATCGACTCCCATCAATCAAGGATCGATGCGGTGGTGACTTCCGCTCGTTTTGCGCGAGCAGGGGTGTGGCTCACATCGGCGATGGTTCTTTTTTTACTCGGTGCGTTGTTTTTTAAAGGGCTGCCCGCTGCCGATTTTTCGGCCTCCACTTTTCGCCCACGCAAAAGTGAATCCCATGCCGCACTCGCCCAACTTTACAAGCGCCTCCAAGACGATCGCGGTTTTCTCAGTCTCATTGTTTCCGGTAAAAACGAGTCCGAGGTTTGGCAAAGGTTGAATCGCGCCGGGGATACGTTGCAGGCGGCCATGGAAAAGGGAACCGCGCGCCGATTCCTATCACCTCTTCCTCTCTGGCCCGAGATGTCAAACCAGCAAGCCAATCTGGCCGAACTCCAGGCCCTGTCGCTTCAGTCCTCCCGTTTGAAATCCACCCTTCTCGACGCGGGATTCACCGAAGAGGCCTTCGGCCTCACTTCCGCTGTTTTTGCACAGGCTGAAGCATGGGCAAGCCAACCACTCCCCATCTGGCCGACGGATCAGGCCAGCGGATGGATTTTACGAAGGCTGGCACGACATGATAACGGAAACTGCCTTGCCCTCGGCATTGTGGAACCTGCTCCCGGTTGCGAGGGTTCTCTGGTCGATTCCATCCAAGACGAAGGGGTCCATCTTGTGAGTTGGGGAACGCTCGGAGAGGAACTCAAGCAAACGCTGCCGCGTGAAATTCTACATGTTTCGCTCGCCCTTCTTGCCGGGATTCTTTTGATCCTTTTTGTCGCTCTGCGCAGCTTTCGAGCCGTTTTGGTTTTCACCCTCACAACGGCCCTAGTTCTGCTCTGCTTGGCCGGAGCGATGTCCCTGCTCGATATGCGTTGGGGATTCTTCAACCTTGCTGCCGTGTTGCTGCTTTTGGGCACGGGAACAGACTACAGCATTCTTATCCTTCTCGCCTTCAAACGCACCGGTTGCGCCATTCAGGCCCAAAAGCAATTTGCGTCCGTTATTTTTTTGTGTTGCACCTCCAGCATGGCAGGATTTGCAACGCTCGGATTGGCCAGCAACATGGGATTGGCGGCACTCGGGCAAACCTGCGCCTTGGGACTCCTCATCGACGGCATGATTTCCCTCTTCCTCCTCCCGTGCGCCTGCCAATGGTTTTTGAGTGTTCGCCCTCACCTAAGGAAATGATAGGCCCATTTTTCACTGTTGATCCTGAAAACGGCTTTTAAAAAGGTCGTTTTGAGCGGAGAGGCAGATGCACAGTGGTGGTGTGAACAAAACCGACACCGCCAACCCCGC
>JALQZP010000151.1 GCA_023258235.1 Terrimicrobiaceae bacterium | reverse complement strand
TGAAAACACACTGCCCGAACGGCCGGCGCAGCTCAGCGGCCTTCGCCGCCGCAAAGCAGCGGCTATAGAATTAGTTAAACTGCTCTAAAAAAGCCACGCGGATTTAGAGCAGTTTAAAACCGCTGGAATGTCATCGCGCCCGCTGCGGGCAAATACTGATTTGATTTCGGTCCTTTTTCGAGAAAGGCCACCTTTTTCTCTCCTTCTTGGAGGATGGGCACACGCCCCGGTCCGACCCAGCCCGCGGGGCGGTTCACTTCGGAATAGGTGATCGTGATCACGGCACCTTCCGTCACACCAGTGGCCGAGCGGAACGCCTTCGCGACACGGGCGGTGAGGGTGATTTTCTTCTCGTTCCTGTCATTCCCCGGCTTGACGTCCACACGTAGGATTTCGACCTCCAAAAACTCCGGGGCCTTGGCTTGCATCGCCTCATAAGCCGAAGGAGGAAGCTCAGCCATGGCGGTTGTGGCGAGAAGAAGAACGAGGGCGGAAATAAATCGGTGCATGCGCCTTTTCTGTCCCGTTGGTGGCTCGAGGGCAAGCAAATGAGGTCGCGGCGTGGAATCTTTCCGTGATGAGGAAGAGCAGTTCATGGTAGTGATGAACGGGTGGCGGCCATCAAAAAATTTCTTCTCCCGCTGTTTCAGTGTGCGGTGACGATCTACATCCTGATGTGGATTTTCGGGAGTGCGACTTTGCGTGAAAATGCGAAGGATGTTCTCGCCCGGGCAAATTTCTTCTGGATGGCGGCGGCGGTGGCGGCGGCTGTGATGAGTGAATTGACTTGTGCGCTGCGCTGGTGGGTCATCCTGGGTTCCTTTCAGATGCCAATCAAGTTGCGCGAGGCGGTGGCGTTTTGCGCGATCGGGTTGTTTTACTCGCTTGGTCTTCCCGGAGCGGCAGGGGGCGATGCGGTGCGGGCATTGTATGGCATGCGGTTGTATCCGGACAAAAAAGTGGCGATGACATTTTCGATTTTGGCGGATCGTTTGTGCGGTTCGGCGGCGATGGTGCTGACTCTGACGGCGGTTCTCGTCTGGCGGCGCGAATTTTTTTCCGCATCGGGTCTGGCTGGAAGCATGGTTCTGGGAGCGGCTGTCCTGCTTGGGGGAACGGCGGTGATGGCGGGACTCTGGGGAGTGACCCTCATTCCCTTTTTACGGGGCATCATGAGTCGGCGGCGGTCATTTTTGAGCGCCCATTTTCTGGAGAGCGGCGATAGTTTGAGACAGCTCATCCAGCGGCCGGGTGCGATTTTGCGCGGAATGGCTTTGTCGTTGATCTCCTTGGCAGCGCACTTTTTATGCTATTACTTCAGCTCGCGGGCCTTTGATGCCGGATTGGGGGTGGGTCAGGTTTTCAGCATCATGCCGGTGGTGGACACATTGACGACCCTGCCGGTTGCTTTTTATGGAGTTGGTTTGCGCGAGGCATTGTTCAACGAGCTTCTGGGAACCTTTTTTGGAATTTCGGCCGCAATGGCGACGATAGTTTCGCTGGGGGGATTTGGCGCACAGGCATTGGTGGCGCTGTCTGGAATTGGATTTCTGCCCTTTGTGCGGGTGCTGGAAATTCGCGAAAAGCGGTAATTTTTTGAAAAACCGCATCTCGGGTTGCGAAACAGAAAAGACTCAGACACTCTTCGGGGAGTCGTATGACACAGACGCGCCTGACATTTTTTTTACGATTGGGGAGCACGCTCGTGCTGTGGGCGCTCATGCTCTCGACTGTTTTTGCGGGATATGAGTTCGGCTTTTTGGGGTTGCTGGGGATCATGGCGCTGCGCGCGCTGTGGGAATATTTCCGGATGCTCGAGAGCGACGGGATCGGCGTCTTCACTCTCACCGGCCTGATTTGTGCGGCGACGCTTCTCTTTGGCGGATTCTACATCATCAAATCCCAAGGACCCGAGAACAGCTACGATTTTGAACTGCTCGTGCTCGTCTTGTTTCTGATGACGATTTTTGCGCGCCAGATGTTCCGCGGGGCGGAAAACGATCCGCTTCGCGCGATGAGCTACACGGTTTTCGGACTGCTTTACATCCCTTGGCTTTTCAGTTTTCTGACGAAGATCATCTACCTGACTCCGACCCTCGAAAACGGTCAGACCACCGGACAGTATTACGTTTTGTATCTCGTCGCCGTGACGAAGTTCAGCGACATGGGGGCCTACGTCTTCGGGAGCCTTTTTGGAAAAACGCCTTTCGCTCCGCACATCAGCCCCAAAAAAACGTGGGAAGGATTTTTTGGCGCGTTGTTCTCCTCGCTCCTTTGCAGCTACTGGATGTTCGCATTGATGCCGCAAAAGTTGTCGGCATTCCGGTTTTCGGACATCACGATACTCGGGTTGGTTCTCGGATTTGCGGCCGTGGTGGGCGATTTGGCGGAATCCATCGTCAAGCGCGGCGCCCATACCAAGGACTCCAGCTCGATGCTGCCCGGGATCGGCGGAACATTGGACCTGATCGATAGCATTCTCTTCACTGCACCGATTTTGTTTTTTTACATGCGGTTTGTTCTCGGGATCGGATGAAAGCCCGACGTGTCGTCATATTGGGTGCCACGGGGTCGATCGGCACCAGCGCGCTCAAGGTCGCCAAGGACATCCCCGAGCGGATGCAAGTCGTGGGGCTCTCCGCCCACCACAACGCCGCGGCGCTCGCGAATTTGGCAAAAGATTTTCCGGGTGCCAAAACCGCGCTCTCTTCGGGGCCGGACGGCATCGAGAGACTTGTCGAGTTGGCGACCCTGCCCGAAGCGGATCTGGTCTTGATCGCCATCGTGGGGACCGCCGGTCTGAAGCCGGCCCTTGCGGCGATCGAGGCCGGCAAGGATATCGCCGTCGCCAGCAAGGAAATCCTCGTGATGGCAGGAGAGATCGTCATGCGGGCCGCCCGCAAGCATGGCGTGAACATCCTGCCCGTTGACAGCGAGCACAGCGCGATTTTCCAATGCCTCGAAGGCCGGGATCCGGAGACGGTGCGGCGCTTGATTTTGACGTGTTCGGGCGGGCCCTTTAGAAAAATGCCGGCACAGGAACTCTCTTCAGTGACGCCGCAAATGGCGTTGCGACACCCGACTTGGAACATGGGCCGGAAGATCACGGTCGATTCCGCAACGCTCTTCAACAAGGCGCTCGAGATGATCGAGGCGCGCTGGCTTTTTGGCGTCGGCATGGAGCGCGTGGATGTTGTGATCCACCCCCAGAGCATCGTGCACTCGATGGTCGAGTTTGTGGATGGCTCGATCCTCGCTCAACTCGGTCACTCGGATATGTGCCTCCCGATTCAATACGCCGTCACTTGGCCAGATCGGATTCCCAATTCCCTGCGAGCACTCGATTTTGCGGAACTGAGGAGATTGGACTTCGAGGCGCCCAGATGCACGGACTTCCCGGCCCTCGACTTGGCTCGCATCGCGGGATCCCTCGGCGGCACCCGCCCGGCTGTTTTGAATGCTGCCAACGAGGTGGCGGTGGATGCCTTTTTATCCCATCGCATCCCGTTCCCGAAAATCTGGGCCACCGTAGCCGAAGTTCTTGAGCGGTGTCCGCACGTGGCAAATCCCGATCTGGATGCGCTCATACAAACGGACGCCGCCGCTCGCCACCTGGCACGCGAGATCACCGGGGGGATATAAGTTTTTCGTTGGTTCAAAAATGAAACGCGATGGTTTAGACTAAATCAATAAATAGTATAGCCGATAAGAGGGGATTGCTGTATGTGTAGTCGATGCGCAATCGACGAACAATCTCATTGGATTTGAGGGAGCGGATTTTGGAGGCTTATGACGAGGGAGAAGCGACGCGGAACCAAGTCGCGCATCACTTTCGAGTCTCTTTGGGGATGGTCAAGAAGTTGCTTCAGCAACGGCGTGCCAGCGGGGACATCCGGGCGCGGCATCACTTGGCAGGGCGCAAGCCGCTGATCTTGGTCGAGCATAGGCGAGAGATGGAACGCTTATTGAAAGTGAAACCCGATATGAGCCTCAAGGAGCTAAGGGAAGCCATGGGCCTGAAGTGTTCTCTGCAGGCCATTCATGTGGTGTTGGTAAAGATGGAGATGAATTTAAAAAAAAGACTCTCCGTGCCAGCGAGCAAGACCGCCCCGACATCGCCCGGGCGCGTCAAAGATGGCAAAGGCGGCAGGACCGCTTGGATCCCTCGCGTTTAGTATTCCTCGACGAATCGGGCGCGAAGACGAATATGAGAAGGCTTTGGGGACGGGCACCGCGTGGAGAGCGCGTCCATGCCAGCGCTCCGGCTGGCCGCTGGCAAAGCACAACGATGCTCTCTTCGATTCGTCTGGATGGCAGCACAGCCTGCATGACCATCCCGGGAGCTACCGACACCGAAGTCTTTCGTTCTCTTATGTGCGGGAAGTCCTATGCCCGACGCTACGCGTGGGCGACTTGGTTATTGTGGACAACCTCGCTCCACACAAGAGCGACCCCACACTGCGCCTGATCAAAAAGTCAGGTGCCAAGGTCCTGTTCCTGCTGCTATGAAAGTCATTCGGTCAACGAAACAAAACCATCCTCACGATTCGATTGGGTTATCGAATCGTCTCTATTTCTTGAGCGCGGAGCGCCATTTTTGTTCCCCCTGATCGCCTGCCGCGGCGAGCGGTGTGGGGTTTGGGGGCGCATAGCCCCCATCAAGCCAGTCCGT
>JALQZP010000150.1 GCA_023258235.1 Terrimicrobiaceae bacterium | reverse complement strand
GAGTGTTTTCCCTTCCACTGGCCAGCGCGCAACGGACTTTTTGGCATCATGGATACGGCGGGTTTTCCGAAAGATACCTATGGAATTTACCAAGCCGACTGGACGGACAAGCCCATGGTGCAAATAGTTCCGAAAAACTGGAACTGGCATCAGTTCAGCGGCGTGCCAATTCCGGTCAAGGTTTACACCAACTGCGACGAGGTGGAGCTTTTCCTCAACAACCGCTCGCTGGGCGTGAAGCCGGTCAATCGAGCGGAGGTCCTGCATGCCGAATGGATGGTGGGCTACGAACCCGGCGAGTTGAAAGCGATTGGCCGAAAAGACGGCCAGCCACTATGCGAAGATATCGTCAAAACGGCAGGCAGCCCGGCCAAACTCGAGCTTTTGGCGGACCGCACCGAGATCGCGGCGGATGGCGAAGACCTCAGCTTTGCGGAGGTCCGCTTGGTGGACAAAAACGGCGTGATCACTCGCGATGCGGATCGAAAGCTCCGCGTGAGTGTAACTGGCGAGGCCACGCTGGCCGGTGTGGACAATGGCAGCGCCACAAACCACGCGCCATTCAAAGGCAACGAGGTCCGGACATTCTACGGCCGCGCTTTGGTGATCGTGAAATCGAAACGCCAACCGGGCAGCATCGTTTTGAAAATCTCCGCCGATGGGTCGGATGACGCCCAGATAGTCATCGCGACTCTGCCGCCCGGCGAAGCCAAGCTGGCCGAAGCGGCCGCACGCCACGAAAAAGATTTTCGGGAAAAAAACAAGACCTACAGCCGCCACCGGCTCTCCAAGTTGAAAGCCGCCGCCACATCCTCGCCCGTCGGACTGGCCCAACCTTCGGAAGAAGGGACCAAAACAGCAGCCGCAGGCACGATCACAGTAGCTCCTGTCTTCAAGCACGGCAGCGGGCAGCATACCGACTCGGTGGTGGCATCGCGGAATAAAAAACCGCCCACATGGACCGAGAAAGACGCCCGGAATGTGATCGCCGAGGAAGCCAAGCGGCTGGGTGTTGAATTTGCCTTGGAAGGAAACCTCCCCCGCGCGGAAGGCATACCGGCCTTTGATGGAGCCACCAAATCGGGCAAGATCGCGTTTGAAATCCTCACCAGTGACGATGTGCCCGACCGGATCGACAATACGGACAGGTTGACGGATTTCCTATCAGCCGCAGAAGCGTTGGCTGAGGAACTGAAGGCCAAGCTAGGCGATTTCGTCGTTGGTGTTTTCTATGATCCCCTCGCAGGCAAAGGAGAAATCGCAGACCCGGAACCCCTGCGACAACAGGTCCGCGACTTCATCGCGTGGCTCAAGAAGGAAAAAAATCATAAGTAATTCTAAAATAATAAAAAACCAAATATGAAAACACAAAATATGAAAACACAAATCTCCCCCCGGTTCGGGCTCACGACTTTAGGAATCACCATGAAGTCAAATCTTCTGCGGGGTTTCATTCTTTTTGCTTCCTTGGCCGTGTTGTCCGAAGTGCTGGGACAGTCTGGTGCTGTGGAGCGACTGAATAGGAAGAACGGAGCGGTAACCGCTGACAATACGACTATACAGGACAGTGCCATGACGATGATCAATAATCCCCTGAATCATGATTTTGGATCGGCGTTGAACGACCCGCACGGGGTGGTTCACGATGGAAAAGTCTATCTGTTCGCCGGCCATGATTTCTCCCCGGACAATCCGACGTTTGTGATGAACGACTGGTGGGTCTGGTCGTCGGAGAACCTATTGGACTGGAAATTGGAGAGCGTATTGGATCCCAAAGACACGTATCTCAAGCGTCCGCTCACGAGCTGTTGGGCTCCCTACGGCGCGTTTCGCAATGGCAGGTGCTACTTTTATTTCTCCGTCGGCGGTGCTCAAGTCGGGGTGGTGGTGGGCGACTCTGTTAAGGGCCCGTGGCGCGACCCTCTGGGCAAGCCGCTGATTCCCAAAGGTTATGATGCAGATCTTCTCAAAGATGATGACGGCGAGTATTACATGGTATACGGGGTTTGGAACTACCATATCGCCCGCATGAATAAAGACATGGTCAGCTTCGCCGAGGAGCCCCGCTTGATCACCATCAACAACCCCCGCGGTCCTTATAATCTGGATGGCAATAATAAAGAGCGACCGACCGATGACAAGCCGTCGCTGCATAAACGCAACGGTATCTACTACCTATCGTGGAGCAGTTTCTACGCGGTGTCGGACTCCGTGTATGGTCCCTATGAATACCGGGGAACGGTGATCAAACCGGAACTTCTTGCCCCGGAATACCGCAAAGGCAATGTGTGGATCGATCGGCACGGCAACTTTTTTGAATTTAATAACCAGTGGTATTACGTCGTCAACGATGCAAGTCAACCGGGTTACAAAGGCGTCTACCGGGCATCGGTCATGACCTATCTCCACTTTCTGGATAATGGCGACATGGCCCCGGTGCGTATCGATTCGCTTGGGGTGGGCCAGTATAATGCGGATGGCGGACGCATCGAAGCCGAGAATTACTTTAAGGCTGTTCGGGCCGAGAAACGGGAATGCCCGGTCGGTGGGTTTGAGATGCGGAGCCTGACGTCGGGAAGCGAACTGTATTATCCCAACATCCACAACATTCCGGCTAATGCCACCTTGCATGTTTCGCTCGCGTGCGGAAGTGCGGTCGACGGGGCGATTGAGGTGCGCGACGGAAACCCGCAGGGACGTTTGCTGGGTGTATTACCGATTTCGAACACCGGTGGCTGGGATACGTTTCAGACGGCCACATGCACGCTGAACAATGAAGCGGGCACCAGCAGCTTGTGCTTCGTCGTGAAAACAGAAAGTGATCAGGAAGTGGTCCGGCTCGATGGATTTTCGCTTACGAAATAAGATTTAGAAGTGGAGCATTTAATTACGATATAAATAATAACATGAAAACCTACTTGCCACTGGTTGGATATTTGGCATTGGTCGTGAGCTTCTTGCCTGCCGCATTCGCAGAAAAGCCCAAGGCGCATGTCAGATTTGATTACCCTGATCAGCGCACCCCCGGCAACGCGAGGGCGCTCGTCAAAGGAGACACCTACATGCTGCAAAATGACCTCGTGTCGTTCCAGTTCGATGTCACCGAGGGGCGCGTGGCGAATGCGCGTTTCGACATCCCTGGCGAAGCGGGGTCCAGCGTGCTCGTCGATGAACCGTTTTCCTTGGTCGTGGACGGCAAGCCGGTCAGCGCCTCGGAGTTGAAACTGGGTGCGCAAATCCCGGAAGAGACGACACCCGCAGACACGACCTCGCCCCGACTGGGAGATCATAATGCGGCCAAGTCGTTTACCCTAAGCTATACCGCCCCCGACGATTCGTATCGCGTGGTCTGGAAGCCCATTCTCCGGGATGGTTCCAACTACATTCTGTTCGATGTCACGATCACTCCGTTGCGCGGGGATTTGAGCCTGAACCGCTTGGTTATGCTGGATGTGACCGCCAAGAACCTGAAGCAACTCGGCACCCCGGCCGGGAGTCCGGTGGCGAACGAGCGCTTTTTCTTCGGATTTCACCATCCGACAGCCAGGCCACTCATCTCTGGGGAAAAACTGACCTTTTACTGGGACCGAGCCAATATGGCGGTGAAACAAGGCGAGACGGTTCATCAACGCGCCGCCATCGGCATTTACCCAAAAGACCAGCGCCGCCGGGCATTCAACTACTATCTGGAGCGCGAGCGCTCGCATTCCTATCATCAAGTCCTGCACTACAATGCGTGGTATGACATCCTGCATACCGAACGCACGAAGAAAGCAGATGAGGCCGAGGCCATTGAGCGAATCCAGAGATTCCACAACGAATTGAGCGTCAAGCGCGGTCTGCCCGTGGAGTTGTTCATGTTCGACGATCCGTGGGACAATGTGTCCGGCACGGCCACAGATGTCTGGCAGTTCGACCCCAAGCGTAACCCAAACGAGTGGAGAGTCATGAAAGAGGTCGCAGAAAAGCATGGCGCCAAATTGGGGGTTTGGATGTCACCCCAGGGCGGGTGGGGTGGCCGACATGTCCGATTTGCAACGGCGAGGCAAAACAATTTGCCCTATGCGATTAAAGACTTGGCCTTCAGCTTGTCCGATCCGCCCTACCTCGCACGGTTCCGGGAGGTGTGTTTTGATTTTATCCGCAATCAAGGCGTCACCATGTTCAAATTCGACGGTTTCAACGAGAAACCTGACAATGAATCCGAACGCGAGGCGTTGGTGAAATTGATCGAGGACATGCGCAAGGAAAAGCCGGATGTTTTCATCAACACCACTTGCGGCGCGTGGCCCAGTCCGTTTTTCCTCATGAACTCGGATTCGATTTGGCGTGGCGGTGGCGACATCGAAATGAAAGGCGTCGGGCCCGTGCGCGAGCAAGCGATCAATTATCGCGACTGGACTACCTACATGAAGGTCGTCTTCCAAAGCCCGCTTTTCCCGGTTTCCTCGGTGATGGTGATGGGGCCCGTGCTTGCACCGTATGTGCACCATGAAGGATTCGATACCGCCACCCTCCAAGAGTGGAAAAATGAAGTGCGATCCTACTTTGGCCTCGGAAGGGCGGCCGCCGGTTTATGGAGAAGCGGAAGCGGTGGTGCTGTGGAGGATTTGGAAAACCTCGGAACAACCCTGCGGAAAGCGTCTCAAGGCGTTGCTGCCGGACTGGCTTCCGCACTACGAGAGGGAGCACGGGAAACTGGA
>JALQZP010000014.1 GCA_023258235.1 Terrimicrobiaceae bacterium | reverse complement strand
ACCATACTTCGTATGGAATATGATGTTATCGTCATCGGTTCCGGGCCGGCCGGGGAAAAAGGGGCCGCCCAGGCAGCTTACTTTGGCAAAAAAGTCGCCCTCATTGAGAAGGAAAAGTCCCACGGAGGCGCGGCGGCAAACACTGGAACCCTTCCCTCCAAGACACTCCGTGAGACGGCCCTGCAGCTTAGCGGATTTCATAAACGGGAGCTTTACGGCTTGGATTTCAATTTCCCGCAGCGTCTGGATGCCGCGAGTTTTCTCAGACATTTTCGTGCGGTTCGCTCGATGGAGCGGAGCCGCATCGCAAACAATCTCGAGCGGCACCATATCGATCAGTACCAAGGCACTGCCACGTTGCTTGATGCCCATTCTGTCAAAGTCCAATCTGCGGACGGCACCGCGCAAACCCTACGCTCCGAAAAAATCCTCATCGCCACCGGCACCCGTCCGCACCATCCTCCAGAATATCCTTGGGGCGATCCCCGCATCGTGGAGTCGGATACCATTCTCAATATCGACTGCTTTCCAGAGTCTCTTCTTGTTGTCGGCGGCGGGGTGATCGGTTGCGAGTATGCCTGTATTTTTGCCGCCCTTGGTGTGAGGGTGACGCTAGTGGATGGACGTGATCGCCTGCTCGGATTTCTCGATGCCGAAGTCTCCCGCAGCTTGCAGTCGGCCATGGGCTCGATGGGGATCTCGCTGTTTTTGAATGAGTCCGTGACCTCCGTGAGCTCAGGAGAAAAAGTCGCTTTCACACTGAAAAACCACGCCCCCGATGCCGTCGATCTCGTCCTCGTTGCCTCTGGTCGACAGGGGAACACGGATGGACTGGGACTTGAAATGGCGGGCCTCAGCACAGACAAACGCGGGCTTCTCAAGGTGAACAACCATTACCAGACCGAGGTGCCGAACATTTATGCCGCCGGGGATGTGATTGGTTTTCCCGCACTCGCATCGACATCCATGGAACAGGCCCGCGTGGCGATGACTCATGCCTTTGATCTGAAATATAAAACAGGGCTTGCCCGCATCCTTCCACTTGGCATCTACACGATCCCGGAGTGCTCGTCCGCCGGGGAAAGCGAGGAATCCCTTCGTGATAAAAAAATCCCCTACATCGTTGGAAAAACCCTTTACTCGCAAAATAGCCGAGGATTCATCATCGGCGACAAGGATGGTTTCTTGAAACTCCTCTTCCACGCAGAGGACATGAAGTTGCTCGGCATCCACTGCATTGGCGAGCAGGCGACCGATCTCGTCCACATCGGTCTCACCGCCCTCCTTCTCGAACAGGGCGCCGACATTTTCATCAACACCTGCTACAACTACCCCACCCTCTCGGAGATGTATAAATATGCGACCTACGATGCGCTGGGACGCAAGCAACGCGGCGAAATTGTTTCCTTTTGAGATGTCCGCGAGGGACTTGATTCCGCAACAACCGTGCTTATGATTTTCCCCATGAGAACCCTTGTGCTGGCGCTCTGTGTCTGTGGCACCCTGTCCACCCCACTCCAGGCAGATGAACTCATTCGTGCCGCCCAGTTGCGCCTCTCCAAGCTAGGATATTACAAAGGCAAGGTGGATGGTTCCGGAGGCAGCATGACGTGTGCTGCGATCAGACGATTCCAAGTCGCAGGGAAATTGAAGGTCACTGGTGAGCTGAACCAACAAACAATCACCCAACTGGGCATTGATAAAGCCGTGCCCGCCCCCTCCTACAAAGCAATAGGCGGCCTTTTTTCGGGCGGCCCGCTTGCGCACTCGGATTCCGAGTTGCAGGTCGCCGCGATCCGTCAAGCTCAAGCCAAGCTGGCTGATTTGGGCTTCTATGGCGGAAAACACAACGGACTTCCGAGCGAGGCCCTATCCACGGCAATCAAAGACTGGCAGTCGGCCAATAAGCGGCAACCGACAGGCAAGCTCGATGCTCCCACGATCGAAGGGCTCAAGATCGGACGCGCAGCCAAGCCATGAGCAAACACGCGCGCGTCACGGCCTTTTTGGACACGTTGAAGCCGGGCGGCCAATTCCACCCCTGCTATGAGGGATACTTCCAATGCTTCAATGCCGGCGACTACTACGAAGCCCACGATGTGCTGGAGCATCTCTGGCTGGATTGTAGAGACTCAAATCACTTGTACTTCAAAGGCCTCATTCAAATTGCCGGAGCTTTTGTTCACTTAAAAAAACAGCACACGCGCCCACATCACCCGACGGATGGCCGAAGGCTTTTCCCAGCCGCACGGCTTTTCTCCCTCGGACTTAGCAACGTGGAACCCTTTGGCCCGCATCACATGGGCCTCAATATCCTAGCCGTGTGTACCATGTGCCGGGAGTGGAAGGCCCTCATCGAGGAATCAAACTTCTCGGTGAATCCGTGGCGTCCCGGCGCAGGACCACGATTGATACTGACTTCAACCTAAACCGGCCATCCTAAAAATCTCCTTCGGATTTTTACCGGCTTCGCGGAGTTCTCGAATGGAAAGTCCACCCGAGCGCTTGGCGAGTCGACGCCCTTCTTGGTCACAGACGAGCGGACAGTGGTAAAACGCGGGCGGGCGGGCTTCGAGGGCCTCGTAGATGAGGATTTGCCTCGCGGTGGAGGTCAGAAGATCCGCACCGCGCACAACCTCGGTTATGCCCATTGCCGTGTCGTCGGCGACCACAGCCAGCTCATACGCCGGAACATCATCCCGGTTCCAAACAAGAAAATCTCCGAAATCCCGTTGCGCTACCTTTTCAACGTAGCCGAGGTTTTGATCATAAAAGTTCACCACCAAACCATCCGGAACGCGGAACCGCCAGTTGACTCCTCCCGGACCTGAATACCGCTCAGCTGCATCCTGCGAAGAACGCCACTCGATGGGGAAGATAGGATCTTCCTCATGGGGGGCCAGCGTGGAGATCTCGCGGCGAGATCTTTGGCACGGATAAATGCGGCCGGCGGATTTCAATCGCTGCCAGACTTCAAGAAAGTGTGCTCTTCTGTGGCTTTGAAAAACAGGATCGCCATCCCACTCGATTCCGAGCCACCTCAAATCCTCCATCGCCGCATCGGAAAACTCCGAGCGACAGCGAAGCGGATCCAAATCCTCGATCCGCAATAAAAGCCGCCCTCCAGCTTCACGTGCGCGGCGGTGAGCTATCGAAAACGTGGATGCATGCCCAAGATGCAAGTACCCCGTCGGCGTCGGCGCTAGACGACCCAAGTATTTCATTTTGGTATGATGAAGTTAATCAACCAACGGGCATTCTCACTTGGGTGGCCAGGATCGGATCAAGAACGCCTGCTTGTAGTCGGCGTCCGATCGTATTCCGACTTCCGCTCCCACTTTGATTTCCGAAGCATCTTTGAAATTCACAAGCATCGTCTTGCTGTCGATCGACAAGGTCTTTTCTTCTGTATTCGTTTTCACAGTGATCGAACTTGCGGAAACCGAAACGACTTTTGCGGAAAACGCCACCGTGGCTGAAGTCGGCGCTGCTGGACTTTGTGGTGCTACCGGAACAGCGTTCGAGGCGGCAGAAGCCTTTTGAGCGTCTTTCTTTTCTAGTGCAACTGATTGGTCGATGCCTTGCTGGAATAGACGTTTGTATTCGGCATCACTGATCGTGCCGCCTGGCATGAGCGTGGGCTTGGTATAGGAACCACCAACCCAACGAAGATTGCGATACTTACGAGCGCTGTTCCAACGCCCTTTGAGCAGCACCTCATCCTTACCGTCTTTTTTCACGGTCAGATTGGGGGTGATCATTAGCTCCGTGATTCCTTGCCAGTGTGACAGCGGAGGCAGCTTGTCGTCGGCAGGCTTAATATCCGCGAGGCGGAACGTGAATTTTTGCCAATCCGGGCTCTTGCTCAGTGTTGCGAACGCATAATACTTGCCGGGTTTTAGATTCGCGTAAGCACTCCATGAGTTGACTTCGAAAGTCATGGCAAAGTCTCCTCCCTCGGGGGCGAGAACTTCAATGGAGATTTCGGCATCATCAGGGCCACGCCACTTCGGATCGGTGAGCTTGCGGGTGGTTAGCCCATCCACATTGAACCAGTCGCCAACGTCTTCAAAAGACTCTTGGATCATGCGTTCATTAACGCCATCCCCCTTCACTCCGGCGGCCTTCAAAGCCTCAGGCTCGAAGGTTAATTCCCATGTGCTCACCAGGAAATTCGGCGGCGATTTAGGCAAGAAAAACGAGCCAATGATTGGCTTAGGCTGTGGATAGAGCACGTTGGCCATCACGAAAAGCGGCATGTCCGTGCTGGTCACGGGAAGAGCGGCCTTCCAAATATCGCCCTCACGGATTGTTTCCGCACGGCGCCAGAATCGGGTGAGAGCATTCGGATTCACGCTGTAATAAACCTGCACTTTTTGGACTTGGTCGGGCGATTCCGGAGTCACGGTCGCCACAGGGATGCCATCGGCGGTTTTGAGATTCACGTCGAGTTTGGGAGTGGCCGGAAAGGTTCCCTCCCCCTTCAATACGACATCAAAGAAACGAAACCGGGCAAATTCGGACTCTTCGCAGTGCCGGTGGTTGAAATGCGGAGAAATACTGAAATGAACGTCCTTTCGGGGGATTCCCTTCCAGTTTGCATTCAATAAATCGTAGTTGCAGTTGAAGTCGTTGTGCGGGCCTTGATAGAGGATCGGGCATTTGATGTGCGGCTGCACCACAGACTCATCGACCGTTTTGAAATAAAGTTCCTCTTTGATTCGGTTTCTGTAGCCAGCGCCAGCGCGCCCAGTCATGGATGGCGGAACAAAATCTCCCGAGCCCCCCACAGACGGTACCGAGGCCTTCACGCGCGGGTCTGTTCCCGTGACCATGGTCGTCAGGATTCCGCCCATGGAATGCCCAAATACGCCCAACTTCTGGGCATCCACATTCGGCTGCTGCTCCAGAAAGGTGAGCGCGCGACGGCCGGCGATGGTGACGAGATACCAATTGTTGTTCCTTGGGCTGGGTACATCGTCGATCGTTTTGGGGTCGGGAGCGATGGTGAAAAAACTGCCACCATGGGTGGTCTGCGTGGCATCGATCGCTCCCCACTCCGTGTTCGGTTCGCCGGGTTTGAGATCAGGCAAGGGCCGAGCGCCCCAGTTGATGGAAATGCAGGCATAGCCATTCGCAGCCATCGCCTCGACGTTAGGGCGGCTTGCAGTTTGACCCCCACCATGGATATCGACGAGGCCCGGCACCTTGCCAGCAGCCCCCGTCGGGAAACCGTAGTAGGCCGCCATGCGGGAGACCTGATCTTTGAATGTCCCAATCGCGTAGGTTAGCAACTGCACGGTGATATCCTTGCCCTGATATTTCACCTTCCATTCATTCAGCACCTGGACATCAAGCGGCTCAGCGGTGGGGTCATATCCAGCCCACAATTCCTCATACGTTTGCGGGACTTTGCCATCCTGAAGTGGCGGCAAGGTATCCTTAGCAAAGAGGGCGCTACAGCCGAGCAAGGCGAGTGTCAAAAAGAGGGGTTTTTTCATCGTTTTTTAGGTCAGCGAACATCATAAAACGACCGCTTTTCGGCGGAAGCTTTTTAAAAAAGCTACTTGAGGTTGCTATCGAGGAATAGCAAAAGCCGAAGTTCAGCTAACCGTGGCCGCCCGCAAATACAAAAAACAGACCTTTGTTTTGCTCATTCCATTTTCAATAGAATACTTGGGTTTCGTCTATTGAGGAGGCTTGGCGTTGATCAACGTTGCATTTTTTCTATCGGACGAGATTCGAATCGCAATTTTGTCATCAACCTTGATTTCAGCGATGTCCGTGTAATTTTTTTTGGCGGTTTCGGGAGTGACTGCAAAAGTCTCGTTGCCTTGCTCGGTCTTGAGCGTGAGCGAGGTTTCGCAAATGGAAACTACCGATCCCGAAACAACGGCATCGAGCGGCGGCAGGACTCTGATCACGAGCGCACTCGTTAATTCGGCATTGCAGCGCACCGCCACACCCGCCCCAATAGTCACTTCCGCTATGGTTGAGGCGATACCTGTGATTTGTGTATCAGGAGTCACAGACAATGTCTTTTCGCCATTCTCATCCTTAACCGTGATGAAGTCTGCCGAAACCGAAGTAACGGATCCGCCAAGCACTTCGTCCGCAAAGGCTAAAGTTGAGGTGCAAATAAAAGTTGCAGCAACAAGGAGGTGTTTTATGGCGCGCATAGGAATGGACTAGGAGGTATTCGGGGTTGGTTTTTGGGTGGGATGTTTAGGTTAACATTTTTTCTATAGCATTCCACCGTGAATCCGAAAGCGTTTTTTAAACTGAAAATAAGCGCCATCGCTCCTCGGAACTCTCGACAAATTTCTAGGCAAAAATTCGTGAATCCTTAAATTCATACGACCATCATTGCAAAATGAATGTGCTTCCCAGTCGCAAGAGCCCACACCTTTTACTCAGTCTTTTGGCTGCAACGGCAATGAATGCCATGGCCCAAACGACGCCATCCCCTTTCTACGGCGACCCCCTATCAGCGAATGTACCGCAGATGATGCAAGAACTCTGGGACGGCATCGATATGCGGGCCGAGCCGTTCGATGTCGAAATCCTCAAACAGTGGGAAGAGGAAGGCATCGTGTTGAAGGTCTTGCGTTATCGTGTCGGTATCTTCAAGGGGCAAAAAGCCATGATGGGAGCGGTGTATGGTTATCCCAAGGGCGGCAGCAAGCTTCCCGGCCTCGTGCAGATCCATGGCGGCGGGCAGTATGCTGATTACAAGGCCGCTCTCACGAACGCCAAGCGCGGCTACGCCACGATCTCGATCGCCTGGGCCGGCCGCATCAGCGCCCCAAACTATAAAGTGGATCCCGATGTCGTGAAACTTTTCTGGGATGGGAAAACCACGGACGCGAACTACAAACTCACTACCGACTGGGGCGCCCTTGATGCCTACCATGCCCCGTGCCGAAATGAGACGAACGATTTCATCGGCATCAAACCGGGCGCGTGGACGCTGGATAAAATCGAGTCGCCGCGGAATAGCCCGTGGTTCCTTTGCACATTTGCCGCACGGCGGGCACTGACTTTTCTTGAGCAACAACCCGAGGTGGACGCCAAGCGCCTCGGCGTTTACGGGCATTCGATGGGTGGAAAAATCACCGTGCTCACTGCGGGAACAGACGATCGCGTGAAGGCCGCCGTGCCTTCCTGCGGAGGAATCAGCGACTTGGAAAACAAAAGCCCGTTGTTCCGCGCGACCATGACCGATGATCAATACCTGAAAGCAATTTCCTGCCCGATCCTCTTCCTGAGCCCCTCGAATGATTTTCACGGACGCATCAACGACCTTCCGGCAGCCGTAAAAGAAATCCAAAGTCCCGACTGGCGCCTCACCATCTCGCCGCACCACAACCATCAGGACACCGCCCAATACGAAGTTGCTACCCAAGTCTGGATGGATCAGTGCCTGAAAGGGGCGATCAAAGTCCCCCAGACTCCGAAAACCTCGCTCACACTCAAGACGGATAACGGAGTGCCCAACATCATGGTCGAGCCCGACACGAGCAGACCAATTCTCGGCGTCGAAGTCTATTACTCCCGCGAAGGCCGGTTGGACGAAAAATCCAATGACAGGGAAAACACGATCTGCCGCTTCTGGTATTTCGTCTCCGCGCACAAACAAGGCAAGGTCTGGAAGGCCGAGCTTCCGCTTTGCGGCTTGGAAAAGCCACTCTGGGTCTATGCGAATGTGATTTATGGATTGGATACCCCAATTCAAGGAGCGGGATATTATTACGGCGCCTATTCCAGCGATCAGTTTGTGATCTCCTCGCTTCCACATCTGGTGTCTGTCGCGGAACTCCAAGAGGCAGTTGTCAAACCGACCAGAGCCCCGTCGCTCCTCATCGAGAGCTTCGAGGGAGACTGGCAAAAACAGTGGTTCACTTACAACCCGAAGGAATGGGGCCGCTCGACTCACAAAATCTACACCGACGAGTGGAAGGCACCCACCGGAGCGCGTCTCGAGTTCGAGGTCCGAGCCGAACAACCTAACAAACTCGCGATGGCCTTGGATAAATCCGCCGCAGAGGTCGAGATCAAGAGCGGGAAGGAATGGCAGCGCGTGTCGCTAACTCCATCGGATTTTCGAAACGCCTTCCAAGAACCCCTCAAGGACTGGACCGGCATCAAGGAATTGCGCTTAAGTGCCAAAGAATCCTTGAGCGAAAAAACCTCAAAGCGAGAGGTTGGTAGAAAATGGCAGGGCGCTGAACCGCAATTCCGTAATCTTCGCTGGGTTGTCGGTGATTGAACTCCTGCCGAAACAAAAAAATGCCTCCCATGTCATGAAAAAAACTCCATTGCTCACGTCGCTCTTATTCTCTGCCTTCGTTTTCGCCGCCGGTGCCGCATCCGCAGCGAGTTTCGGCGAGGATGTCGCCTTTCTCAAAAAGCACACAGATTTGATCGTTCTGCGCGATAAGACCGGCTCTGCACAAATCGCCGTCGCGCCCGCTTGGCAAGGTCGCGTTATGACGAGCACAGTTGGCGGTGACGGCCCAGGCTTCGGTTGGATCAATCGCGACCTGATCGCTTCAGGCAAAATCCAACCCCATATCAACGTGTTTGGCGGAGAGGATCGTTTCTGGATCGGGCCGGAAGGCGGGCAGTTCTCGATTTTCTTTGCACCAGGCAAAAAATTTCAGCTTCAAGATTGGTACACCCCCGCACCCATCGACACGCAGCCTTTTTCGGTTTTAAAACAATCCCGCGACCAAGCAACATTTGGTGCGCAATTCGACCTCACCAACCACAGCGGCACACGGTTCAATGTGGAAGTGAAACGGGCGATCCGCTTGCTCTCCACTTCCACCGCTTGGAAAAAACTCGGCGTGAAACCATTTGCCAACGTGCGAGTGGTCGCCTACGAAAGCCAAAACCGCATCACCAATGCAGGTGATAAACCTTGGCAAAAAGACACAGGTCTCCTTTCGATCTGGATTCTCGGTATGTTCAATCCCTCCCCGACAACCACCGTCGTTGTTCCGATCAAGTCGGGTCCTGCTTCCGAACTTGGTGCGGAAGTCAATTCCGACTACTTCGGCGATGTCCCACCAAACCGATTGGCTGTGAAGCACAGTGCGGTTTTCTTCAGCGGCGATGGGCAGTTCCGCAGCAAGATCGGCGTGAACCCGAAGCGCAGCAAAGGCCTGCTTGGAAGTTACGATGCGGCGAACAAGACCCTGACGATTGTGCAATTCACCCAACCAAAAGGCGTGACCGAATACGTAAACTCGCAATGGAAGTGGCAAGAAAAGCCCTATGCCGGCGATGTCTCAAACAGCTATAATGACGGCCCTCCCGCCCCCGGTAAAAAGCCTCTCGGCCCATTTTACGAACTGGAATCTTCCTCCCCGGCTGCCGCACTCGCTCCCGGAACAAGTCTTACCCACATCCACCGCACGATCCATTTGAAGGGGTCCGAATCGGAACTCAACACCATCGCTCAATCCGTACTCGGCGTCTCACTCGTTCAAATTCAGAGGGCCCGCCCGAAACTCGCAGATTGCACTGCATGGCGATCTGCGGTTTATTATTCGGTTTTCTCACTCATCACCCATGGCGCAAACCAGCGATAAAAATTCTCCCAACCTTGAAACCGCGATGCAGCGGATCTCGGAAATCGTGACGTCCATGGAAGATGGCAACCTGCCGCTGGAGAAGCTCATCGATGCTTATCAAGAAGGCGTTGGGTTGGTAAAAGGCTGCCAGGAAAAGCTCGACGCCGCCGAGAAAAGAATCCAAATCATCGCCCGCGACGCGCGCGGAAACACGAAGCTGGAGGACTTCGATCCGGAGAGCGAAAATTGAACTCCCCGTCACCGCGCATCCCGTCCGGTCCTCTCCTGACTTCGATCCAGTCTCCCGACGACCTCAAAAAGCTCGCCCCGCAAGATCTCCCGCATCTCGCCCAGGAAATCCGCAACGAGCTTATCGGGGTTCTTTCCAATACCGGAGGCCATCTCGGACCCAACCTCGGCGTGGTGGAGTTGACGATCGCCCTGCACCGGGTTTTTAACACCCCGAAGGACAAGTTCGTCTTCGATGTGAGCCACCAGGGCTACGTTCACAAGCTTCTCACCGGCCGCCGGAATCGCTTTTCCACCATCCGCCAATACGAGGGACTCAATGGGTTTCTTCTCCGGAGCGAGAGCAAGCACGACTGCTACGGTGCGGGTCATGCCGGAACGGCGCTTTCCGCTGCTCTGGGAATGGCTGCCGCCCGCGATGCCCTCGGAACGGACGAGCATGTGGTCTGCGTTGCGGGGGATGCGGCCTTCACTTGCGGTGTGAGTTTCGAGGCCCTCAACAATGTCGCCACCACCACGAAAAAACTCATCGTGGTCCTGAATGACAACGAGTGGTCGATCGCGAAAAACGTGGGTGCCGTGGCGGATTATCTCAACCGCCTCGTCACAAATCCGAGCTATGTTCACTTGCATGAAAATGCCGCCCGCTTTGTGGAATGGATCGGCGGAAAAACGGCTCGCAAACTGGCCCACAAGGCCGAAGCGGGACTGAAGAGCCTCCTCGCGCCGAGCGTCATTTTCGACGATCTCGGGATCCGTTATTATGGCCCCATCGACGGACACGACATCCCGCTTCTCATTCAGACTTTTGAATTTTTAAAGACGCAAAACGAGCCGGTGATCCTGCATGTGCTCACCAAGAAGGGCAAGGGCTACGCCCCTGCGATCGAGAAGCCCGACAAATTCCACGGCCTCGGAAAGTTCCACCTCGATACAGGTGAAACCGTCTCGTCGCCGACCCCGACCTACTCGGAAATACTGGGCTCCAAGCTCGCCGACTTTGCGGATACGAACAATAAAATCGTCGCCATCACAGCAGCCATGCCCACCGGCACCGGGCTCGTCCATTTTGCGAAGCGGCATCCGAAACGCTTTCACGATGTCGGCATCGCGGAGGAACATGCCGCCATCTTTGCGGCCGGCATGGCCACGCAAGGCATGAAGCCGTTTCTTGCGATTTACAGCACGTTCATGCAGCGGGCTTATGACATGATCATTCACGACATTGCGCTCCAAAATCTCAATGTCGCGCTTTGCATGGATCGTGCCGGCCTCTCTGGTGACGATGGTCCGACGCACCATGGCCTGTTCGATATCGCCTACTTGAGACCTGTTCCGGGCCTGATCCAGATGCAACCGAAAGACGAGGCCGAATTTGTCGATATGCTCTGGACCATCGCCAACCATGAGGGCCCTGCCGCGATCCGTTATCCTCGCGGCGCTGGTACGGGTGCGAGCACCGACCAAAAACCCCGCCTCCTTGAAATTGGAAAATCCGAAGTCCTCCGTCACGGCACGGATGCCGCCATTTTTGCGCTCGGCAACATGTGCGAACTCGCCCTGCCCGCCGCCGAGGAGTTGGAAAAACAAGGCATCTCAACCGCCGTCATCAACGCCCGCTGGATCAAACCCCTCGACTCAACCACGCTCGAGTTTTTCGCCGGTGGATGCAATGTCATCTGCACGATGGAAGACCATGTTCTCCACAATGGATTTGGTGCCGCAGTGATCGAGCACCTGGCTGACCGCGGTCTTGCAACACCGGTGGTCCGGATCGGTTGGCCAGACCAGTTTATCGAGCACGGCACCGTTCCCATCCTTCGCGAAAAGCATGGCCTCACCGTCGAAGCCACTGTCAAAAAAATCCTCTCACGCCTGAAACCCGGCAAAGCAACGACGCCGGTCATTACGCCATCGGCCGCTTAATCCAGCGCGCGCCCAATTCTTCAGCCAGATGAAATTCCGCACCAAACTGATCCTTCTTTTCGTTGTCCTTTCTTTGGCAACCAACGGCCTGCTTTTTTTCATCAACTCGTGGCAATCCGGGAAAATGTTAAGGGATCAGATTGCTTCGACCGCCCTCTCCGTGGCCGCCACAGCCGCCGCGATGCTCGACGGAGATTTGCACAGGAAGCTCAACTCCTCCGACCCCGAAAGCACCGATGCCTACAAGGAAATCGAAACGAAGCTCCGCAAAATCCGCGATGCCAACCGCCGCGACGATGTAAAGATCAAGTTTATCTACACTCTCGTTCCGAGCCCGAAGGATAAGGATACAATTCTCTTCGGAGTCGATGCCGAGGAGGAAGGCCCCGACAAATCGCTCTTGGGCGACATCTACAAACAAAAAGAAGACCCCCGCGCAAAGCCCACAAGATTCGATATCAATCAAGTGCAACCCGTGTTCATCGAGGATCAGTGGGGCACATGGCTCACCGCGAATTCACCATTCCACACCGCCAGTGGAGAATCTGTGGGCATCGTGGGCGTGGATATCGATGCGCGGCAAGTCACAAAGGAACTCAACACGCTACGGATTTTTGGTTTTGGCACGCTGGTCTTCTCCATCGTCCTCGCGATCATTCTGGGAGTTTATTTCTCGGTCCAACTCGCCCGCCCGCTCGCCAAACTTCGACACGCCCTCGCCGCTATTGGAAAAGGCGAACTCGATACGAGATTGGATACCGCCAGCGGTGACGAGTTCGCCGAAGTCGCTCTTGCCATCAACGAAATGGCCGAGGGGCTCCAGCAACGCGATGTTTTCAAAGGCACCCTTGTCCGCTACATGTCCGGCCAACTCGCCGAAAAAATCCTTAGCTCCGGAAAAATTCCCGACCTCAAAGGCGAACGCCGCAAGATAACCGTGCTTTTCGCCGATGTGCGTGGCTTCACCAAACTTTCCGAAAACCTCCCGCCCGAGGATGTCTTTGCGATGCTCAACGACTACTTCGACAAAATGATCGACGAGATTTCCAAAAACCACGGCCTGCTGAACAAATTCATGGGTGATGGGTTGATGGCTGTCTTTGGCGCTCTGGAGGAGGATCCCTATCAAGAGGAAAACGCCATCAAAGCCGCTCTCGGCATGCGTCGCATGCTCGAAGGAATGCAGGAACGCTTCAAAATCGAACGCCAAATCGACCTGAAAATCGGCATCGGAATCAACACCGGCATCGCCCTCGTTGGAAACATCGGCTCGAAGCAACGCATGGAATTCACTGCCATCGGCGACACGGTGAACCTCGGCTCCCGCTTGGAATCAGCCAGTAAGGAACTCAATACCGACATCATCGTAAGCGAATACACCTATGTCGCCGCCCGCACCGGATTCAGATTTCGTTCCCTCGGCCAAATCTCGATCCGAGGACGCGAAAACTCCGTCGGCGCTTACGCCGTTGAGGAACTAGGCGAGCCCTGAACTTTTCTCAACTTCAGCGACTCAGCGGGAGGTTTTGGGTTACGCGTGGTGTTCCTGCATACTCTTCACGCCGTAGCCGTGCTTGGCCATCGAGCAGATCACTTGGGTGCTGGCGGGGCGCTGCGGAGTGTGGTCAACACCGGAATGCGGGCAACCGTGGCGGCGCTGTGGATTACGACTTCGTCCTCGCACGGGGCTTGGTCGCGGTCTTGCAACACCGGTGGTCCGGATCGGTTGGCCAGACCAGTTTATCGAGCACGGCACCGTTCCCATCCTTCGCGAAAAGCATGGCCTCACCGTCGAAGCCACTGTCAAAAAAATCCGCGATGCGTTGGCTATCGCCGAAAAAATCCCCTCGTCGGTCAACTCCGCTGCCTAAGTCGACGGGATCGCCAATCCGGGCAAAGCCTCCCGATAGTTCGGATAAACCGGTTGCCAAACCGTTGCCCGCAACTTGGCATTGCTGACCCTCTTGCTTGTCCATCCGCGCTTGCGATTCATATCGGCGGGACCCGACGGGGGAAGCTCGCGTTGGCAAAAATCCGCAATCCACTCATAAACCTGCGCCTGGGTGCAGGGAGTATCGTCGCACACATTATAAATTCCGGACGCATCGGCCCGTTCGGCCAGATGGAGGAGCGCCGTGGCGGCATCATCGCGATGGATCTGGTTGATCCACCGGTGTCCTCCCGCTTCGAGCAGAGCAGTGCCATCCAAAAACTTCCGCAATAGCACGGAGCGCCCGGGCCCGTAAATGCCCGCTAATCTCGCCACAATCCCCCCGGCGGCGAGCGCAATCCCCTCGGCCTCCAAAAGGATGCGACCGGTTTCACGATCCGGCTCGGCCGGTGATTCCTCCGTCACCCAGCCCCCGTCCGCTTGGGAGTAAACCGACGTGCTTCCCGTAAAAACAACCCGTTCCGGCTGGAAAGCGCGAAGAAGGTGGGTCAACCCGTCGCGATAAACAGCCCTGTAAGCCTCCGCTCCACCCTTGCCCGAACTGGCACAGTGAATCACCAAATCCGGTTGCAGCCAATCCGGTGGCGCAGGAAAAGGCCGGGAAATATCGACCGCCTTGACCGCATACGGCCTCCCTGCGAGACGCCCTGCTGATTCCTCCGAAGCACAGAGGCCGAGCACACTCCATCCGGCCTTAAAAAACAAACCGGCTGCGGCGTCCCCAAGGAAACCACAGCCGGCGAAAACAACTTTTTTCACGTCCTAGGACGGAGGGTTGAAATTAAAGCGGATTTTCATTTTCGCACGCTTCGCATTGTTTTTGGCTTTGCGGCGTGTGCGTTGAACGGGCGTTTCGAAAGCACGGAGGCGACGGACTTCGTCCATGAGGCCCTCTGCATCGATTTTACCCTTCAGTCGCTTGAGAGCGCGATCAATGGGTTCACCTTTTTTTACGATTATTTCCGGCATTATATTCACCTACTTTCTTGAAATTGGGACGTGAAGACTAGCCGCCCGCCCGCAAAAGAGTCAAGCCATGGTTTTTTAGTTTAAAAACAACCACTTCTCAAATGAAGGGTTGCATTCACCGCCGCGTCATTCACAAAATGCATGGTCCGTCGGATGTTGACAATCTTCCGCCGCACGTCACAACAGGGCACCATTCCATCGCATCCATGAAAATCATCGCCATCTCGAATCAAAAAGGCGGAGTCGGAAAAACGACCACCAGCGTGAATCTCGCCGCAGCCCTCGCTGAAAAAAAAGCGCGCGTCCTGCTTGTGGACATCGACCCTCAGGGAAGCGCCACGAGCGTCCTGATGGGTAAGGAGGAGGGTGCTCCAAGTATCTACTCGGCCCTCATTGGCGAAAGATCGGCTGTCGAATTGGTCCTGCCGACGCGCATCAAAAACCTCTCCCTCATCCCCTCCGATCTCGATCTCGCCGGAGCGGAAGTCGAGGTGGCCAGGATGGATGACCATATGATGCGGTTGAGAGTCGCCTTCGAGAGCCTCCGGAAGCAAAACCTCTTCGATTACCTGCTCATGGACTGTCCCCCTTCGCTTGGCATTCTGATGTCGAATGCGCTCGCGGCCGCAGATGAGATTTTCGTGCCCATCCAGTGCGAGTATTACGCGCTGGAGGGCCTCGGTCTGCTCATGGAAGTCACCGAGCGCATCCGGGCCAGCGGGGCGAATCCCGCGCTCTCGATCTCCGGATTGCTGCTAACCATGTTCGACAGCCGCACCAACCTGAATCCCGCCGTCGAAAAAGAAGTCCGCAACCATTTTCAAGAGGTCGTCTACAACACCGTCATTCCCCGCACGGTCCGGTTCGCCGAAGCCCCGAGCCATGGCCGCACGATCCTCGAGCACGATCCCAACGGCATCGGATCCGTGGCCTACCGCCGGCTGGCCAAGGAATTCCTCGATCGTCAGAAAAAAAACATCACCTTCGTCAACGCACCGGGGCAGTGATTTTCTTTGCCCCTTTGCCATTCGCCCACTACAAAAAACCCTGACCTTGCTCAACCCGTCTCCATTCCAACTGAAAATTTTCTGGGCGGCCATCACGGCGCTGTCGTGTCTGGCTATTGGCGCAGCCGTGTTTCTTGTCGGGTCGCTGATCGTGATGGGGATTTCCTTTCTCCAGCCGGTGTTGATACCCGTGGCGGTGTCGGCGATTCTGGCCTTCCTTCTCGAACCGGTGGTGAGGTTTTTCATCCGATTGCGTCTCAGTCGCCTGCTGAGTATCATTATCGTGTATATCGCGGTGACCGGCCTGCTTGTCGGCCTGCTTGTTTACATCCTCCCTCCCGCCTACCGGCAAGGCACGACTCTTGTGAAAAACTTTCCCCAGTATTTACAAAAAACCGAGGCCCTCTCGATCCAGACGATCAATCGCCTCCAGCATTTCGCCGAAATTGAGTTCTTCCGGGAAGACCGCGAAATCCAAACGGCGGGCGATCAGGTTTCCGTGATGTTCAGCAACGCGATCAAGGATGCCGGTAACTGGATTCAACAAAAAATCCCCGATCTCGCCGTGGTGTCGGGAAAATTCCTCCAACGCAGCGTCGGAGGCTTTCTGGGAGTTTTTGGCCTCCTTCTCAGCATGATCCTGGTTCCCATTTTCCTGTTTTTTTTCCTCAAGGACAGCCCGTCCATCGCGGACAACTGGAGCCGCTATCTGCCGCTCCGCGCCTCTCCACTCAAAAGTGAGATCGTCTCGCTTGTGGTCGAGATCAATTCCTATCTCATCAGCTTCTTCCGCGGCCAATTGATCGTGAGCCTCATCGACGGGGCCATGATTGCGGTCGCCCTTCTCGTGATGGGTTTGGATTTTGCCATCCTGATCGGCCTCATGGTCGGCATACTGGGGTTGATTCCCTATCTGGGCATGATGATCTGCTATGTGCCCGCAGTGATCATTGCCGCGGCCCAGTTCGGGGACTGGACGCACCCGCTCATGATCACGGGCATATTCATCCTCGCCAATAACATTGACGGCATTTTTATAGCTCCCAAAATTGTAGGCGAGTCGGTTGGTCTTCAGCCGCTTACTGTCATACTTTCCGTCTTGGCTTGGAGTTTGATTCTCGGTGGCCTTCTTGGCGCACTCTTGGCCGTTCCGCTCACAGCCACGATCAAGGTTCTGCTCAAGCGCTACTTTTGGGATCGCCCTGCGGAAGCACAATCAGCAACACTCCTCACCTCAGAGCAAGAGATTTAAATTGAATCCCGGCCGGTTCCGTGTCTTTTTTAAATGTTAATTACCTTATGAAAAAATCTTCAGTGATTGTCCTGGGTTCCGCGTTCGCCGTTTTTGTCATGGCCGCCTGCGAATCCAATAGTAATTCCCATTCGAGAGGGTCAAACCGATTTGGGTATCGAGGAACGTCCGGTTCCACGCAGTTCGCTTCACCGACCCCGACCCCGGAAGGCTTCACAGACCAACCCCCGGCTCCGGTTGTGCAACCCACGCCTGTAGCCACACCGACACCAACCCCGGCTCCAACTGCTCCTAGAGACGTCGCCTACGGCACACCGGTCCCCGGCAAGCCCGGATTCGTGACAAGCCCGCACTCGCCTTATGCCGGCTATGTGGACGTGCGCGGGTTTCCGCCCAACACCGAGGTGAAATGCCCCTACTCGGGCAAGATCTTTCTGGTGCCCTGAGCCGTCGCGTTGCCATTCTTGGCCCGGGCCTCATTGGGGGCTCGCTCGCTTTGGCCCTGAGCCGATCCGGCCAACCTTGGCGGGTGAGCGTGTGGGCACGGCGCGAGGAAGCGGCGCTTGAGGCGGCCGCATTGCTGCCGCATTGCCGCGTTTCCCGCGATCTTCCGACCGTCCTCGCCGGTTGCGATATCGCCGTTCTTTGCATGTCTCCGCAGGCGATCCAGCATTGTGGCGAGGATCTGAAAAAACATCTCCCTGCCGCTGCGACGCTCACCGATGCCGGTAGCGTGAAGGCGAATATTGTCGATGCTTTGGAATCCACGTTCGGCGGCCGCTTCATCGGCGCGCATCCGATGGCGGGATCCGAGCAAAGCGGAATCCGCGCCGCTAGGGCGGATCTGTTCGAGGGAGCCACATGCATCCTCACCCCGACGGCTCGATCCGAAGCCCGGCCGCTCCAGAATACGAGGGAGCTATGGATGGCCACGGGTTGCCAGCTGCGCGAAATGAGCCCTCCTGATCACGACCGCGCCATTGCGCGGGTGAGCCACCTTCCTCACGCGGCGGCCTCCTGCCTCGTCCACGCCGCCATTGCACGGGATCCTTCATTGAGCGATCTGGCGGGGCCGGGATATCGCGATTCCACGCGCGTCGCCGGAGGCCCGGAAGGCATGTGGACGGAAATCCTCTTCGACAACCGCCACGAGGTGGTCGAGGGAATCCACGACTTGCAAAACACGCTCGAGACATTGAAGCTCGCCCTCGAGCAGGGAGACCGACAGGGAGTCGAGGCCATTTTGGCGGATGCCCGAAAACTCCGCTCCAAACACCCGATTACGAAATGATGGCATCCAAGGAAAACCTCACACTCAAATCCCGCAAAGCGGCCCGCATAGAAACCGAGATCACCGTCCCGCCGGACAAGAGCATCTCGCATCGGGCTGTCCTTCTCGCCTCGCTCTCGAACGGAGCCTGCACGATCACGAATTTTTTGGAGGGCGAAGACTGTCAGAGCACGGCGAAAGCGATGCGCCAGCTCGGCATCTTCATCGAGTCCCCGGAGCCCGGCACGCTCGTGGTGGTCGGCAACTCCGGCAAATTCACGAAACCCTTTGGTGATATCGATTGCGGCAACTCCGGAACGACCATGCGGCTCATGGCGGGGATCCTGTCCGCCCAGGGATTCCGCTCCCGCATGATCGGCGACGACTCGCTCTCGAAGCGCCCGATGCAACGCGTCATCGATCCGCTGCGCGAGATGGGAGCCGAGCTCCATGCCGAGGGCACCAAGTCGTGCCCTCCCCTCTGCATCGAGGGCGACAGGGAGCTTCACGGCATCACCTACCGCCTGCCTGTGGCCAGCGCCCAAGTGAAAAGCGCGGTGCTTCTCGCCGGGCTCTATGCCAAGGGAACAACCACAGTGATCGAAAACGTCCGCTCCCGTGACCATACCGAGCGGATGTTCGAGTTTTTCCTCCTCAAGACAAAGCGCGAAGAAATCTGGGAAAACGCCCACTCTCCAAAAACCCGGCGCCTGGTGGAAATTCGCACCACCATTGAGGGCGGGCAAATCCCCGAGTCGAGGGACTTCGCTGTTCCGGGCGATATTTCCAGCGCCGCATTCTGGCTCGTCGCCTCGGCCGCGCAGCCCGGTTCCCGCTTGCTGGTGAAGGATGTCGGACTCAACCCCACCCGCACAGGCATCATCGACGTCCTCATCCGCATGGGTGCCCGCATCCGCGAGGTCATAGAAACCTCACTTCACGGCGAGCCGGTGGGGAATATCGACATCAAGGGAACCACGCTCCAAGCGACCACCATTTGCGGAGCCGAAATCCCGAATGTGATCGATGAAATCCCTGTGATCGCCGTTGCAGCCGCCCTGGCGAAGGGCACCACGATCATACGCGATGCCGCCGAACTTCGGGTCAAGGAGACCGACCGCATCGCCGCCGTGGCTTCGAATCTTCGTGCGATGGGTGTGACCGTGGAGGAATTTCCCGATGGCATGGCAATCACGGGCGGCTCGCCGCTCAAGGGAGCCAGGCTTCCCTGCCATGGCGACCACCGCATTGCCATGGCCTTCGCGGTCGCGGGCTTGTTTGCGGAAGGCGAAACCATCATTGAAAATACCGCTTGCGTGAATACCTCCTACCCCGGCTTCGCAGAGGCCCTTCGTCACATCCAAAAAGGCGGACACATGAAAGGGCGCACCCCCGTTCTCAGCGGCTTCAAAAATCCAACACCATGACCATTATTGCCATCGACGGCCCCGCCGCATCCGGAAAAAGCAGCGTCGCCAAGCGACTTGCCCGCGGACTCGGATTCTCCTACGTGAACTCGGGCTCGATGTATCGCGCTGTGACATGGGAGTTGCTCCGCCAGGGCGTCGATCCCGCGAATGCCGATAGCGTAAAAACGGCTCTCAGCTCGATGGAGTTGGGCTGCGGGTTCACGACCGAGGGCGAATCTTTCATTCGCATCAACGCTCAAACTCCGGATGCGGAATTGAAAGAAAGCGCCGTCAACAACGCGGTCTCGACCGTTTCCGCGATTCCCTCCGTCCGGCACCTCATTGTCGCACGCCTGCGCGCCCTCGTGAACGAACGCGATGTCGTGATGGAAGGCCGCGATATCGGATCGGCTGTTTTTCCCGATGCCCCGCATAAGTTTTATCTCGATGCGTCCCCCGAGATTCGCCGCCTCCGGCGCGCGGCAGAGGGACAGACGGACAGCATCGACCTGCGTGACAAACAGGACTCCAGTCGCGCCGAGGCTCCACTTCAGGTGGCCAAGGGCGCTTGCGTCGTGGATACCTCCCATCTCACTCTCGATGGCGTTGTGGAAAAAATCCTTCAACTTCTTGCCGACGCCGGCCTTCATCCCCGATGACGATTATTTACAATGTTTTTTACAACCTGGCGAAGCTGCTCGCCCGGATGTTTTTCTCCATGCGGGTGGTGCATCCCGAGCGCATGGTGGAGTCTGGTCCACTCATCATCGCCGTCAACCACTCGAGCTTCTTCGACCCACCGCTGGCGGGCATCTGCAGCCGTCGAGGCGTTTACTATCTTGCCCGCAAAACACTGCTCAAATGGCCTTTCTTCGGCCCGCTTTTTCCGGCCATGAATGTCATTCCCGTCGAACGTGACGGCAACGACATGTCCGCTTTGCGCGAGGTCATCAAAAAAGTGAAGGAGGGCCATGGGATCGTCCTGTTTCCGGAAGGAACCCGCTCGAAAGACGGCCGCTTGCAACCCGCTCGCGCCGGCATAGGCCTTGTGATTGCGAAAACCGGCGCTCCCGTCCTGCCCATGCGAATTTTCGGAGCCTACGACGCCTTCCCTAAAAATGCCAAACGGCTCCACCTCTCTCAAATCTCCGTGGTGATTGGCGAACCGATCCACTTCACCCAAGAGGAAATTTCGAACCCCTCGCGCGAAACGTATCAAAACCTCAGCGATCGGGTGATGAGCGCCATCGCCGACCTCAAGCTTCCATGATTTCGACCAACCGCGCCTCCGCTCCGCTGCCCTACCTCGCTCTGGCGACCCTTTTGCTCTACATCCTGTTGGCCGCATCTCCCTACATCCTTCCCCCCGCCAAGCTCGCCGTAAAAGCGATCGTCCCCCAGACCGCACCCGCAGGGAATTGATTGAATAGCCATGCCCACCGTATAGATTGGAAGCATGTTCAAAGAACACGACTTCAACTACGCGATGGAAAATACGCGCGTCGTGGTGAGCCCGCAAAGTGCCATTGAGACATTTGGAGCCACGCGATTCAGTTTCACCCTGCTCACCGAGCCGTTGGACGAGGTGAATTGTGTGCGTGTTCGTTCCGGCATGATTGAGGCCGAGCGTCCGCGCATTCTATCCCCTTCGCATTTCAGAAAATTGCTCTTGGACGGCTTCGGCGATGAGGCGAGGGAATATGCCGATTGGCTGGAATCCCATGCCTCCGTTGCCCGCATCCTCCGGTATGGGTTCCAATTCAAAAAAACCGACCTTTCCGAGAAGGTGTTGCATGAAACGATGGAATCCGCCACCGACCGTCTCGAAGACGAGATCCGTGCGCTCGCCGATCCCTTTGGAGCTCTCATCGCGGGCGTGGACGACGCTTGGGAAGTCTGCCTGCTGAAATTTTCCATGGAAATGATACAACGTTCCGCCGGGGGAAATGTGGCCGAGTGGACCAAGCGCGGACTGGTTTGATTTACGTATTTTCATTGTCCCTTCGCAAAGGATAGATTCAACAACCATTTTATGATCCTCAAAGCTCTCACGATTCTCCTGCTTGTCGCCGCGGTTTTAGGCGGGAGTGCCTATTTCATCTACGATCTCTACTACAAAGAGAAAAAATTGGACGTTATCGAGCAAACGGCACCCCCAACTCCCGTTCCGAGTCCGACACCGGATCAGAGCATGACGGCATGGGAAACCCTTAAACCCACTGCTGCTAAGGATACTGTCGAGGCCCGCGAGAGCGTTAAGAACTTCATCACAACCTACCCGGATTCCGTCCGCCTTCCAGAAGCCACCGCCGCTCTCGGTCGGATGAATCTGGTCCTCTTCAGGGATACCGCTGCGACGCCTGCGAATACCGTTTACACTGTTAAAAAGGGTGATTCCCTCGCCAAGATCGCCTCTGTCACGAAGAACAACGTTGAGCAGATCTACTGGGCCAATCAACTCTCCAGCATCAATCTCCAGATCGGTCAGCAACTCCTCATTCCCGCGCTCAACACATCCGCTCTGGTGAACCGCGAAAAGTCGACCCTCACCGTCTTGAACAACGGGGAGTTTTTTAAGGAATACCCGATCGTTTCCCTGACACTCACCGGGGCTGCGGCGAAGGGCGATTTCGAAACCAAGGTCGCTGACCGCGTTGCCCGAAAAGGCGAGACACGCGTCGCTTTCGGAGCCAAGGACTACCCCGAAACCGTGCGTTTCGTTCTGTTGAGTCCCGGCAGCGTGTCTATCCATCCCGCCCCGACTCCAGCGGAGGATGGAACGATGCCGCCCAATCCGACAGGCATCGTCCTGAGCCAATCCGATTTCAACGACATCTTCGCCCTCCTCAAAACAGGAACCGCACTCACCATCAAATAATCCGCCCATGAGCAAGACCACCTTGGACTTTGAGAAACCCATCATCGAACTGGAACAAAAGCTTCATGAGCTGAAAAAACAGTCCGAAGATCGTCACATCGACCTTTCCGGAGAAATCGCCATGATGCAGAAAAAGATCGAGGCCACCCGCGACAGCATTTACGGCAATCTCAGCGCTTGGCAGCGTGTCCAAATTTCCCGCCATATCGAGCGTCCGTTTTTCCTCGATTACGTTCGTATGGCTTGCACGGATTTTGTCGAACTCAAGGGCGACCGCCTCTTCGGCGACGACCCTTCGATGCCCGGTGGTCTCGCCACGATTGACGGGATCCGTTGTGTGATCGTCGGGCAGCAAAAAGGCCGCGATACCAAAGAAAACCTCCACCGCAACTTCGGTAGCCCGCACCCCGAAGGCTACCGCAAAGCCCTTCGCCTCATGCGACTCGCGGAGAAGTTCGGCTTCCCCTTTGTCGCCCTCATCGACACTCCCGGCGCCTATCCCGGCATCGGCGCGGAGGAACGCCACATCGCCGAAGCCATCGCTGTCAATATCCGCGACATGATGGTTCTTAGAACCCCCATTGTTTCCATCGTCATTGGCGAAGGTGGGTCCGGTGGCGCTCTCGGGATCGGCGTGGCCGACCGGGTGCTCATGCTGGAAAACGCCTATTACTCGGTGATCAGCCCCGAGGGATGCGCTGCCATCCTCTGGAAGCACCGCAAACACGCACCCGAAGCCGCTGCGGCGCTCAAACTCTCCGCACCGGACTTGATGTCGATGGGTCTCGTGGATGGTGTGATTCCGGAACCGATGGGCGGCGCCCACTGCGATCCGGAGGCTGCCGCGAGCAATTTGAAAACCTCCGTCACCCAGGAATTGAAGGCCCTCATGAAGGTCCCGATCGATCAACTCCTCGCGGCGCGCTACGAAAAATTCCGCGCTATGGGAGTCTTCGAAGAGTGAGACGCCCGGTTTTTCCCAGATGAAAATCATAGACCGCTACGTGGCCTCGGGCGTCCTGCTCACGGCAATCATCGGTGTGTTGATCCTCAGCCTTGTGCTGGTATTGGGGAACATTTTCAAAGAACTGCTCAACGTCCTGATCAACAATCCCGACGTGCCGATTCTCACGGTGCTCTCCTTTATGGCTCTGGTGTTGCCGTTTTCACTCACCTTTACAATTCCATGGGGTTTTCTCACCGCCCTCCTTTTATTCTTTGGAAGAATGTCCGCCGACAGCGAGTTGATCGCTCTGAAATCCAGTGGCGTGAGTATTCCCAGGATCTGCCTGCCGGTCTTCGCCATCGCGATTGCCCTCTCGATGGTGTGCTTCTGGATCAATGTGGATGTCGCTCCGAAGGCCGAGCAGGCGATGACGCGCGCCATCGTGGATATCGCAACCAACAATCCCGTGTCCCTCTTCCGTCCGGATGAGGTCGTGGATCAGTTTCCCGACCGGCGTGTTTATGTGGGAGGCAAGGAGGGCAATCATCTCAAAAACATCCTCGTTTTTGAAATGAACGATGACCAATACCCGACAAAAATGGTCTATGCCCGCGAAGGTATTCTGACCCCCGACATCGAGAATTCGCGCCTTTTGTTACGGCTCTTTGATGCCCGCTTCGAGCAACGCGATTCCGCAAAACCAGACGATCTCACCAAAATCCAACAGGGCATCGTGATGCGCGAGGGGGTCTTCCCACTCCAACTCGATAAGTTTTTCAAGCAAACCCAGACAAACCGCCGCCTCAGCTCCTACACCCTCCCGGATCTCTTCGACTTGCTTTCCAAAACCGAGGGGAAAAAACACCTCGAAACGTTGGTCGAATTCAACAAACGCTTTTCAACAGCCCTCTCGTGCATCGCTTTTGCGCTCATAGCCATCCCGCTTGGCGTCACCACCCATCGAAAGGAAACCTCCGTCGGATTCGGCATCAGCCTCGTGGTCGCATTCAGCTACTTTTTCTTTATCATCATGGCGGACACATTCCGGGGCCATGCCGGAGCCTTCCCGCAATTCCTGATTTGGACTCCCAACCTCCTCTTCTTCGCACTGGGAGGTTGGCTGTTCCTTCGCCTCGCAAAACGCTGATATGGCCCAAAAAATCCGCGTCCTTCCGAGGTTGGCTTTTATCTCCGGCGCTCTCCTTCTAATGGTGTCGGGGGTTTATCTAGCCTCGATCCAATCTTGGCGTGCGGAAAAAATGAGCGATCTCATCGAAGGATCGCAACTCGCCATCCTGCCTTCCGGTTGCGTCGAATACGTGCGGCGGGGCGATGGTCCGGTGGTGCTGGTTTTTCACGATGCCGGTGGCGGCTACGATGAAGGCGCTCATGTCGGCGGTTTTCTTGAGTCGGAGGGATTCGAGGTGATTTCCCCATCCCGCCCCGGATACTTGCGAACCCCCCTCTCCATGGGCGCCACGCCGACGGAACAAGCGGAGGCGGCGGTCGCTCTTCTGGATCGCCTTGAGATCCCTCATGTCGCGGTGCTGGGTCAAGGATTCGGAGGCACGGTGGCATGCGAATTCGCGCGCCTTTTTCCGAATCGCACCACCGCCCTCGTCCTTGTCTCGGCGGTCACAGCCCCACTGAAGGCGGAGCCCCTCATTTCCTCCACCGACCTCGCCGCCATGCGGTTTTCCCGCCGACCCCTCGCTTCCGCTCTCGGCAAGACCTACGATTTCACCACAACTGGAACTGCGGAAGAGAAGGAGGTGTGGGTGAAATCGATTCTGAGCGACGCCTCCCAATCGGAGTATTTCCAAGGTTTGATCGAGTGCCTCACGCCCCCAAGCCCTCGTCTGCAGGGATTTCATAACGACCTTCTCCAAATCTCTTCGCTATCCCCCACCTTCCTCAAGGATATCCATACGCCGACCCTCATTGTGCATGGTCAAAAAGACAAAATTGTGCCCTTCTCCCAAGCCGAAATGGCCGCCTCGGTTTTTACCCGGCCCCTTTTTCTCCCCTTGCCGGACACAGGTCACATCGCCTTCCTTGGCAACGTCGGCCGGGGCGCCCAGGCCCGAATTACCGAATTTTTTAAAAACCACCACGCCGCCACTTCGCCCACGTCAAAATAGTCCATGCCCAACAAGTCCCAGCTCACCCAACTCCCCGGCGGACTCCGAGTCGCCACCTGCGAGATGCCCTATGCGCAAACCGCCGCCATGGGGATCTGGGCCTCTGTGGGTGGACGCCATGAACCTGCGAAGCTCACCGGTATCTCGCACTTCATCGAGCACATGCTTTTCAAAGGGACGCCCAAGCGTTCCGCCCGCCGCATCATGCAGGATATCGAGGGCGTTGGCGGCGACATGAATGCTTTTACCGCTGAGGAACGCACCTGCTACTACGCCACCACCGCGGCGGAATATTTTCCCCGAGTCTGCGATGTTCTCTGCGATATTTACATGAACCCCCTCTTTGCAAAACGCGAGATCGACCGCGAGCGGGGCGTCATCGCCGAAGAAATCCTCATGTATCAGGATGAGCCCTCCTCCTACGTCCAGGAACTCTTGGAGCAAACCCACTGGGAAAACCACCCCCTTGGCCGCTCGATCGCCGGAACCCTGGAAAGCATCGAGTCCATGACGGCCGAGGATTTTCGTGGCTACCGCAAATCCCATTACAACGCTCCCAGCACCGTCATCTCCGCAGCCGGCAATATCCGGCACGATGACGTTGTCGAAAAAGTCTCCGCCGCACTCAAGGGCCTCCCTCGCGGAAAAGCTCCCGCCGCGAAGCCTTGTCCACCACCACGCAAATTCCCGAAAATCGTCACAGCCGCCCGCGATATACAGCAGACCCAGCTTTCCCTCGCGCTCCCCGCCACCAGCCACCGCGACGAGCGTCGCTACGCCGCGCATCTTCTCCATGTGATTCTGGGCGCCAACGCCAGTTCCCGCCTCTTCCAGGAAATCCGGGAAAAGCGCGGACTCTGTTACTCGGTGAGCACGCACCAAACCACACTCAATGATGGTGGTTACTTGGGGATTTCGGCTGGGCTCGACCGCCGCAACCTTGAAAAGTCTCTCAGCCTCATTCTCGCTCAATTCGAGAACCTGTGCACCAAAACCATCGGCGCCGCTGAATTGCGCCGCGCCAAGGAATACACCATCGGCTCCAGTCGCATGGCCCTCGAACGCACATCCAGCCAAAATATGCGCCTCGGAAACTCCGTCTTGGCCCATGGCAAAATCGTCGACCCCGAATCCGTAAACGAAAAGATCCGCCATGTCACTTCCGACGAAATCCGATCGCTGGCTCAGGAAATCCTCGACCCCAATCGAATCACTCTCGCCGTGGTCGGGCCGAATCCCGATGAACGTATGTTGAGAAAACTCCTCGGCACCTGAAATGAAAGCCGTGATTTTTGACTGGGACGGCGTGGTCATCGACTCCTCCGCTCAGCACAAACGCTCTTGGGAAATACTCGCCAAGGAAGTATCGAAGCCCCTTCCGGAAGGTC
>JALQZP010000149.1 GCA_023258235.1 Terrimicrobiaceae bacterium | reverse complement strand
AACCACCCAGGGGTCAAAACTTTTGAGGCAACAGGCTTTTTATATCTAACCGCAACGAAGGCTTGCGGAGGGAGGCTTGAGTTATTCAATCTAAGAAAACCATGAGCGCGATCCCATCCGAGTTTCCCAACGTCACCGCCATCACGAAGGCCAATGTCTATTTCGATGGAAAGGTGGTGAGTCATAGCATCGTCTTCGCCGACGGGAGCAAAAAGACCCTCGGTCTGATCTACCCCGGCCATTACCACTTCGGCACGGACAAGGCCGAGCGCATGGAGATAGTATCCGGTGAGTGCACTGTGCAGCTTGATAACAGCGATGCCAGCGTTTGCTACAAGGGTGGCGAGTTCTTTGATGTTCCGGCCAAGTCGGGGTTCTCCATCGCCGTTGATGGTGGAATCTGCGAGTATATCTGTAGTTTTATTGACTGAAAATTCTCTGAAGTCCGGGCGTCCGATACACGGCGATAGGTTTCCGTGTTGCGAGAAATATATAGCCCATCGAAGACCGCCCGGTCAGCATTCGCGTGATCAGACGTTGAAGCGGAATTCCACCACGTCGCCGTCTTGGACCGTGTATTCCTTGCCTTCGAGTCGCAGCTTTCCGGCTTCGCGGGCTTTGGCTTCCGTTCCGCAGGCCATGAGATCGTCGAAAGAGACGATCTGCGCGGCGATGAATCCCCGCTCGAAGTCGCTGTGGATGACGCCTGCGGCGGCGGGAGCTTTATCTCCCGCATGGATCGTCCAGGCGCGGGTTTCCTTCGGGCCGGTGGTGAGGTAGGTGCGAAGACCGAGCAGGTGGTAGGCGGCGCGGATGAGTTGGCTCACACCGCTGTCGGTTACACCAAGGCCGGAGAGAAATTCCAGCGCCTCCTCGCGGGGGAGTTCCGCGAGTTCGCTTTCGATTTGGGCGCTGATGACCACAGCCTCGCTGCCGAGGTGTTTCGCGGCATAGTCGCGCACGGCGCGGACGTGGATGGAGGCGGGGGAGTCCCCGTCGAGATTGGCAAGGTCGTTCTCGCCGACATTGCAGGCGAAAAGGGTGGGCTTGGCGGAAAGCAGAAAAAATCCGTGCAGGAGGGCTTTTTCATCGGGGTTGAGATCCGCCGTGAGGGCGGGCTTGCCGGCATCGAGGTGGGGGATGAGTTTTTCCGCGAGGGCGAGTTCCGCCTTCGCGACCTTGTCGCCGCTGCGGGCGCCTTTTTGGCAGCGGTCGGCGCGCTTTTTGAGGGCACCCAGATCGGCAAGCATGAGTTCGGTATTGATGACCTCGATGTCACGGACGGGATCGACCGTGCCGGAGACGTGGTGGATGTCGGAACTCTCGAAGCAGCGGACGACTTGAATAATGGCATCGACCTCGCGGATGTGGCTCAGGAACTGGTTGCCGAGGCCCTCTCCCTCGCTGGCACCGGCGACGAGGCCCGCAATGTCCACAAACTCAATCGCAGCGGGAAGAATCTTTTCTGACTTCGAGATGGCGGCGAGTTTTTGAAGGCGTTCGTCGGGCACGTTGACGATGCCGACGTTCGGTTCGATCGTGCAGAATGGAAAGTTGGCCGCCTGGGCCTTGCGGGTGCGGGTGACGGCATTGAAGAGGGTGGATTTGCCGACGTTGGGCAATCCGACGATTCCAGTTTTGAGCATATGCGGGCCATACTATGGGCAAGTCTTGAAAAGGAAAAATCTTCTTTTGTCGAATGAGGCGATTTATTCTGCCGCCATGCACCTTACTGAAGCCGTTCGATATCTGGATGAACTCTTGCGCACAAGCGAGGTGGGGGATTATCCGCAAGCCATGAACGGCCTTCAGGTCGAGAATTCGGGCGCGTTGTCGCGCATTGGCGCGGCGGTCGATGCCACGGAGGCTGTGATCCGCGAGGCCGCCGAGGCGCAGATCGACTTTCTGATTGTTCACCACGGGCTTTTCTGGAGCGGGGCGCAGAGGGTTACGGGCGGAAACTACCGCAAGATGCGCTTGCTCATGGAGGCGGACATGGCGGTTTACAGTGCCCACCTGCCACTCGACATTCATCCCAGGATCGGCAACAACGCGCTCCTCGCGGAGGCCATCGGGCTGCGCAATGGGGAAACATTTTTTGAATCGGCCGGGCAACATGTGGGACTGAAATTCGACGCCGAGATGAGCCGCGAGGTCCTGCGGGATCATGTCGCGCATGCGGTCGGTGGTCCGGTGCACATGGCTCCCGGCGGCCCGGTGGTGGCGCGCCGGATCGGTATCGTGACCGGCGGGGCCGGTGGTGATGTCGCCAAGGCTGCAGCTGCCGGAATCGACACGTTTATCACGGGCGAGGGGCCCCACTGGTCCTACACGGCCGCCGAGGAGCTGGGGGTGAATCTCCTCTATGCCGGCCATTACGCGACGGAGACCTTCGGTGTGAAGGCGGCGGCGGAACTCCTTTCACGCAAGCTCGCGCTCGGATGGCAGTTCATCGACCATCCGACCGGGCTGTGATTCCGCTTCACGCGAATGGCGCGTAGTGCGGTTGGAGAATAGCGATCGATCTTGCTTGCAGCGGAAAATGGGCCACTTGGGAATACACTCCCGGGCGGAATGAGGCTGGCGGCATGCTGGTGTCCAAAACAAGCGTCCATGCGACATGGCGCTGCCGGCCTCCCAGCACGAACGGCACCACGGTCTCCTCGGCATTGAGAAGGACGAGAAAGGAATCGCCTGTGATGGGTTCGCCATGATCCCCGCTTTCCTCGATCTGGTCCCCAAGGAGTCCCATGCCGAGACAGCGTACGTGGGGGCTGCTCCAATCTTGTTCGGTCATTTCCGTCCCGTCGGGTTTCAGCCAGTAGAGGTCCTTGCTCTCCGTGCCGTGTATCGCACGACCCTGGAAAAAATTCCTGCGATGGAAGACAGGCTGAATGCGCCGCAGTTCGAGGAGGGCGCGAACGAAGTCGAGTTGCTCGATTTCTTCGGTGCTGAGATTCCAGTTCACCCAGGAGAGCGGGGAGTCGTGACAGAATGCGTTGTTGTTGCCCAGTTGGGTGCGCCCCATTTCGTCGCCGGCGAGGATCATGGGAACTCCCTGCGAGAGGATGAGGGTGGTGAGGAGGTTGCGTCGCTGGCGAAGCCGGAGCGATTCGATACGGGCATCGTTCGTGGGGCCTTCCTCTCCGCAGTTCCAGCTGTCGTTCGCATCAGTGCCGTCGCTGTTGTTCTCGCCATTCGCCTCGTTGTGCTTGAGATTGTAGCTGACGAGGTCGGCGAGGGTGAATCCATCGTGGCAGGTGATGAAATTCAGGCTGGCATAGGGTCTCCGTCCATTGTGGCGGTATAGGTCGCTGCTGCCCGAGAGGCGTGAGGCGAGTTCTCCGAGATTGCCGCCATCCCCTTTCCAGAAGCGGCGGATGCAATCCCGGTATTTCCCGTTCCACTCGCTCCAAAGCACGGGAAAATTGCCGACCTGGTATCCATTCGGCCCGAGATCCCAAGGTTCGGCAATGAGTTTCACTTGGGAGAGGGTGGGGTCCTGGTGGATGATGTCGAAAAAGGCGCCGAGGCGGTCCATTTCCCAAAGCTCCCTCGCGAGCGTGCTGGCCAAATCGAAACGAAATCCGTCCACATGCATCTCAAGCACCCAGTAGCGCAGGGAGTCCATGATAAGCTGCAGGATGCGAGGGTGGGCGACGTTTAGAGAATTTCCACAACCGGTGAAGTCGATGTATTTGTCGGGTTCGTCATGGAGGCGGTAGTATGAGGCATTGTCGATGCCTTTGAACGAGAGCACCGGGCCGTTGTGATCGCCCTCCGCTGTGTGGTTGTAAACGACATCCAGTATGACTTCGATGCCCGCCCTGTGCAGCGAGCGGACCATGGATTTGAATTCGTGCACGGTATTGCTTGTGCCGGTCGAGCAATAGCGCGGATCGGGCGCGAAGTAGCCGAGGGTGTTGTAGCCCCAGTAGTTCGTGAGGCCGCGTTCGATGAGGATCTGATCGTCGATGTGGTAGTGCACCGGCATGAGTTCCACGGCGGTCACTCCCAGACTGCGGAGGTGGTTGATTGCGGGTTCCGAGGCGAGTCCCGCGTAGGTGCCGCGCAGGTTTTCGGGGATTTCGGGATGGAGTTTGGTGAAGCCTTTGACATGGAGTTCATAGACAACCGTGTTGTGCCAAGCAGTGCGCGGGGCAGGGGTGCCGCCCCAGTCGAAGAGTTCCTGGCTCACACGCGCCAGAGGCGCAAACGGGCCGCTATCCAGCAAGGGATCGCCGATGGCGGGGTGCCATTTCAATTCCCGGGCGAGGGATTTCGCATAGGGATCGAGGAGAAGCTTGCGGGGATTGAAGCGGTGGCCGCTGCGAGGGGCGTCCGGACCGTGAACCCGGTATCCATAGACTTGGTCGGGTTTTGCGATGGGGATCTGGCCGTGCCAGACCTGATCGGTTTTTTCCGGCAGGGGAATGCGTGCGATTTCATGCGCGGTATCCGTCGCATCGAACAAGCAGAGTTCCACGCAGGTCGCATTTTCGGAGAAGAGTGCAAAGTTGACACCTTCCCCGTTCGGAGTCGCTCCCAGTGGGGTTGGGCGTCCGGGCCAAACAGTGTAGCCGTTCATGGCATATTCTCTCCGTGAGTTTCAAGGCGACCGCCAACGCCGCCGATCGCATCGGTTCGTTCCGCCGCCATGGAATGGCCCAGCACCGTTCACTCGGCACCCGTGGCATCGCCACCGAAGTGATC
>JALQZP010000148.1 GCA_023258235.1 Terrimicrobiaceae bacterium | reverse complement strand
AAGCCATTCGTGATGCCACATTATAAGTTCGCCACGTTCCTCCTCCTGTTTTCAGTTGCTTGCTCGCTTCTTTTTGGAGCGCCTTCTCCGACTCCAGAGGAGAAGGACAAATTTGAAATGCCGGTTCCGGTAGGCATGCCGGTTCTCGGGCTGAAAATCCCCCATTATGATGAGAACGGGAAGTTGGTGTTGGTTTTTGAATCTCAATCCGCCAAGAAAATCGACGAGAGCCATGTTGAAATGAGCAATCTCAAAATGGAGTCTCTGGATCAGGACGGGAACAAGATTTTCGTTGAACTCCCCCAGTCGTTATTTAACCTCGATACGCGAATCCTCACTGGTGACAATGGCGCTCTCATCAAGCGTTCCGACTTTGTCATCACCGGCGACAAGATCGAATTCAACACAAAAACCCGCTTCGGAACGATGCGCGGAAACATCAAAATGGTCATCTCGACCGAGAATAAAACTCAATGACATCGATAAAAAAATCCCTCCCTGCCGTTTTCTCCCTGGTTTTTACAATGGGTTTGGCCAACGCCCAGCAACCTGCATCCAGTCCCGCTGCGCCTTCGAAGGATAAAAATCCACTTGGCTTCTTCAATCCTGTCGGGGGCGAACGTCCCAAGGGCGCCCAAACCGAAATCACCGCGACAGAGGAGGCCTCCTACGACAATGAAAAGAGCATTGCCGAGTTCAATGGTGGCGTGATCGTTCGGGACCCGCAGTTCACTCTGACTTGTGACAAGCTCATCGTTCATCTTGGCAAGGATCACAAGGGTATGGAGTCAGCCGAAGCCAAAGGAAATGTTGTCATCATTCAGGAAAAGCAGGATCCCAAAAGCAATACTCCGAAATCCGTCGGGCGCGCCGGTGAGGTGACCTACAAGCCCGCTACTGGAGAGGTCGTCATGCGCAAGTGGCCATCGATCCAGCAAGGCATCAACCAGCAGGTCGCCACCGAAGAGTCCACAGTCATGATCCTCAAGAATAGCGGTCAGTCCCGTACTGTGGGCGGTAGCAAAACTCTCATAGCCGATACCTCCGATCAAAAATGAGCATCTCGACCGATAAAGAAAGCCCCCTACTCCATACCGAGGGGTTGGTGAAAATTTACAACGGTCGATCGGTGGTGAATGGTGTCGATATCAATGTCAAAAAGGGTGAGATAGTCGGATTATTGGGTCCCAACGGTGCGGGTAAGACCACCACTTTTTACATGATTGTCGGTTTGGTTCGCCCCAACGGAGGAAGCGTTCATTTTCAAAACGCCGATGTCACATCAATGCCGATGTACAAGCGCGCTCGTCACGGAATGGGCTACCTGCCCCAGGAGGAGTCGATTTTCCGCAAGCTCACTGTCGAGGAGAACATTCTCGCCATTCTGGAAACCACTGGCGCAAACAAGAAGGAGCGCAAGGAACGCTGTGAAGAGTTGCTCACGCGCTTTGGCATTGATCACATCGCCAAAAACGAAGCACTCACACTTTCCGGCGGTGAGAAGCGACGTCTGACCATTGCCCGCTCGCTGGTGACAAACCCCTCGCTTCTCATGCTGGACGAGCCTTTCAGTGGTGTCGATCCCATCGCCGTTCATGACGTGCAGCAGATTATTCAAGATCTCCGCGATCAAGGCTTGGCGATCCTCATTACTGATCACAATGTGCGCGAAACGCTCAATATCGTGGATCGCGCCTATCTGATTTTTGAAGGTCGAGTCGAGAGCCAAGGGAACAAAGATTACCTGCTCAACGACCCGATCAGCCGCAAGCTCTACCTTGGCGAATCCTTTACTATGTAGGTTGGCGAATTTTAAAAAAATCCCTATTGCGCTGGCACCTTTATTGCCGACATTCATTAATCGTCCCTTGCCTTGAAACCGATGTTAAACAAACTGCAAAAAAAAGTCTCCCACATCACGGTCGGGCACTTTTATGCAAACCACGCGGAAAGGCTGGGAATGAGGCTGGAAGGGAGTTCCCGGGGACTCAATCGCCTCATACGCGAACCCACCATCAATCGTCCAGGGCTCGCATTGTCTGGTTTTTTCAGTTATTTTGCTGACAAGCGTATTCAGGTTTTGGGCTCGGCCGAGTTGAGCTATCTGAAGAGCCTGAGTGCTTCGCTGCTCAAGGAGCGTTGCCGTGCTTTCTTTGCCCGCAAAATGCCGTGCATTGTCATTGCGCGAAACGCTCCCGTCCCCCAAGTGCTGCTTGATGCCGCAGCCGAGTTTGAGACTCCTGTGTTGCGGACAAACATGATCACGATGAAGTTCATTAACGCGGCCACGATTCAACTCGAGATGGATTTCGCTCCCTCGACCACAGAGCATGGCAGCATGGTGAGCATCCTAGGGATCGGAACTTTGATTCGAGGTGCCAGTGGCATCGGTAAAAGCGAGTGTGTGCTCGGCTTGATCGAGCGCGGATACAGCCTCGTGAGCGATGACATTACCCGGTTTCGCTCGGCCGAGGGAAGCGAGTTGATCGGGACGGCTGACAGCATGTCCCGTTTCCATATGGAGGTTCGTGGTATCGGAATCATCAACATCGCATCCATCTTTGGTGTCGGTGCTGTGAATCCGCAAAAGCGCCTCGACTTTGTTGTCACACTGAAAGATTGGCAGGAAGTCGAAAATGTGGATAGAATCGGAATCGATCGCGAAACCTACGAAATTCTGGGTATCAAAATCCCGCACGTCACACTGCCGGTACGGACCGGACGTGACATTGCCCGGCTGGTCGAAGTCGCGGCGCTGGATCAGAAACTCAAAAACATGGGTGAAAACAGCGCGCAGGAATTTAATCAGAGACTCTTACATATGATCAGTGAACGCCGGAGCAGATGATGGGAATTCTAACCAAAAAAAAACTTTCAGACGACGTCCAGCGTTGCAGCGGTGAAGTCACCATCGACAATCGCAATGGTCTTCATGCACGGCCGGCCGCGATGTTTGTCAAAATTTCCAGCCGCTACCGCGCTGAAGTGTGGGTTGAAAAAGACGGGGAAAGGGTCAACGGAAAGAGCATTATGGGTCTTATGATGCTTGCCGCAGGGAAGGGCTCGAAGTTAATGATTCACGCCGAAGGTGTGGATGCCGATAAGGCGGTTGCCGAAATCAAAAACCTCGTTGAGACCCGTTTTGGTGAAGAGTAGTTCTTCTCATTGATCAAGTTTCAAATTGTGTTACATCTCCATGCAAATGGAGTCTGTTCAAACACAAAAGACCGAGAGGAGATTTAGTGGCATACCCGTAGCCCAGGGTATTGCCCATTTTCCGGCTTTTGTGCGCCATGAGGTGAGCGAAGAAATTCTTCCTCAGCCCATTGAAGAGGCCGATGTGGAACGTGAGATTATACGTTTCGAGGCCGCGCTCATAGCCACCCGCGTCGAATTGCTCGAGATCCAGCAGCGCATCGTGGCCGCGATTGGTTCGGAGGATGCCAGTATTTTTGACGCTCACCTTCTCGTTGTGGAGGACCGGACTCTCATTGACGAAGTACTTCGAATGTTGGATCGCGATCGCTTGAATGTCGAATATGTCTTCCAGCAAGTTGCACAGAAATACTGTGCCACGCTGGAGGCGATCGATGATCCGTATTTGCGCGAGCGAGTTGTCGATATCGAAGATGTTTCCCGCCGGGTCATCCGCAATCTGTTGGGCAAAGCTCCCCATAATCCTGCGGCGCACGACCATCAGCACATCATTGTCGCGCACAATCTCACGCCATCGGATACAGCCCAGCTGAATCGTGATCTGGTGTGCGGATTTGTCACCGAGATCGGGAGTAAAACCTCGCATACCGCAATCATGGCCCGGTCCTTGGAAATCCCGGCCATAGTCGGCATGCAGGGGATTTGCCAGAACATCCAGTTAGGTGACGATATTCTCATCGATGGGTATACCGGTCTCCTGATTCTCAATCCCTCGATGGAAACGCTCATCGAGTACGGGCGCATCGAGCAGCAGAAAGAGGAGGTTGTCGAGCGACTTCAACTCATTCGCGAAACGGCATCCACCACACGCGACGGAAAACACATTATCCTTTCTGCGAATGTCGATCTTCCCGACGATCTCGCCGATATCAAGTCGAGTGGAGCGGAGGGGATCGGGCTTTATCGCACGGAATTTCTGTATCTCAATCGAGAGACGTCGCCGAACGAAGAGGAGCAGTATGCCCACTATCTGCGCGCCGCCGAGGAGTCCCTGCCGCACAGCGTCATTATTCGCACCCTCGACATTGGTGGTGACAAATCATCCACAAGTCTTTTTTTTGAAGAGGAGGCGAATCCCTTCCTTGGTTGTCGCGCCATTCGGTTTTGTCTCGAAAACTTGGACGTTTTCAAAACCCAGCTTCGCGCCATCCTTCGAGCCTCGACCGTTGGCAATATTCGGCTCATGTATCCGATGATCTCGGGCTTGCAGGAACTTCGTCGGGCGAATGCCGTCCTCGAGGATTGTAAAAATGAACTCACCGCAGAGGGGATTCCATTTCAGGCCGATATCGAAGTCGGCATCATGATTGAAACCCCGAGCGCCGTTCTGGTCGCGGATCACTTGGCCAAGGAAGTCAAATTTTTCAGCATCGGAACGAACGATCTGATTCAATACGCGATTGCCGTCGATAGGTTGAATGATCGCATTGCCCATCTTTACAACCCCACCCATCCCTCGATTCTTCGGATGATCAAGATGACGGTCGATGCCGCCCGAGCGCAAAATATCTGGATAGGGGTTTGC
>JALQZP010000147.1 GCA_023258235.1 Terrimicrobiaceae bacterium | reverse complement strand
AGCGTTTTGCCACGGCTCACTCATCCACTGGACGGGCCCCTTCGGAATGCCATTATCGACTTCCAGAAAGAGCACCTTGTTGAGGCCGACCTCTTTCATGTTCTCCAACTCGGCCGTCATTTGGCTCGAGTTCAGATTGCCGTCATTGAAATACCAGTAAACGCCCGGTTGCGCCGAGTCCGGCGGGTTTTCGAAACGTTGCTCGAGCGTTTCCCCGGCGTGGAGTGAGGTGGCTAAGGCGAGGGTAAGCAGAGTTTTTCTCATAAAGCGGGTTCTAAAAATGGATCGGAAACAAGAATTTGGCAGATGAAACTAGCTGAAATCTCGCTTTTAAAAAATGCATAAACTGGCAAATTTGATGTAAAATTTGGCAATTCGACCGAATTAAAAAAACGTGCCCGGTTGCAAAAAAACCCATCGGCAAACTTCTCCGGGTTTGCTTGGGTGTCATCAGATTCTATGACACTATTCATCACAAAATATGCAGTCACAGCCTTTGTTATTGTGCTTGTTTCGGAGATCGCCAAGCGGAGCGACCGCGCCGGGGCGCTCATTTCCTCTCTGCCGTTAGTGACCATCATGGTCATGGTATGGATGCATCTCGAAAAACAGGGGTCCGCCAAACTTGCCAGTCACGCCTTTTACACTTTCTGGTACGTGATTCCCACCATGCCCATGTTCCTCCTCATGCCATGGCTTCTTTATAGAGGCACGGGTTTTTGGTGGGCCTTGATCTGGAGCGCCCTGCTTACATTTGTCTGCTTTATCCTCACCGCACTCGTAGCCAAACGCTTCGGAGTCGATCTGATATCTTTTTAAGCCGAAAACGGATTTTTAGACAGGAGGACAGGATTTGCAGGATTAGCAAGAGCGGTTTCCGAAAGCGGCGAAGCCCCCACAAAACGAATCCAATTGGATTCGCTCTAATTCATTCACCCTCTGCTCTCTGTGTCCTTTGATTCACTGTGTTCACTGTGGTTAATTCCGCTGGATTCGGGTTTAAGCCGGCTCCAACAGCCGCCGGGAGCCTTCGAAGTAGAACAACTCGGGCGGGTTTAAACATCTAAAATTACTGCTCGTGCGATTCCGCTGCGCAAAGCGTTCCGCAAAGCGAGAGCGCGATACTCAGATGGAAAGCTTTTGTTTTGATGATCAGAGTTGGGATTGGAATTGGTAATTGCCCGAGCCGACCGCATAGACGGCCGCATTGTTTTCCATCCGGAGGAACTTCACGCCCTCGGCATCGCGTACCGGTTTTCCGGACTCGGTGACCGTGGCGGCGTCTTTGGCGGGGACGAAGATTGTGGCTGTGGAGTTGGGCGGGATAGTGACCTCCATCTTGAGTTTTTCGCCTTCGCGCTTCCAGTTGCTGACGATCCGGCCGTAGGGAGAGTCGTGGTGCGACTTCACCCAAGTCACATCACCAACGATGGCGGGTTTGATGATCGTGTTTTTAAAGCCGGGTGCGGCGGGGTCGGTCTGGATACCGGCCAGGCCTTGGTAGAACCAGTTGTCCGGCGAGGTGAAGCAAGAGTGGATGTGCGACCAGTAGCCGTTCCATGCCTCCCAGAGCGTGGTGGCGCCTTGTTCGACCATGTATCCCCAGCCGGGATAGGCTTTCTGATTGAACATCGTGAAGACGAGGTCGCTTCGACCGGTGGCACGGAGATACTCCATCATGAAATAGGTCCCGAGCATTCCGGTATCGAGATGGCCCTTGTTTTTTTCGAGAATGTTTTTTTCGAGCTTTTGGATCAACGCGGGGCGCTCGGACTCGGGGGTCACGCCCGCCAACAGCGGCATAATGTAGTAGGCTTGCTCGTCGATGCCGTAGTTGCCAGCCGCCTTGTCGAAATACGCCGCATGGACCGCCGCCCTCGCCGTCGCGAGGCGGGCATCGCATCGCTCGACTTCATCTTTTTTTCCAAGGACGGATGCGATGTTTTTGAGAATCTCCAATTGCTGGATGCGGTAGCAGTTGTTGAAAAGCTCGGCAGCGGGGCGGCCCGGCCAGTTGTTGGTGTCCATGCCGCGTTCGGGTGGAACCCAGTCGCCGATGAAATCCCATTGCCCACCGTAGGCATGCAGGACGCCGTCTTTCGAGCGCGACTCGAGGTTGTCCACAAACCGGCGGATCGCGTCGTAGTTTTCCTCCAGCACACGCTTGTCACCGTAGTAGAGGTAGTGCCGCCAAGTGATAGCAGAAAGGAGGCCGGGCCAACCTGGGCCGCCACCGCCCATGGCAAACGGCGCCATATGAGGCATGTAGCCATCGGCCCCTTGCCTGATCCGCCAATCCGTAAGCCATTTCCGATAGAATCCATAGGATCCGAAGCTTGTCATGAAGCCTTCCGCAGCGACCTGTCCGTCGCCGTAACCAAGGCGCTCACGGTGAGGGCAATCGACATAGTAGCCGCCGAGGTTGAGGCTGCGCTGGGTCCATTGGTTGACACGTGAAATGCGGTTGAAGAGCTCGTTCGAACACTCGAAGGCACCGACGGGATCGAGGTCGCTCTCGACGAGCATGGCCACGGCATCCTCTTTTTTCGGAGGCACGGGCAATCCCTCCACCAAAACATAGCGGAAGCCCGCGTAATTAAACCGATTATGGAAGATCTCACCGGACTTTCCGCTCGAAACAAACTCGCTAACTTGGTTGAAGTATTGATGGCCTTCTTTCCCTCTGCGCGCATCGGCATTGAGGGCATCGGCGAAGATCATTTTCACCACGGCGCGCTTGGGTTGAGGGGGAACTGTGAGCGGGCTGAAATCCGCCGCGCGGGTGGTGCGACGCTTGCCGTGGAGTTCGTATTCCACAATGAGATCCTTCACATGGTTCGGCACCGGATCGCCACCGAGGGACCCGGGGGTCACCTGGAAATTCAAAGTGTCGCCCTTCACCATTGCCGCCACCTTCGCCGTCACATCGGCCGCACCGACCCCATCGCGCGCTGCATAGGTCGCCTTGAGGATTTTCAAATTGGCCCGTCCTTGCGGGGTAGCGGAGTCATCCGCGATTTCGTCGGGCTCTGCGTTCCACGCCGGCATCTTGAGGCGCAACCATCCGGTGAGGGCCGTTCCAAAATCAATCTCATACCGTCCACCACCGAGGTCGTTCACCGCCACGGCGGGGATTTCCTTTCCGACGCGGTTCAGTGGGGCCTGCTGGGCCACCACCTCGCCTTTCGGTGCCTCGACCTCTGCCGCGTTCTTCCAATCCTTGTCATCGAAATCGGAATTGCTCCAATTCGGAATGTCTGCGGTCGCATCCACCCGCTCGCCGCCGAAATCCCCCCAATGCATGCCTCCAAGGCGTTGATTCGAACTCGGCGCGCATTTCCAACTCGCATCGGTTCCCAATGCCCACGGCTTGCCGTCGATATCAGCCTCGATCTGCGCCCGCACATGCGGCACAGCGGGGGTCACTCGGCTTGCAGCGGTATCTGTCCTCGTGGCCCATCCGCGCCCCACCCACAACCCGATCGTGTTGCGACCGGGCTTCAGGAGGCTAGTGACATCGTAGGTATTGTAAAAAACCTGCTTCGTATTGTCGGAGACTGCTGGAGTGAGCACATCGGTGCCGACTTTTTGTCCGTTGATATACAACTCTGCGTAACCGGCGATATTGACGGTGACAAATGCGTGCTTGGGCACGGCGGGAAGGTCGAACGATTTCCTCATCCAAGGCGAGAGATTCAGGTCTTCACCCGGAAAACTGATCCACTTTCCAATCCAACCCGACGGTGCCGCAGGATCGGCCGGCTTGAGGATGCCCATTCTCCAAAACGCCGGCGCGCTCCACTCCGTGGTCTCCTCTTCGCCTTTGACATCGATCGTCCACGCCTTCACCTTCCAGTGGCAAAGCATCCCCGAAGCGAGAGGTTTCCCTTGATAATCGACATGAACGCTCCGGTCCGAGGCGACCTTCCCGCTGTCCCACAAATCACCCGTGTCCTTCTTGAGTAAATCCTCCGAACTCGCAACAAGGATCTGGTAAGCCGTCTGCCGAATTCCTCTTTGCATCGAAGGCTGAGACCTGAGACCTGAAACCTGAATTTTCCAGGAAAGCCCCGGCTTTCCGGCATCGATGGCGAGCGGGTTCACCCGGAATTCGCAGCGGAGGTTTTCGACTTTTGCAGCTTGGATTGCGACTGACGGCACCAAGAGTGAAGCAACGAGAATGAGAAGAGTTTTTTTCATGGTCGGGTCATTTGGATTCAAAGAGGGAAAGGTCTCGGATGCGAATTCGGCGGCTCCACATGAAGCCGCCGATCGAATCAAAAACGGAGGGTATCGTTTGGATTCCCGCTTTCCAGAACTATTAGTTGGCCATTATTTGGCCAAGACCGGTTTGAGTGTGACCTTGCGCAGGTTGAAGGCCGTCCAATCGGTCGGGTCCGGCTTGATCACAATCACTTGATTCCCCTCACCGGCGACGCGGATTTTGCCCAGGCTTTGGATGGTGTATTTGTTGTAGTTGACAGTACTCGCGAGGCTCGGATTGAGTTTTTGGTCACCCAATTCCACGATGGCTTTGGCGTGCTTGATTCCGGAGACTTCAGCCAACACCTCGTATTCGCCGGGCTTGGCGCCAGCAAACGCCCAGTTCACGGCTGCCTCGGGATTGTTCCACCCCCCGATTTCGTTACCGGTTTCGCCTTCTTGGAAGATCGGGGTGCCGCCTTTGGCGGGGGTCGGAAAATCCACCAGACTGGCCGGCAACTCGATTGTCCCGTCCTCGCCG
>JALQZP010000146.1 GCA_023258235.1 Terrimicrobiaceae bacterium | reverse complement strand
GGAGAAAATCCAGATGCGCGGTGAGGTTTTCAACTTGGTGCGGGGGCCAGTGACCCTTCCAGCGCCAGTAGGAAAAGGTGCGGGACCCACCCTGCCAAGCGGTGGCTTTGCATCCACGCATGTTGGCGTTGTAGATATCGAGGCCCCAGGTTTGCCCGTTGTCCGACATGAGAATCACGATGGTATTTTCATCGAGTTTCTCCTCTTTCAGAAACGCCATGAGGCGGCCGATGTTGTAGTCGAGGTTTGCGACCATCCCGAGATACTGGGCCTCGTCGTCGGTGACCTTCCCGCGAAAGGGCGCGACGAACTCCTCGGGAAGCCGCCAGCGGATCGTGCGGCGAGTAGGTGGAGAGATAAAGGAACCACGGTTTGTCTTTCGTCTCCCCGATGAAATCCATCGCATCGTCGAAGGGAGAATTATTTGTCTGGGACGAATGCGCTCCATTCTCAAGATGGGAACTCGACCATTTGATGACAGGAAAACGCGGGGAGGCGAACTGTGAGAGCACCGCCTTGCCGCTCAAAGGGCACGGGTGTTCCATCTGGAACGAGAAACGCTTTTGTTATTTTTTCGGGCAGGCGGAGGTGGACTTCGGTGCCGTGGAGCGGTGGAAGGTCTTCGATAACTTCCACACTGCACCCACCGGAGGCATTCCCGCCGGAAAGCTGGATGACGCCCCCGCGCGCGATGGTGGGGGCGTAGAGGAGGTGCAGGACGAAGCGATCCCCCTGCGAAGTGAGCGACACGCGTGCGGTGGATGGAAGGTTGGTCCGCAGCGAGATTCCCTCTTCGCCGAGGAAAGAGCGCAGCGCGCGGACGATGAATTCGCGGTAGGCCACGGCTCCATAAGCGCGGTAGTGCAGGAAGACCGGATGCGCAAAATAGAGGATATTCCCATGGCGCACACCGCAGTCGAAGCCGGAGGGTTCAAGTTGGTTTGGCGTGTGCTGGTGGCTGCAGAAATGTTCCCAGGTGCGGTTAAAATAGGGGTCGAAGATTTGGCCCAACGACTGGCCGCCGGTGACGCGGATCCGGTGCGAGCGGCTATACATGACCTGCGGCATGTTGACGAATGGGGCACGCAGATCTGGCAGTGGCAGAACATAATCGTGGCCACGGTTTGGTTCGTCCTCCGGCGGATGGCTAGGGCTAAGCCCATGATACTCGGCTCCGATATCAAACGCAAAAGCTTCACGCCCCTTCCAGAGGCCGCTTTCGCCGGAGAGGACCAGCTTGCCGCCTTTTGCCAGGTAGGCGTCCAGCTTGGCTTTCAACTCCTCGTCGATGCGAATGTCGTCGGGCAGAATGATGGCCTTGTAGGGCGAGAAATCCATCGTGCGGTCAATGAGACCGAATAGGAAATGACTTTCGAGAAGGACGCGTCCGGCGCCATCGTCGGGCCAATTGTTGCGCTCGTTGTAATTTTCCGACTCGCTGGAAAGCACGACGATATCGAAGACCTGCTGGGCGTCGCGGCACCATGGCTCTTTGTCACGCACCTCGCGGTAGGCGGCTCCGATGACTTCGTAAGTCGAGGGATCGAGTTCTCCCGAGGGATGCAATTGATCACCGACACTGCACTTGGCTCCATAAGCCAGCATGGCGGCACACTCGTAGCGTAGAGCATTCGGGTGCTTATAGCCGCCGAACTCGCCCCATGTGGTATGGAACTTTCCTGTCATTCCCATGAACTCGAAGGGCAGGTTGCATGTATATTTCGCCGAGGTCGGGAAGTGGTCGTAGCCCCAACCACCGGTCGGCAGGGACTCCAACTCGAGGTGGCTGAAATAGGGCAAAATGTCATGCCGGCCGCGGGGAATGTGGCCGCCGTTGTGGAAGATCGGCATGTCCGCGCGGAGCGACTTCGCGGCCTCGGTGGTCAGGCGATAGTATTTCTCGAGCGCGAGACGCGAGGACTCCTTGCGATCCTCCTCCGTAAGCGGATTGAGGCCGTTGGCCTTCATGAATTCCAGACTCCAGCGGGTGCAGGACTGGTATTGGCTGATGATATCGAGGAAAATGCCATCGCAATCAGGAAAGAGGCGCACCGCCTCGCGGATCTGCTCGCAGAGGTAGTCGAGATAAGGACTGTGAAAGTCCATCATGTGAAAGCCTGCCTGCAGCATGCGCTGCGCCCAACCCGTGTAGGCACCGTCCTTATTCACCTCGCGCCACTCGGGATGTTCATACGAGGCGAGGTTGTCCAGGCCAGCAGAGAGATAGATCGGCGCGTTAATACCGGCTTCCTTGGTGGCGTCATATTGTTTGCGGAGCAGGTCGAAGCTCAAGTGCGGATGGATTTTCCCAACTGTGGTGGGATGGTAACTCCACCCGTGGTGGCACTTTGAAAAGAGCGTGATCGAATCCACCGCGGCCGCCTGCAGCGTGTCCTGCCATTTCTTTTTATCGAATTTGGCACCGATGGCGGGAATGTGCGGCGAGGTGTGGAAATCGAGGTGGATTTGGCGGAAGCGAAGTGCGGGCATAAGCGTGTTTTTAAAAGTTTGGGGGTCTTTTTTGTTGGGACCGGAGAATTAGATTTTTTGCCACGAAGGCTTGTTGTCGAAAACCCAGCGGTAGTAATCGCATCGGGTGAGTTCGGACGCAGCGTCCTCGTCAAGGCAAACCAAGGCGGAGGGGTGCAATTGTAGGGCGGAGGCAGGGTTCATCGAGGTTACGGGACCTTCCACGGCACCCGCCACTGCCCGGGCTTTGTTTTTGCCCGTGGCTAGCAGGAGAACCTTGCGGGTTTGCAAAATCGTTCCGATTCCCATCGTGATGACATGGAAGGGCACCTCGCCGCTGCCACCGAAAAACCGGGCATTGTCGCTGCGGGTGCGCTCCGTGAGCGTTTTGATCCGGGTGCGGGAGGCCAGCGACGATGTGGGCTCATTGAAACCGATGTGCCCGTCCGTGCCGATGCCGAGCAACTGGAGGTCGATCCCTCCGGCTTGGCGGATTTTTTCCTCGTAGGCGCGGCAATGGGCTTCTGGGTCGGATGCCATGCCGTCGGGAATGTGGATGTTCCCAGGTTTGATGTTCACTTGGCTGAAAAGGTTCCCCTGCATGAAGGCGTGATAGGATTGGGGGTGGTCAGGGCCGATGCCGATGTATTCGTCCAGGTTGAAGGTGGTGATGCCCGACCAGTCGAGGCCGGCGGCGATGAGCTTTCGATACAGAGGCAGTGGCGTGGACCCTGTGGCTAGGCCCAAAACGGCATCCGGTTTCGAAATGATGAGATTGGCAAAAATACGGGCTGCCATATCGGCAGCGGCGTCCGCATCGGGTTGGATGATGATTTCCATGGTTCAGTTTTTGAAAAAAGGCGCGAGCCCAGCAGCAACTTCATCCCCGAACCGGCGGATCCGCTCCATGGTGAATTCCAGAACGCCAAGCCGGTCATCGAGGATGAGAGGTGTGAGGTCCATGCCGATGAGGACCTGCGTGGCCGCATCCCCCTCGCGAGGTTCATGGAATGTGGCGTTCGCAGCGCGGCGTCCCGCCACGGCGAGGTCGTAGCGTTTGCCCCCGGCGATCTGGGAGGCGAAGACCGCGTTCAACTCCGAAGCGAGTTTATCGTATCCGGTCACGTCCATGCGGACCTTCTCGCTGTCGCACATCCAATCGAGGTCCCGCCACACCTCGCAGCCGATCAATTGCCTTGGGCGGTCTGCTTGCGACAGGGAACGGATGGCATCGAGGAGCGCGGCCAAAACGCCGATGTGTGTGGCGTGCTTGTCCGCCGGGTTGTGGGTGTAGATGACTTCGGGCTTTGTGGCCTTGAGGATCCGAACCAGATCGTTGCGCAATGCGGCATCTGCGGGGTTGGTGATTCGGGAACTCGGATAATCCAAGGTAACCATCGCTCCATAGCCACCAATCTCGGCCGCCCGGACCTGCTCTGCTGTGCGGGTTTCGGCAAGCTGCTCCGGGGTCATGTTTGCAAAGGCCCCGCTGCGCGAACTGCCCTTCCCATCCGTGCAGGTCACCCCGGCGAACCATTGATCGCTTTTCCCGAAACAGTGGGCAATGCCGTGGAACGCCATGAACTCGAGGTCGTCGTGGTGTGCCCCCACACCGAGGTGGGTGGTGCGCTCTAGAGCCACAGGCAGTGGCTTTTGATCCGGCACAAAAAGCCGGCCAGGAATGAGGGTTTCCGCGTTGGCAGTGTCAGCAGGCGTGCGGTGTTTACTGGGAATTGGGGCGTGGGAGTTCGAGGGGGCCATGTCAGTTGGGTTTTGGAGTGCAACCCAGTATCTGCTCGAGACCGGACGCCACATCAAAGCGGGGCTTCCAACCAGCGTCCATCAGCTTCGAGGGATCCGATGTCGAGTGGCGGATGTCGCCTGCACGCACGGGCTCGAAACGGATTTCCGACTTGGAGCCGGTGAGGCGCAGGATTTCCTGAACGAGTTCAAGGATGGTAATGGATTTGCCGTAGCCCGCATTGAAGACTCCCGTGGCGTGCGGGGTTTCGGCGGCAAAGGCGAGCGCTCCGACGATGTCCTTCACGAAAATGAAATCTCTCGTCTGGCCACCATCACCATAGACCGTGATGGGTTCCCCGCTGAGCGCGCGGTGGAGGAAGATTGGCACGGCGGCGGCGTAAGCGCTGCGTGGGTCTTGACGCGGACCAAAGACATTGAAGAAACGGATGCACGCCGTCTGCAGCCAGCCCTCGCGGGCATAGAGGCTGCAGTAGTATTCGCCGTCGAGCTTGGTGATGGCATAGGGACTCCGGGGATCGGGCGTCATGCTTTCCACTGTGGGTTGGATGGGATTTTC
>JALQZP010000145.1 GCA_023258235.1 Terrimicrobiaceae bacterium | reverse complement strand
GCGCCGGCACGTTCGGCCCGCATGAGGAGTCAGCCGGTTGAGTTGATCGTGCTGCCGGTGACCGTGTCGCCAAGGGATTTTTCGACTGGGACAGGCTCCCCGGTGAGCATCGATTCATCCACGGCGCTCCGACCCTCGATGACCCTCCCATCCACCGGAATCTTTTCCCCCGGCCTTATGCGCAAGAGGTCTCCAACGCGGATGTCATCAAGAGCGACTTCCTCGTCGCCGTTGTTGGAGATTCGCCGAGCGGTTTTGGGGGTTAGCGCCATTAGAGATCGAATGGCACTGCCAGTTTGGCGGCGCGCACGCAGCTCCAAATACTGCCCTAAAAGCACCAACACCGTGATCACCGCCGCCGCTTCAAAATAGAGATCCGGCAGCCCATGGTGTCCCCGTCCCTCCGGGAAAAAACGGGGAAAAAGCATGGCAGCCGTGCTGAAAAAATAAGCCGAGCCGACACCGAGCGAAATCAGCGTGAACATATTCCCCCGCCCATTGCGCAGGGAACGCCAACCCCGCTGAAAAAACGGTGAACCCGACCAAATCACAACCGGCGTGGCGAGGAGAAACTGTATCCATCGAGCCATGTCGCCAGAAGCCCACTCACCGCGTCCCCATGCGGGTATCATGTGGGACATCGCCAAAACAAAAATAGGCATGGTCAAAACGAGACCTAACAGCAGTCTGCGTGTGATTGAATGCAGCTCGGTGTCGCTTTCCTCCTCGCTGCCGACCCAGCGAGGGTTCAACTCAAGGGCCATGCCACACTGGGGGCAATCGCCGGGAACGTTGCTCTCGACACCGGGACACATCGGGCAGAAATATTTCGCCGTCGGTGGCTTGGTCGTGGCAGCAGGAGTCCCACCTCCACAACAACATGCCGGATTTTTTGGGGAAGGGCTCATTGGAATCGAAAAATACAGTGTCTCATTAATGACAAGCTCGGTGTCGAATACCCCTCGCAGTTCCTGAAAGAAGATCAACATGGGAAAATCCCGAAAGCCATTCCCTTCCTTGCCGACATTCCAGCGAGGTGTAATCTAAAGGGCCATGAAGCCGAGAAGCAGCCGCACCCTTTTTAACTGCCTACATATCCTCCTGCTGGCGATATCGGTGCATTTGTGTTTGGGTGCATCCATGAATGAAGAATATGCCGTTCTGGGAGGGGGCTGTTTTTGGTGCGTGGAAGCCGTTTATCAAGGTCAGAAGGGTATTGCCTCGGTTACCAGCGGTTATGCCGCAGGCAAGGATCCGCATCCGACTTACGAGGACGTTTGCACAGGGAAAACCGGGCATGCCGAAGTTGTCCGGATCGCCTTCGATCCCGCCGTGATTTCTTATGAAAAGATCATCGATCTCTTCTGGGATGCGCACGACCCCACCACGCTCAATCGGCAGGGAGCGGATCACGGGACACAATACCGCTCGATCATTGTGGCCCAAAACCCAGAGCAACTTGAGGTTGCGAAAAAATCGCTCGCCCGTGCGCAGTCGCGCTTCCGTTCGCCGATCGTCACCGAAATCATTGAAGGGGCCGAGTTTTTCCCCGCTGAGGCTTATCATCAGGACTTCTATGAGCGGAATCCCAACCACCCCTACAACCGTGCGGTGATCGCTCCGAAACTCGATAAAATCAAGTCGATGACGGAAAAAAAAGACCATTAATTGGAAGAGCGTAGGCGCCGTGTCCAATAGGCCCGCTTGCGCGCGGGTCCGGGATGGGGTAGTTTTTTCCTGAGCGGGAAGAGGCTGCAAAAAATCTTTATTTTATGGCAAACGCAATGGTTATCGGAATCGGCGGTGTCGGCTCGGTGATCGGTCAGAAACTTCATAGCTACGATTGTTTCGAAAAAATTGTTTTGGCCGATCTGGACCCAGTTTTTGCAAACCAACTCGCCGCCCACACGCCGAAGAGCCGGTTTATCGTGGTTCAAGCGAATGCCATGGATGTGGACGCGCTCGCGGCGCTGATGAAGGAACATGCGATCACGGTGACCTGCAATGCCTGCGTCTGTAGTACCAACTACGCTGTGCTCGAGGCCTGCTTGCGCTCGGGCTCCCACTATATCGACATGGCAGCGGATATTTACTCCGCTCCAGGAGTCAAAAAGCCGGGCAAAAATTCCTACGAGGCGGAGATCGAAAAATTCAACCAACCCTTCCTGGATCGCGGTTTGGCCGGGATTCTCTGCATGGGCATGGACCCCGGTGCCGTGAATGTTTTTGCGCGCTGGGCGATGGATCGCTTGGATACGGCATCCAGCATCCGTGTGCTGGATGCCGACAACGCCGAGGTTCGCGGTTACAGGTTCGCGGTTCTTTTTTCGCCGGAGACTTTTTTTGAAGAGCTTGGTGCGCCGCCCTACTATGTGAGCGAAGGACGTGTCGTCAGCGGGAAACCTCTGGAGACCGAAGTCGAATGGGTGCGCTTTCCCGATCCCATCGGCCTCCAAAAAACTTATGCCGTCGCGCACGAGGAGGGAGTCAGCCTCGGAATCTATCCTCCCTTTGTGGACAAGGGGGTGCGCTATTCCGTCTTTAAATACAGCGTGCCCGACAAGGTGGTGAACATTTCCAAAACCTTGCAACTTCTGAATCTCGACACATGGAAAAAAGTCAAGGTGGACGGGGTCGAGGTGTCGCCTGTTCGTGTCGCAAGCGCGCATCTGCCGAAGCCCGCCCAGCTTGGTGCCACGGTCGAGGGCTATTCGTGTGTCGGAACCGAGGTGCGCGGAACAAAAGACCGCAAGCGGGTGGAATATTTTGTCTATTCGATGGATAGTCATCGCGACACCTATGAGAAATACGGATACTCGCTCACATTGGTGCAGACCGGTATTCCGCCTGCCATTACAGCGCGACTCCTCGCAACAGGAAAAATCCCCGAGCGCGGCGTGATGATGCCGGAAGCACTCGATCCCGAGGAACTCATGAATAGTTTTTCGCGCGAGGGCCTGCCCATCTTTGTTGAAAAAAGGGAAGTCGAACGGATCTGAATTATGAAACCATTTTATCTTGATGGATGCTGGGTGGAAACCACCGCGTGCGAATCGGTTCACAACCCTTGGTCTGGTGAAAAGTTGGCGGAGATCTGTGTTGCCGGAGCCGGGGATGTCGAATCCGCCGTTGCGAGCTCCCACGCGGCATTCCAGCAAACACGACGTCTGACGTCGGATGTGCGCGCATCCACGCTGGAGAAAATCCACCGTCTTCTTCTCGACCGGCGTCAGGAGTTTGTCGATGTGATCGTCGCAGAGGCTGGCAAACCCGTCACCTTCGCGGAAGCCGAGGTCGCCCGTGCGGCCCTCACATTTCGTTTTGCGGCGGCGCTGGCCCTCGCCGACGAAGGTCATGGCATTAATATGGACGCGAGTGCCCCGGGAGTCGGGCATTTCGGACTCGTGCGGCGATTTCCGATCGGTGTTCTTCTCGGAATCACGCCCTTCAATTTTCCGTTGAACCTCGTTGCCCACAAGGTCGCTCCTTGTCTGGCCACAGGAAATACAATGGTTCTCAAGCCGGCGATGAAAACGCCACTCACAGCCTTGCTGCTGGCGGAGGTGCTCCATGAGGCGGGAGTTCCCGCCGGACAGATCAATGTCGTTCCCTTTGCCCACGAACACGTGGATCCTCTTCTGGACGACCTCCGCATCAAGATGCTCAGCTTCACGGGAAGCGTCGATGTGGGCTGGCGACTGAAGGCCCGTGCGTCCAAAATGAAAACCGCCCTCGAGCTGGGTGGAAATGCGGCGGTGATCGTCGAGTCGGATTGCGACTGGCATGCGGCCATTCCCAAGATCGCCACGGCTGCCTTCGGCTATGCGGGGCAATCTTGCATCAGCGTCCAGCGTATTCTGGTGAACCGCGAGATCTTCACCCAATTCCGTGGGGCCTTGGTTTCGCACATCAACGAAAAAATCCGCACCGGCGATCCAACTGATCCGGGAACTATCGTTGGTCCGATGATCAACCCCGCCGCCCGTGAAAAGACCATTGCTTGGATGGAGGAAGCGGTCGCTGCCGGTGCGCTGTTGCTCACGCCGCATCACGTCGAAGGGCGGTCCGTGCTCGGGCCGGTGTTGTTGGAAAATGTCCCGGCCGGGTGTTCGGCCCTTTGCGAGGAGGCCTTCGCGCCGCTCGCCGTTCTGCAACATTATGGGACTTATGAGGAAGCCTTGTCGATGGTCAACGACTCCCGCTTCGGCCTGCAGGCAGGCGTTTTTACTTCCAGCCTTCCGAAGGCCATCCAGGCTTTCGAGGAACTCGAGGTGGGCGGGGTGATGGTGAATCAGGTGCCCACATTCCGAGTCGAAAACATGCCCTACGGTGGCGTCAAGGAAAGTGGGTCTGGCCGCGAGGGGGTGCGATACGCGATGGAGGAAATGACCGAGCCGCGCAGCCTCGTGGTGAGTAAATCCTAGACCGTCCTCCGGCTCACATGTGCGGAACGGTGGCGAAAGGCTCCATCGCGATGCGCCGCGCCAAGGAGCGAAGGTAAGAGCGCCCCTTTCTGGCTTTTGCCATCACCGTTTCCGCGTCGCTGCCACCCGCGATTTCCAAAATGAGCGGGCCGTGGAAATGAATTTGAACCAGTTCCCGCATGAAGGCGAGCCAATCGATGCGGCCCTCGCTTGGCGGGAGGTGCTCGTCGCCGTGGCCCTTGTTGTCATGGACATGCAACATCCGCAAGTAGGGGGCCAATTTGTAAACAAGGCTGTAAAGATCGCCCGAAAGAAAAGCGTGTCCGGTATCGAGACAACCTCCGACTTGAGTCGTCTCCAATGCTGCC
>JALQZP010000144.1 GCA_023258235.1 Terrimicrobiaceae bacterium | reverse complement strand
CTTTTTGCGAGCAGTCAGCTCCTTTGAGAAGGGCATCCCCGGCTTGGGCGGCACGATCAAAAATCGCGAGGCGGATAAAAACCTCCAATGCTGTCGCCTGAACTTGCCTGTCCGTGGGGCCTGCAAGAAGGCGCTCAACCAGCAAAAGGGCGTCGGCATTCAGTCCTAGATCAAGAAGGGCTGTGGCTTCATCCAAATGGGGATTGATGTTTTTTTCGGGCATTTTTTCAGTTTTGTGTTTTGTCAGGGCCTGCTTAGGGCAGGAACGGAAGTTCTATGGGATACCCATAGCAATTTTCGGGCCGAGTTTTTAAAGGGCCTGCAATCGAGTTTTGTGCGGATTTTGGCCATCATTCGGAGGTAAAAAATACCGCTTTTGCTCGATTCCCCGATGACGGGAGTTCGTTTTTGCCGAGTGAGGTCTTCGCCCCATGGGAGAGTCCACGCAGTTCTCCTAATGTTCGTCCTTTAAATGATGGCTCATACGGAAAAAAATGGAGTAAGCGGCAAGGTTGCGATTCTAGGAAACTACCCGCCTAGAAAATGCGGGATTGCGACATTTACGCGTGACCTTCGCGATGCGGTGGCGGCAGCGCGCCCGGATTGGCACTGCCCGGTCGTGACGGTGACGGATCCCGGTTGCACCTACGACTACCCGAGCGAGGTAAGATTTGAAATCGAGGAGCGAAATGTCTCAGCCTACTTGAGAGCGGCGGATTTCTTGGATCTGTCACACGTGGATGTTCTTTGTGTTCAGCATGAGTTTGGGATTTTCGGAGGGGAGGCGGGGAGTTTCATCCTGCCGCTCCTCAGGAGGGCCAAAATGCCCACTGTTGTCACACTGCACACCGTTCTGGCGAATCCGGATGCCAAGCAGCGTCAGGTCTTTGGTGAGCTGATTGAGTGCGCAAGCAAGTTGGTCGTGATGACGGATCGAGGGGCCACGATGTTGCGCGATATCCACGGTGTGCCCGCTGGGAAGATCGCCGTCATCCCGCATGGCATTCCCGACATTCCTTTTGTGGATCCGAATTTCTACAAGGAACAATTCGACGCGGCCGGTCGGCCTGTTTTGCTCACCTTTGGCCTGCTGTCGCCTGGTAAAGGTATCGAGTATGCGATCCAAGCGCTTCCGGAGATTGTAAAAGAAAATCCAGGGGCGGTTTACATCATTCTTGGGGCCACGCATCCGAATCTTCTGCGTCAGGACGGGGAGGCCTACCGCCTTTCTCTCGAGCGACTGAGCGAGGAACTCGGGGTCCAAGAGAATGTGAAATTTGTGAACCGCTATGTCGCACATCAGGAACTGTGCGAATATATCGGAGCTGCGGACATCTATCTCACGCCCTATCTCAACGAGGCGCAGATCACCTCGGGTACGTTGGCTTATTGTTTCGGGGCCGGAAAGGCGGTGGTATCCACCCCATACTGGCATGCGGCGGAGTTGCTCGCGGATGATCGCGGGGTGTTGGTTCCGTTTCGCGATGGAAGATCTATCTCCAGTGCGGTGAATGGTCTTTTGGCGGAGGGTTCCCCTAGGCACTCGATGCGCAAGGAGGCCTACATCATGGGCCGTGAAATGGTGTGGGCCCGCGTTGCTCGCGACTACGCCAAGGTTTTCGATGAGGTTCGGCAATTTTACCAACAAACCAAACGCATCCCGCCGCCAAACCATGATGCAAACGGCGGAGAGCGTTCATTGCCGCCCATGCGGTTGGACCACCTCGATCGCATGAGTGATTCCACCGGCGTTTTTCAGCATGCCATTTTTACCATTCCACGTTTCGAGGACGGCTACTGTACGGATGACAACGCCCGTGCGCTTTTGCTGACGGTGATGCTGCCCGAGCAGGAGCAAACGAACCCCTTCCTCAGGAATCTTCAATCGACCACAGCCGCCTTCCTCCAGAACGCGTTTGTTAACGAGACCGGACGATTTAGAAACTTCATGGCCTTCAACCGACATTGGAGTGAGACGGAGGGGTCCGAAGACAGTCACGGTCGAGCGCTTTGGGCGTTGGGAGCCGTGGTGGGGCGAACGAACAATCCGGGCCTGCGTTCATGGGCAGCGAGCCTTTTCGAGGAGGCGCTTTTGCCGGTTGCCGCTTTCACATCGCCGAGGGCGTGGGCGTTTTCCCTGCTCGGCCTGAATGAATATTTTCGGACCCTGCACGGAGATCTGATGGTGGATCGTTTGAGGTGGGAACTCTCCGGAAAGTTGTTCGCCCTTTTTCAGAGGAATGCCTCCCCGGATTGGATGTGGGCCGAGGATATCGTGGCCTATGACAACCCGCGCCTTGCTCAAGCCCTCATCATCGCCGGCCGTTGGAACAAGGATGAGGAAATAAAAAAAATGGGTCTCGACGCACTTCTCTGGCTGATGAAAAGCCAGACATTGCCGAACGGATGTTTCCGGCCTGTCGGCTCGAATGGCTTCTGGCTTAGGGGAGGGGATGCGGCCGCATTTGACCAGCAGCCGCTTGAAGCGTGGGCGGCCGTGAGTGCTTGCATTGAGGCTTTTCATGCGACGGGGGATTCTTTTTGGAAATCCGAAGCGAGCCGTTCTTTCGACTGGTTCTTGGGGGCGAATGCGCTCCGGCTTCCGGTTTATGACGCCACCACTGGGGGGTGCCGCGATGGAATTCACGAGAATCGTGTGAATCGCAACCAAGGGGCGGAGTCCACTCTTTCCTTCCTGATTGCGCTCGCCGAAATGCGCTCCAATTCAACCTTTGGTTACTAAAAATCACTATGAATGATATCGAATCGCAACTGCGTCGTGTTCCGCCGACACTTCACCCCGATCCCAAGCGCGTGCTGTTGCGGCCCTTTATGCCGTCCCTGATCGTGAGGGCGATGGGTTCTGTTGAGTCAAATCCACGTGTTGTTCATCTTTTTTCGCGCCTCATGCAGATGACGGATGAGGCTGTGGAGGAAAAGTTGAAGGATGTTTTTTCCGAGTTTGATGAGCGCCATCAGAGGATTCACGACATATTCAAGGAGCGCTATCACCAGATCGAGAGTCTACTACCGATCGAGAACTCGCTCAGTGAGTCGCGGGCCTTGTTGCTCGGGGCTTATTTCACAAACGAATATTCTTTCGAGTCGAGTGCGCTCTTCAATCCCAGCATCATTGCAGCCCCGGATCAGGGTGGTGTCCCGGACGGTGAACTGAGATTCATCTTAAGCCTGCGGGCAACCGGGGAGGGACATGTTTCCTCGATCACGTTTCGATCCGGCACCGTCGCGAGCGACGGGCATATCCAAATGGATGAAGTCTCCCGCTTTGTTCATCTTCCCCGCCCGATGGCGGCAGTGAGGTATGACAAAAAAACATTTCAACGCAAACTTCAGGAAATCAATGTCGAGTATGCCGATGCCATCGCCTGCACACGCGATCTTAAGGAAAGTTTTAGCTTTGGCGAGCTGTCCGATCTGGTAATGAGAATGGGAACCACGGCGGAAGAGCCAAGTGTGCGTCGCGCTGCCGAGCGGGCCCTTCTCCTGGCGCAAGCCAACTACACGGTGAGCTTCCCGGAAGGTCTCAGCATGTCCGAAAAAGTCCTCTTTCCCTTCGCCCCCACCGAGAGCAACGGGATCGAAGATGCGCGTTTTGTGAAATTCATCGAAGACGACGGAACAACCAATTATTACGCCACATACACGGCTTATGACGGCAACGTGGTCTTTCCCCAGTTGTTGCAGACCCGCGACTTTCACGAGTTTCATATTGCCACACTCAATGGGCCTGTAGTGAAGAACAAGGGAATGGCTCTTTTTCCCAAAAAAATCAATGGGCGATACGCGATGCTGGGCCGCCAGGATGGAGAAAATATGACGCTCATGTATTCGGATCACTTGCACTTTTGGTATGAATCCCGGGTTATTATCCGGCCATCGCAACCATGGCAGTTTGTGCAAATAGGAAACTGCGGTTCCCCCATAGAAACCCCCGCAGGTTGGCTCGTTCTCACCCATGGCGTGGGTCCTATGCGGAAATACTCGCTGGGGGCTGCGTTACTCGACCTCAATAATCCGGCCAAGGTCCTCGGGCGCCTTAAGAAGCCCCTCCTGCGCCCCATGCCCGACGAGCGTGAGGGCTATGTGCCGAATGTCCTGTACAGTTGCGGTAGCCTGATCCATGGCAAAAACCTCATCCTCCCCTACGCCATTTCCGACACCTCGACGCGGTTTGCGGTTGTTCCTGTAGAGACTTTGATCAAGGCCATTCTTGTTGGGTGAACACAGGAGGCTGTGGTTGAGAATTTTCTTGTCTTTACTAAAAGTGACGAGCGGATAGTTTTCTCACCCTTCTTATGTCCATACTTTTGCCGATTTTAATTGTTCTGCACATCCTTGTCTGCTTGCTGATGGTATTCGTGGTCCTGATGCAGCGTCCACGCAGCGAGGGGTTGGGTGCCGCCTTTGGTGGCGGACTTACCGACAATGTCTTTGGATCCCAAACGACCAATGTGCTCGCGAAGTTCACGACGTGGCTCGCCATCGCTTTTTTCGCCATCACCCTCCTGCTTTCGATTCTCACGGCAAAATCCGCTAACAGCAAAACGGAGATTCAGAAAAAACTTCTGAGCGCTCCAGTCCCTCAAGCTACACCAACGCCGGTAGCCACGCCATCGCCGGAAGCTACACCAACGCCGGAAGCCACTCCAGCTCCGGTAGCCACGCCATCGCCGGAAGCTACGCCATCGCCAGTAGCCACGCCATCGCCAGTAACCACGCCATCGCCAGTAACCACGCCATCGCCAGTAACCACGCCATCGCCAGTAACCACGCCATCGCCAGTAACCACG
>JALQZP010000143.1 GCA_023258235.1 Terrimicrobiaceae bacterium | reverse complement strand
GGGGTATTGATGGTGCTTCTGGGTGCCTGCCTTCTCCAGATCCAGCCATTTTTTCTCCAAAGCTGGGAAAAAAGCCTGCGCATCGAGGGCCCGGGCGGATTTTTTGGCCTCTGGATCGGCGAAAATGCGATTTACAACGTGCTCGGCCCGGCATCGATTTTCCTGATTTTGGGCATTTATGTGATGAGCCTGATGTTCACCATCACCTCACACCCGATCAATGACTCCCGCCTCGCATGGAAAGCATTCCTGAAGTGGCGTGAGGCCCGCCACAAGGCCCGCCTGCAGCGCATGAACGAAGAGCAACGCGTCGCAATCGAACGCCGCGCCTTGGAGAAAAAGGCGGGTAAACTCGAAAAACAGCTCAAGCAAAAAGGCATCGAAATCCCCGTAGAAGAACAACCCGAACTACCCGTCAGCCTCGCGGAACCCGAAATCATCGACTCAACCGCTCCCTCACCCAAAAAGCCCAAGCTTTCCGAGTTGCGGGCCGGTCGTGAGGCGAAGGATGCCTTCACTCCCGACTTCGCCAGCCTTCATCTCGAAAACTACGTCATGCCAAGTCCCGATCTATTGGACGAGCAGGATGAAACGGACCGCGAACCACTCGATCGCGAGGAATTAAAAAATATCCAAACCCTGATCATTGATACCCTCGCCCAGTTCGGAATCCGGGCGACCCCGGGAACGATCACCAAAGGCCCGACGATCACCCGCTACGAGGTCTACCCTGATGTCGGCGTGCGGGTGGACAAAATCGTTTCTCTCGAGCGCGACATCGCCAGGGCCACGCGCGCCGAAAGGATCAATATCCTCGCTCCGATTCCAGGCAAAGACACCGTTGGCATCGAAATCGCGAACTCCAAGAAGGTCAAAGTCACCTTGCGAGAACTGTTCGAGAAGGACGTGTGGCGCGAATCCTCGGCGAAGCTTCCCTTGGCGCTCGGGATGGATGTCTACGGCAACACGATCATTGGTGATCTCGCCAAAATGCCCCACCTCCTTGTCGCCGGAACGACAGGCAGTGGAAAGAGTGTTTGCATCAACTCGATCATCGCCAGCCTTCTTTTCCGGTATTCACCCGATCAGCTCCAGTTCATCATGATCGATCCGAAGGTGGTGGAGATGCAGATCTACAATACCCTTCCCCACCTCATCACTCCGGTTGTCACGGATCCTAAAAAGGTTCTTCTGGCGCTGCGCTGGGTGGTGGACGAAATGGAGCGCCGCTACCGTATTTTTGCGAAGTGCAAAGTGAAAAACATCGGCGCCTTCAACGAGCGTCCGCTCCCCAAATCCCAAAAGGAACTCGATGCCGAGCAGACCGCGGCCAATGCCTTGATCCCCGACTCCGAAGAGGCCCTAGGCGTCACTTCGGAACCGGACGAGGAGCCCTCTCTCGCCGAAACATCGGCATCCGAAACGCCATTCCCCATGGATGCGGAGCCCATTCTCTCCGAGGAAACATTCCCGGAGGATTCCGACGAGGATGAAGAACCTGTGGCACCCCCGGTTCGCGTGCCGCGCGATGCGGACGACCTTGTCATACCCGACCGCATGTCGTTTATCGTGGTCATCATCGATGAATTGGCGGACCTCATGCAGACCGCTCCGGCGGATGTCGAAAGCGCCATCGCACGCATCACCCAGATGGCCCGCGCCGCCGGCATTCACATGATCGTGGCCACACAGACCCCTCGAGCGGACGTGGTCACCGGCATCATCAAGGCGAATATTCCGAGCCGCATCGCATTCCAAGTCGCCTCCAAAATCGACAGCCGCGTCATTCTCGATGAAAATGGTGCCGAGAAACTCCTTGGCCAAGGCGATATGCTTTACCTCCCGCCCGGCACATCGAAATACACCCGCGCCCAAGGCGTTCTCGTCACCGAGGAGGAAATCCATCGCATTGTGGAATTTGTTTCCAATCAGGCGCAGCCGAGGTTCGATTCCGGCATTCATGAGAAGCTCACCAGCACGGCCATCCCCGACGAGGAGGTCAGCGATCAGGATGAGGAATTGGTGGAAAAATGCCTGGAAATTATCGCCCAAGAAAACCGCGCCTCCACGTCCATGCTCCAACGCCGTTTGAAATTAGGCTATACACGGGCCGCCCGAGTGATGGATATATTGGAAAGCCGCGGAGTGGTCGGCCCTAAAGACGGAGCGAAAGACCGGGAAATCCTGGTCGATCTCAACGAGGAGGGAGCATTTTGAAAAAACAAGACATCCATCATGAAGGAGAATTTTTTATAGGCGCACGGCTTGCCGCGAAACGCACAAAGCTCGGTATCCCTATTGAGAAAGCCGCCAAGGACAACCGCCTCTCACTGGATCGCCTTCGCGCACTCGAAACGGACGACTTTTCGGGATTCGCCCATCCGACCTATGCCCGTCTTTTTCTCCTCGATTACGCGACCTACCTTCGTGTGCCACATGAGGATATTCGCGACTATCTCCCCGGCTCGAAGGGACTCGGCCACGATGACAATGGTTATCTGGACGTACTCATTGCGAACAACGGCTTCCTGAAGGGCGAGCAATTCAAATCCGTCCGCCGCATGATTTTCGCTGGAGGCGCGGCGGTCACTGTGATCCTTCTCATTGTGATTGGCATCTACTCTTGGAGAACGTGGAAAAAATTTGAGCGGGTCAAGCCGCCCGTGCGCCCCATCGCGGTAGCTAAACCGACACCTGTACGTCCCGTTGCGACACCCACTCCGACTCCAGCATCCGCTCCAACAGCGACCCCATTTCGCCTGACCCCGCACGAGCAGGTGGTCGTTGTCACCGAGTCCTCATTGCCTTCCTCACCCACCCCCTCGCCCACAGCCTCAGCCACACCTTTCACCATTCCCCCCTTCAAGCCCGCACCGCGTCCCGCTCTCACTCCGAAACTTCCTTAATGAATTCACCCGCCACAAAAGATGCCCCGAAAGTAGGAATGATCAGCTTGGGGTGCGCCAAGAACCTTGTGGATGCCGAGATCATGCTCGGCTCGGCGAAGGCCGAGGGGTTTGAAGTCACGGCGGATCCGGCCGAGGCGGATCTTCTCATCGTGAATACCTGCGGGTTCATTGATTCCGCCAAGCAGGAGTCGATCGACGCCATTCTCGAAGCCCATCGCCAGCGGCACGAAGGCACCCGCCCTGATGCCAAGATCGTCGTGAGCGGTTGCCTTTCCCAACGCTTCTCCACCGACCTCGCCAGCGAACTCCCCGAGGTGGACGCCTTCATCGGACTCGACCAGGTCGCCGAAGCGGGCGCGATTTTCCGACGCGTTCTGAATGAGGACAAGACCAGCGCGCTCAATCTGGTGACGCCGAAGTCCCGCTATATCCCGGATTTTGCCACTCCCCGGTTCCGTCTCACGCCGAACCACTCGGTCTATGTCAAAATCGCGGAGGGATGCAACCACCCGTGCAGCTTTTGCGTGATTCCTCAAATGCGCGGACGCCACCGCAGCCGCTCCTTGGACTCCGTTGTTCGCGAGATTCGCGGACTCGTTGCGGAGGGCGTGAAGGAGATCAACCTCATCAGCCAGGATACCACCTACTACGGCATGGATCTTTGGGAGCAAAAGGCCGGGCCCCGCCAGCCGGTCGATCCCGCCCGTGGCACGTCGCTCGTTCACCTTCTCGATGAGATCGGGGAGATCGGCGGGGAGTTCTGGGTGCGACTTCTTTACACCCACCCCGCCCACTGGAGTGACGATCTCATCTCCGCGATCGCCCGCAATCCCCACACGGCGCGCTACGTCGATATGCCCCTTCAGCACATCCACGGGGAAATGCTCACCCTCATGCGCCGCGAGACTTCCCGAGAGCACATCGAGAACCTAATTGGCCGCATCCGTGCCGGCATCCCGGGCATCGGACTTCGCACGACTTTCATTGTGGGTTTTCCCGGCGAGACGGAGGAGCACTTTCAATCTCTTCTCGAGTTCATTGAAACGGTCCGCTTCGAACGCCTTGGCGTGTTCAACTACTCCCAAGAAGAGGGCTCACGCGCGGCAAAAATGGAAAACCAGGTGCCCACACGCACCAAAAACCGCCGCTATCGCGAGGCCATGAAGCTACAACAAAAAATCGCCCGTGAAATGGCGGAGTCCCGCACCGGCCAAACCCTCCGCGTGCTTGTCGAGCAACCGAATATCGGCCGCACCGAGCATGACGCCCCCGATGTGGACTGCCGCGTCATCCTCACGAAACCAGCCCCTGTGGGCGAATTCGTGAACGTGAAAGTCCTAGGCGCACAGACCTACGATCTCGTCGCGGAGCCCATCGCGTAGTTTCTCATCCGCACAGGTCGAACCAAGCCGCAAAACGGTTTATCTCAAATCTCATGGTTTGGCATCGAGCTTGGCCTGCGGCTTGAGGTCTTTCGATGTGGCCAATCCGATGACGCGGCCTTGGTCGCCGACGGCGCAGTAGAAGTGGTAGACGACGCCGTCGTGCTTCACGATCCAGGGCTTGTGGGCGAATTGGCGGTCCCAAGGCTCCGAGGAGTGCACGATGTCGGGGCCGGTCCATTTCGTCCAATTCACCAAGTCGGTTGAGCAGGCGAAGGTGTCGAAAGCACCCGGTCGCCAAAGCGCGCCAAAGTAAAACATCACCCACAGGTCGCCCATTTTCACCACCTGGGGATCGCCGGTGATGCCGTGTTGCTTGTCTTCGCCATTCGCCACAACGGCATCCGCACCATGGCGCTTCCAGTGGACCATGTCGTCGGAAACAGCCATGCCGATCTTCTCGTAGGCGCCTTTGATTTTGCCGTTGTAAAACATCACGAATGGCGACCCGAGGGTCTTGGCTTTGTCCCAAACGATATTGCTCTTGTAGAGCGTCACCTTTTCGAAGGGGCGGACATCGGGCTGGTC
>JALQZP010000142.1 GCA_023258235.1 Terrimicrobiaceae bacterium | reverse complement strand
TTCGCATCCCTCGGTGGTGAAGTAGTGGCGACGCAACGGTACGCCGGGGCCGATACCGATTTCCGCGCGCAGTTGACGGCGATCCGTGCGGCGCGCGCGGACGCGGTTTTTCTTCCCGAGGTCGCGGATATGTATCGCTCCGACCGCTCGGTTTTTGTGGATGAAGAATCGCTTTCCAGCGTCCTCTGCGGTCGGGCCAGACCAGGCCATTTTCGCGGTGTTTGCACCGTGGTGGCAAAACTTTTCAACATTGTTCAACCTACCCACGCGATTTTCGGCGAGAAGGATTGGCAGCAATTGGCGATTATCCGTCGCATGGTCCGGGACTTGAATTTTCCAGTCGAGATCGTGGCCTCGCCAACAGTGAGGGAGCCGGATGGTCTTGCTGCCAGCTCCAGGAATAGCTATTTGACCCCGGAGGAGAGGGCTCAAGCCCCTCTGATCCACGCCGCCATGAAGTCCGCGTCGGCGAAGCTCAAGGATCCTGTTGCGATTGTTAAAAGCGTTGTGAGCGCAGTTGAAAAAATTCCGAGTGCCCGCTTGGATTATGCCGAAGCCGTCGATGCGGTGACATTGATGCCTCTCAAAAACCGGAAATCCGGCGGGCGTCTCGCCGTGGCTGTTTTTCTGGGAAAAGCCCGCCTGATCGATAACATCGCACTTCCTCCACTTTAAATGAGAGAATTTGATTTCATCGTTCTTGGCAGCGGCATAGCAGGACTTTCCTTCGCCCTCAAGGCCGCCAAGGTTGGATCTGTCGCGCTCATCACCAAGCGCGGGCGGGCGGATTCCAATACCGCTTGGGCACAAGGTGGAGTGGCATGCGTGATGAGTGATGAGGACTCCTTTGAACTCCACATTCGTGATACTTTGGAGGCGGGAGCGGGGCTTTGCCATGAGGATGTTGTTCGCGCTGTCGTCACGGAAGGACCCGCCCGCATCGATGAGCTTATGCATCTCGGTGTGCATTTTGATCACCGGGAAAATGGAAATGGCGGAAACGAGTTGGACCTCGGGCGCGAGGGAGGGCACTCGAAACGCCGGGTTCTTCATTTTCAGGACGCCACCGGCCGCGAGATCGAGCACCGCCTTCTCGAGCAGGTTGCTGCGCATTCGCAAATCGAGGTGATGGAAAACCACATGGCCGTGGATTTGATCACCACTGGCAAGCTCGGCTACGCCATGGAAAACAGCTGCGTGGGTGTTTATGTGCTCAATGAATCCACCGGCGTGGTCGAAACCCTGCGTAGCGATGTCACGGTTGCCGCTACGGGCGGATGCGGGAAAGTGTATCTTTACACGACGAATCCCGATGTTGCGACCGGTGATGGCGTTGCCATGGCTTGGCGTGCCGGCGCTGCCATCGCGAATATGGAATTCATCCAGTTCCATCCCACCTGCCTCTACCATCCGGATATCAAATCCTTCCTGATATCGGAAGTCGTGCGCGGCGAAGGGGGAATTCTGATCAACGAGCGAGGCCAACGATTCATGGAGCATCATAATCCCCAAAAGGAACTCGCTCCTCGCGATATCGTCGCTCGTGCCATCGATGCGGAAATGAAGCGCAGTGGGGCGAAATGCGTCTATCTTGATATCACCCACAAACCGGCCGATTTCATCATCAGTCGCTTTCCGACGATTTACGAAACCTGTCTCCGGTACGGTCTCGATATCACAAAGAAACCCATTCCGGTTGTTCCTGCGGCGCACTATCAATGTGGCGGCGTGAAGGCCGACATTAACGGAGAGACGTCTCTGCGCGGGCTTTTCGCGATCGGAGAGGTCGCTTGCAATGGGCTGCACGGAGCGAACCGTTTGGCGAGCAACTCTCTTCTCGAGGGGGTTGTTACCGCCCATCGTGCGTTTGAGAAATCCACTCGCCAGCGGCGGGAGCGGCTTTCCTTCGATCTTCCCGAGTGGCGATCAGGCGAGGTTCAGGATGTGGACGAACTTGTTGTCATTTCACACAACTGGGAGGAAATCCGGCGGCTCATGTGGGACTACGTGGGCATTGTGAGGACGGACAAGCGACTTCAGCGTGCCGCGACGAGATTGAGGAATCTTCACGCCGAGGTGCAGGAGTTTTATTGGAACTTCAAGGTTTCAACCGATCTTCTGGAGTTGCGAAATCTGGTCACGGTCGCCTCGCTTGTCGTGGACTGCGCCTTGAGCCGCAAGGAAAGTCGAGGTCTCCACTACACCTTGGATCACCTTGAGCGCGATGATGTGCGGTTTTTGCACGACACCGTTATGCGTCGGAATTGAGATTCAATCCCTTGGAGCGAGTACGGGGAGTTTGTTGGGAGAGATGCGGAATACACACGGAAGCATGCCAGCCAACTCGCCATCGAGCTCGAATGGCACCTCATCCGAGCTTTGCACCAGCACTGAAGGGGCCTGAAAATACTCCACATCGGGAAGGGCTAGGTGGTTGCCAAAGGCGATGGCCTGAAAATACCGCACGACATCCCAGTGGCTCTGGTTTTTGAATACAACAATATCCAGCAGTCCGTCATTCAGTTCGGCTTTTTTGAAGAGGGGAAACGGGCCTCCATAAAGTCGGCCGTTACCGATAAGGACAAACCGGCCTTCTCGTGTCGGGATGCCGTCCCCCTCGATCACGAGTGACGGCGGCTTTACGGCGGCGACTTGCGCCAGGGTGAGGAGATAGCTCAGCGGGCCCAGAGTTTTTTTGGATTCGGTGGTGGTCTGCTGCACAACGGCGGCATCCAGTCCGACGCCGGCCAGTTGGATGAAATAATGTCCATTTGCCTGAGGGAGATCGAGGGCACGCGTGTGACCACCTTGGATCACCTCCCATGCCCGTTCCAGGTTTCCTTGTGGAATACCGATCTCGGATGCAAAGACGTTCATTGTCCCCACGGGTAGAATGCCCAAGGTGGCGCTGGATCCCGCCATGCCATTGATGACCTCGTTCACTGTGCCGTCCCCCCCGGCGGCGACAATGGTGTCGAAACCATCTTTGGCAGCTTCAGCGGCCAAGCGGCGGGCATCCCCTGAAGTGGTGGTGAGGCGAACAACAGGATGCCCTGAAAGGGCCTCGATCTTGTTCCGCAGCTTGCCGGCGCGGTCGCTGCGGGCGGCGGGATTAAAAATGACCAGAGTCTTATTCACACTTCACTTTCGGGATAGGAGCGGTAGCTTGTTCTTGTGCGTTTGATTGCCAAGCCAATTCTGATTGTTGCCGGAGGGGCGTTGTTCCTTCTTGCCGGGTTCGTTCTTATTGCGAATATCTATTTGCAATCCGAATCTGTGCAGGACCGGATGCGTGCGGCTATTTCCCGTGCGGCGGGGGCGCCTGTTAAAATCGAGCATTCGTCGTTCACTCCTTGGTCGGGATTCACTTTTTCGGGCCTTAGTCTACTCCCTCAAGGCCACTCCAAGGTCCCCGCCCTTTCGATTTCTTCTCTCCGGGTCCGGGTTCACCTTCTGTCCCTTTTTCAACGTGAAATCGTGGTGAAGGAAGTGGTTTTTTTAAATCCGGTTCTTGTCTCGATTCCGTCGCCATCCGGCAGGTGGCCTATGGTCAAAGCCCCCTCCGTCGTCACGCCCGCCCCCGCTGTTATTTCGCTGTCGGTTCCTGATGTGGGAAACGTCTCCTTGTCTCAACCGTCCGTAAAACCGCCGTTGCCCGTTCCCTCGAATGAACCCGTCACGTCGCCACAGGCACAACCGCAACCGGAGGTTCAAGTGGAGGCGATGAAGGTTCGTAATGGCAAGGCGGTCTTCTACGACGATGCCGGGCATCCATTCATCGAGTTCGATGATATTACCATAGAGTCCGATGTTTCCAAAGATCGCTCTATGGTCGGAAAAATCCGCATCAAAAAGATCGCAATCGCTGATCTTTTTCATCCTTCGCATCTGACTGCGAGCATGGAGTGGAGCAGAGGGAAGTTGGTGGTATCGGATGTGGTTGCTGACTGGGCTGGCGGAACGGTTTATGGCCGCTTTGCGGTGAGTAACGAGCCTGCACCCACGTTCGAAAGTTGGATGGACGTACAAGGAGTTTCCGTCAAAAATCTTTCCGAGGATGCCGGGATCAACGGTGGTGGAAAACGGGGCAAGCTTTTTGCCAGCGGCACGCTTGATGGAACAATCGGTCTTCCCAAGACCTATGCTGGTTTTGTTTCCGCATCCCTTGTGGAAGCCCGATTGGAGCCTCTGGATGTGATTCGTCAGATTGGCGATTTGCTCGGAGTGGATGAACTTAAAATGCTCGATCTCAAGAAGGCTGACGCCAATCTGACTATCCGGGACGGGAAGGTTTTGGTCGATCAAATAGCCATTGCCTCGAATAACTTCATCATGGACGCAACTGGTGAGAGCGGTTTCGATGGTGCGCTTGGATTGAGGGCGCGATTTCATGTGAACGAAAAGATCCGCAGGGAATCCCGTGGTCTCATCGGAACAAATTTCGAGCCCTCCGAAGTGGAGGGCTATACGCACATGCCTTTTCGTATTTCTGGCACACTCGCCCGCCCGAAGACCGATCTTCTCGACAAATTGGTCGGTACTCGCATTGGGCAGGATCTGGGTGGCCTCATCAATAGCTTTCTCCGCCCCAATCAGGGACAGAAAAAAAAGAAACAACCGGCCGAGCCTGTGGCCACTCCGGAACCTTAAGAGGTTATGCGGATCATTTCAGGTAGCGCCGGCGGGCGACCACTCAAAGCTCCGCCAGATGGACTCAGGCCAACAATGGATCGGGTCAAAGGGGCGGTTTTTTCTAGCTTGGGAGATTTGGTTCCGGGGGCTGTCGTTCTGGACCTCTTTGCGGGCTCCGGCGCGATGGGAATCGATATTTAAGACGTCAATGGAAATCGATCAGAGATGGATCGTACTGCATGCCGCTGATCGCCAACCCT
>JALQZP010000141.1 GCA_023258235.1 Terrimicrobiaceae bacterium | reverse complement strand
AATGCCCAGGGAACCAAGCTGGGACTCGAAAAATTGAAGCAATGGCTGGGCGACACGAAATGGGATGTCATCCATTTCAACTGGGGCCTGCACGACCTGAAACGCGTGAAACCAGAAACCGGGGAGAATTCCAATGATCCCAACGACCCTCGGCAGGCCGATCTAGAAACCTACGCCGCCAACCTAGAGATTCTCGTCAAGCAGTTGAAGGCCACCGGTGCCAAGCTCATCTTTGCCACCACCACGCCGTTCCCTGCCGGGGTGAAACCCTTCCGCCTGCCGGAGGATGCCGTGAAATATAATGCGGCCGCCCTGGGTGTCATTCGGACCAACAATATTCAGGTCAATGATCTGCATGAACTGGTGTTGCCGAAATTGAACGTCCTGCAGAAGCGAAGGAATGTGCACTTCAATGAAGAAGGTTCGAAGGTTTTGGGCGAGCAGGTCGCAGATGTGATTCAAGCCGCTCTCGGTGCAGTCAACCCTGTGGATAAAAAACCGAATGTCATCTACATCCTCGCCGACGATCTTGGTTACGGCGACCTCTCCTGCTACGGCCAGAAAAAAATCCAGACGCCGAACATTGACCGTCTCGCCAGCGAGGGTATGAGATTCACAGACCACTACTCGGGCAGCACGGTTTGTTCGCCCTCCCGCGCGTGCCTGATGACCGGGCAGCATCCGGGGCGCGTCCACTGTCGAGGCAACGGCGACGAAAACGCCTACGCAAAACTCGACCCCGCCATGACCACTCTTCCGCGACTGTTCAAGAACGCGGGCTATGCGACAGGAGCTTTCGGCAAATGGGGGCTCGGCGACACAACCGCCGCCGGCGCGCCAAATCCTCTGACCCACGGCTTCGACACCTTCAGTGGCTGGAAAAATCAGACGATCGCCCACACCTACTATCCCAAGAGAATCGTGCGCGATGGCCAGGAGTCGCCACTCAAGCCCGGCACTCACATTCACTCGTTGATCATGGAGGACGCATTTTCTTTCATTGAGAAAAACGCCGAGTCCGGCACGCCGTTCTTCTGCTACATCCCCACCGCCATTCCCCACGCCGCCATGCACGCGCCGGCGGATCTCCATGGGAAATGGCGCAAGGTGTTCCCGCAATTCGACAAGAAGATCGGAAAATACAAAGCCGGTCCCGACGAAACCTGCCCGCCGGTGCAAAATCCCGTCGCCGCCTTCGCAGCGATGATGGAAACGCTGGACGGTGATGTCGGCCGCCTGCTCGCGCTTCTGCATAAACTGGGCATCGATGACAACACCCTCATCCTCTTCGCCAGCGACAATGGATCCCACAACGAAGGCGGTCATGATCCCAAGTTCTGGGATTCCAACGGGCCGTTCCGGGGCCACAAACGCGATTTGTATGAAGGCGGCATCCGCTCGCCATTCCTCGTCCGCTGGCCTGCGCGCACCGCAGCCGGAGGCGTGAGCGCGCACCCCGGAGCCTTGTGGGATGTCCTTCCCACCATGGCCGAACTTACTGGCCAACCGGTGCCCGAGCAAGTGAACGGCCTCTCGTTTCTCCCTACCTTGGTCGGCGATTCTGCCACGCAAAAACAGCCGCCCTACCTCTACTGGGAACACCCGCAAACCAAGGACCATGACTGGGCGGTTCGCACCGGCCCATGGAAAGGGGTCTTCCGAGGTTGGAAAAACAATTCAAAAAAACCAAATCCTCCCCGACTTGAGATTTACAACCTCGACACCGATCCCGGAGAAACAACCGACCTCGCCGCTTCCCACCCGGAGATCGTCGAACGCCTCCAAAACATTCGCGCCGAGGCCCACCGCGAACCAACAGCGAATTGACCATGCCCACACGCCATCCACTCCGCCTCCGCCCGATGCTCGCAGCTCTTGCCTTGGCCGCTTCCACGGCCACCGCTGCGCCAACCCCGCTCATCCTGGATATGATCCACCATATCCCCGGCGATAAGCCCTACGAGAGCGCCTACGACGATCCCGCCGTCATCAAGAAGATCGGATACAACGGCAAAGTCTATTTCCTGTTCGAGTCCCCAACGCTGGCCATCAATTGGGAATCCATCGACCCCGAGATTCTGCCCAAAGGCTCGGAGGAGCGCGCGTGGGTGGATCGCAAAGCGGCCGAAATCCAAGCCCTGCAGAAATCCTGCAAGGAGCAAAACATCACCGTCTTCGCCCAAGCGGATCTGGTTTTGTTCCCCAAGCGGCTGATCGAAAAATACGGCATCGAAAAGACCTTCGGCGATGTCCGTCATCCCAAGACCGCCGAGCTGCTCCGCTCCCAGATCGCCGAGACATTTCGCCAGTTTCCGCTCACCGACGGCTTGGTCGTCCGCATTGGGGAAACCTACCTCGATGACGCTCCCCACCACCAAGGAGCCATCGCCAACAAAAAGAGCCCGAAAGAAACCATCATCCCGCTCATGCAACTCCTGCGCGAGGAAGTCTGCGTGAAGCACAACAAAAAGCTGATTTTTCGCACCTGGGGGTCGTTTGACCACGATTCCACGGCCTACCAGCAGGTGAGCGATGCGATTGAGCCGCATCCGAATTTGATGATCAGCATCAAGCATTGCGAAGGCGATTTTCATCGCGGCAACCCGTTCAGCCGATCCATCGGCCAAGGCCGCCACACGCAGATCATCGAGGTCGAGTGTGCCCGCGAATACGAAGGCAAGGGAGCCTACCCGAACTACATCGCGCGCGGGGTGATCGAAGGATTCGAGGAACACGCTCGCATGCCCTCCGACAAGATCAACAGCATCCGCGAGTTTGTGAAAACCAAGCCCGAACTCTACGGAGGAATCTGGACATGGTCCCGAGGCGGCGGTTGGGACGGCCCCTACATCAAGAACGAATTTTGGTGCGACCTGAACGCCTGGGCTTTAGCGCAATGGGCCCAGGATCCGACTCAGAGCGAAGAAGCCATCTTCGACCGCTACGCCAAGGAACGGCTCGGCCTCAAAGGCGGCGATGTTGAGAAATTCCGAAAGCTCTGCCTTCTCTCCACGGACGCTGTGGTGCGCGGCCGCAATTCCACCCGACGCGACATGGATCCATGGTGGACACGGGACCAAGGCATCGCTTGGCCGATCATCAAGGGCGACCGCCAGCGGAACCTGAAGCAAAAAGACGAGTCCGTCGCCCTATGGAAGGAAATCGTGGCACTCGCCGAGACCATCCAATGGCCAGATGCCAAAACCCGGGAACACGCCATCGCCTCCACCACCTACGGCCTGCGTCTCTATGAGATTTATCGCAGCCTGGTTTACTTGGAAGACGCCGAGCACCGAAAAGACAAAGCGGCCATGCGGCAGTGGCTCAAAGCCTACGACGACGCCTGGGAGGTCTATAACAAACTCCCGCAAAGCCATCCGCAGCTGGCCACCCTCTACACCCGCGACTACAGCGGGCACATGAAAGAAAATGCGGAGTCCAGAATCCAGAAATTGCGGGAGGCTTTGGCTCGGTAGGGAAAAGAAACATGATTTCCACCTCACGACAGAATCTATTGATCGCTGTGATTTTAATGGCATTCACTTTGTCAGCCTGGAATGCATCTGCTGGTGAAACAAAACCCAATGTCATTCTTTTGTTTATAGATGACATGGGCTGGGCTGACTTTTCCTGCTTCGGCAATACAAATGCCACAACACCAAATGTCGATCGGTTGGCCGCTGAGGGAATTGCCTTTGAGTCGTTCTATGTCAACTCCCCCATCTGCTCCCCATCACGGGCGGCCATTTCCACGGGAACCTATCCGCAGCGCTGGAAAATTTCTTCTTATTTGGCAGATCGCGCCAGCAACAAGAGTCGCGGTCTGGCCAATTGGCTGGACCCCAAGGCACCTATGCTTGCCCGGAGCCTGAAACAGGCGGGGTATGCCACCGGACATTTTGGGAAATGGCACATGGGCGGGCAGAGGGATGTCAACGATGCACCCGCCATCACGGAATATGGGTTTGACGAATCACTAACGAATTTTGAAGGAATGGGGGCGAAGCTCTTGCCTACGACAACGAACAAGGATGGGAAAAAAGGGAGGATTTGGGGAGATGCCGTCCGGTTGGGAGAACCCGTCACTTGGATGGAACGGTCTGAAATCACCACAGGTTTTATCGAGGCGGCCATCGCATTCATGAAGAAGGCCGAGGCCGCAGGGAAACCATTTTATGTGAATGTATGGACCGACGATGTCCATAGTCCGTTTTGGCCCTCCTATGAGCGTATCAAGAAAACGAATAACAAACGGGAACTCTATCTTGCCGTGCTGGAAGAGATGGACAAACAGTTCGCTCCGCTTTTCGATTTCATCAGGAATGATGAAAAGTTGCGCAACAACACGATGATCCTGATCTGCTCCGATAATGGACCGGAACCAGATGCAGGTCGTGCAGGCGTCCTCAATGGATTCAAGACGCATCTCTACGAAGGCGGTATCCGGTCGCCTCTCATCGTGTGGGCTCCTGGCCTGATGGCGAAAAATGCCCTCGGTTCAAGGAATAAAGAGTCGGTTTTTTCGGCGATTGACCTGACGCCATCACTTCTAAAACTGACTGGGGCCCAATCGCCAGTCGATGCAACCTACGACGGCGAAGTGCTACTTGATGTCTTATTGGGCAGATCGAACGAATCGCGCAAAAGCCCCATCTATTTCAGTCGCCCGCCGGACAGGAATAATTACTATGGATTTAAGAATTTGCCTGATCTGGCAGTTCGGCACGACAAATGGAAATTGCTGTGCGACTACGATGGCAGCCGCCCGGAGCTTTATGATCTATCGTCGGATCCCAGCGAATCAAAAAACCTTGCAGATACTCAACCCGATCTAACTCAAGATCTCGTAAACAAAGTAGTAACATGGCACCAATCAATCTCGAACAATTAAATTCAGCCGCCAGCCTTATGACGGCATTCCTCCGCAACCTTGCCTGCGTGGTCATCTTCACGGTGATGACAGGGATCATTGGGGTCGCAGGGGAAGCAGA
>JALQZP010000140.1 GCA_023258235.1 Terrimicrobiaceae bacterium | reverse complement strand
ATCCGTACGGAAGGCGGTGCCGTGCCCGGCCTCGTGCCAGCGGGAGTCGGATGCCGTGGCATAAAGCACTGCATACACAGCATAGGGCAGAACGACCCACCATGTCCCCCAAAGTGCAAAAGTCCCCCACCCTGTGAGCCCCAGCAGACCAAACCACAAAATCGTATCGCGGATGGCCGGACCGTCACGCCGCTCGAGAAGTTTGCGCATCTCAGCGCGGGGCACGGGGCTTTGATACCAATCGGCTTCGGCAAGCCCGCGCTCGATTGCTCTCGTGGAATTCTCGCCCGTGAGACTGTAGTCGAGGTGCTTCGGCGGACGTGTGAGTGTGGCTGTGGCGTGGTCGTCGTTCATGGTTGGTTGGGGTTGTGGTTAATCGCAGTGGAAAACTTCCTCCATATCCGCCCACCATTCACCGCCGGCGCGGTCGGAGAGCGGTTGCTGACAGGGCTTGCAGGCCTCCCACCAGCGCTGGGTTTCCGGATCGGCAGCCATCTTGGCCATATCGGCGGCAAAATCGTCGCCAATATATTCGAAGTAGCTGAACAGATAATGCGCTCCGTCCGGGAACTTGCGGAAATAAATCGAATAATTCCGAATATGGCAGTCATGGATCATGCGCAAAACTCCGGGCCATGCGGCGGCGTGGAGCCGCTTGTATTCGTCGAGTTTTTCGGGCTTCACCCCGATGATGCTTCCGTATCGTTTCATAAGCTTGGGTTAATGGGATTTTGTGGCGGCAGGCGTTCCGGTTTTTGCCGCCTCGCGTTCACCGACCAACGAACCGTAGGTGATGAGGCCGAAGGAAAATACCATGATCAAAAGCCCCGCGAGCAGGACCCCGATCGTCTGGCGCTTGCAATTATGCCACTCGCGGAACACGAGTCCGACGACGAAGCTGAAAAACACGAGCATCGCCATATGGATCCCCCAACTGATGAATTTGAAATTCCCCATATTGGCGTGTCCCAATTCGTAAAAGATAAACTGGATGAACCACAGCATGCCGCCGATGAGCGCCATCAAGTAACAAAACGCCAGGCAGCTCGCGCCACCGGGCACCGAGATGAACTCCCGCAAGGTTCCGCGCCGCACGCACACAATGAGCCACCATATGAGATTCGTCAGCAGCGTGCCGCCCGTGAGAAAGATGTATTTCGGGTATCCGGCAAAACCCGCCATCGCCCCGTGCTGGCTGGCGATATTGTCGATGGGTTGTCCCGCTGCGGCCCCCACACCGAATATGCCAGAGAGGATGCCGGCCAGCACCACCAACCAAATCCCCTTCCGCATGTCGAAGCCCGATTCTCCCTCGCCCTTGTCTGCGATTTCACGCTCTTTCAGAAAACCCGCCCTCCCACAGACCGCAACGCCCACCATCGAAAGAATGAACGCCACCAGCACCATGAGACCACCCGGTTTTTGGAAATTATCCACCAATGTGCCATCCAGCACTTGCGGCACCACCGTGCCGAATACCGCCGAGATGCCGATCGCCATTCCGTAGGTCATCGAAAATCCAATGCACCGGATCGCCAAGGCAAAGGCCATGCCGCCGAAGCCATACAGCGCCCCATAAAAAAAGACCTTCAGCGCCACATCGTGCGGCGCCTCGCGGAGGACTGCGCCGAGATCCGGAACCGTGAGCGACGATATGCCAAGCGGCATGAGAAACCAAGCCATCACACAAAACACGATCCAGTACGTTTGCCACGACCATTTCGTCGCGCCTTTCTGGGAAATGTAGCAACTGGCCGCCGCGATTCCCCCCAATGCATGCAGTCCTATTCCTAAAAGAATCATGGTATCAAAAAAGTTCGAGGGTTTGGATCGATCCGCTCACGCACAGTTCTACGAGAAGAGTTGAATGCATGCTGGACGCGTGTCTGGCAAAAGGCGGGGGTAGCTTCATATGTGATTTATATAAACTCCAGGGCTTGGCAAGTCCATGTCCGAACACACTTTTTTTGTATCTTTTTTTAAAATAACACCGACATTTCTCGAGTTAGAAACACTTCAGACCTGCCGTCACTATGTCTTTTTCAAAGAAACCGGTCACATTCCTTCGAGTCAAGCGATGACTACAAAGTCCCGACCTGCAAAAACCCGGCACTCCAAAAATCCGCGTCCAGGTTTGGCAGGCGATTTGAGGCGGAAAAATATCGGAGCCTATGATTCTCCGTTTTCGGGTGTGGGCATCGTGCATGATCCCCTCTGGGCCGACTCTCCCCGGAGCGGAGTGGTGATCCATGAATGCGGGTATCTCAAGGCGAACCAAGGTTGGAATTTTCCATCGGTATTCGGGCCGTTCTGGCGCTTGTATTACAACACGGACACCGGCCACAGCGTGGTCTTCGAGAAGGAAGTGGTGGATTTGAATCCGGATCGGATCGTTGTGATCCCGCCACACCAACTCTTCCACTGCAAATCAACCAAGCCGTCGCCATCGCTCTGGGTCCACTTCAGTGTTTCGAGAAAGTTGTCCGAAAAGATGGTCGGTGCGCTCGCATTTCAACCCAGTCCGGCCGAATTGGCGCTCGCTCAGGAGCTGAAGGAAGCGATTCTCGAGGTGAAGGAACTGCAACCGACGGACAGGAATTTTCACCTGACGAAGGCCTTGGTGTTGACCGTTCTGGCGAGGCGGGAACTGGATTGGAATCCAGTGATACCGGAGCATCTGGTCAAGACCCAACGCCACATCGAAGAGCGCTACAGGGACGAACTCACGATCAAGGAACTCGCCGGTGTGGCGGGAATTAGCACCGCCAAATTGGCCGAGGAGTTCAGGAAATTCCACGGCACGACCCCGGCGAAGTATGTGAGGGAAATCCGCGTGAGGGAGGCGGCCGCCTTGCTTCTCCACACCCGAAAAACTTTGGATGAGATCGCGGAAAACACCGGTTTCGTGAACCGTTTTTACATGAGCCGGGTCTTCAAAAAGGTCACAAGGGAATCCCCCGCCGCCTATCGCAGAAAACACCGCTCAAGCGGAGAGTGATCGAGATCGGTTCGGTGTTTCACAAATGGAACACAACCGAAAAGGTCGGGGCCTTGCATCAAGAACAATCGAAGGTTGTTCGAATGGAAGCGTGGTCAAATTGAACAAAGGGTACCGCTGCGCTTCGATTCCTGGCATCCTTTCTAATACCATTGTCCCTTAGAAATTGGACTTTGCAGCGCAAAAGAAAGGAGGCATGGCCGTCTCGGCCGTGTGGACACTGGTCTACTTGCTCGCACCCTGCCCACTGGATCCAAGGAACATGCCAACGCACGCAGGCGGGACGCCAAAAATCCAAAAGCAAGCACTTTTGGTTTAAAATTCGTTTTCGGATTGGGTTCAGTATCGAAACCACAACCCCGGAAAAGTCGCCCCGATCGGTTAAAAGACTACTTGATTTCGAAGTAGTCGGAGGATGCGGTGAGCGGGCCGGTCTTCAGATTCAAGAAACAAGCCGTAGTGCCTTGGGGCACATTCGCCTCCGCAACCCACAGGCCGTTTTCCTGCGTGAGCGTGGCAGGGGTTTCGACCCAGGTGCGCGAACCGGTGTGGCCGGTGCCGGTGGTGGAGACAAGCACGGCGGATTCCAGTTGCTTTGAGGATTCGAAGGTGGCCTTGGCTTTTGCGCTTTCGAGTCTGGAGGATTTTTCCTGAATCCAAGGTTTGCCTTCCTTGAGGACGCTGTCCGCAAAAGCGAACCATTCGGCGCGGTCCGTCAGATTGCCATGGCCCATGCCGGGGATCAGGCACAGTTCGGAAACTTCGCTGCCCGCCTTTTTTCGGGATTTATTGACGGCTTCCATCGAGAAATGGGCGTCTTGCGGCCAAGAGAACCAGAGGATCGGCATGCGTGCGCGGTCCAAACGCAGGTTGGCATCCCAGACCTTTTTGTAAACTTCGTTGCCACTCAGAGTACCACCCCAGTGGTTCGGAACGGCATCCAGCCCTCCACAGCCGTAAACCGGAATCGCAAAGGCGTAGCGGGGATCGATACCGATCGCGGTGGAGGTGATGATCCCACCCCAAGAGCACCCCATGATGCCAACCTTCTCGGGATCGACCTCCGGCAGGCTCCTTAGGAGAGCAGCGGCGAGGTTCACATTGGCAATCGCATGATACATCCACTGGTCTTTGATCGGAGCACCCGCGTCGCCAAAGATGCCGGGGCGTGTCGGAATGCCATTCGGGTTTCTGGCGTATCCCTTGAGGGCGGGATCGTATTCCGTCTGGCCTTCCAGCGACATGCTGATGGCGGCATAGCCGTGGTTGTTCCAATTTTTGACCCAATCCTTCGAAGCCGCTCCGCCCCCACCGTGTGCCAGAACGACCGCAGGCACTTTTTTGCCCTCGGTGTTTTCAGGAACACCTAGCCAGGCAAAAACTGTGGTCGGTTTGCCCTGATAATCGAGTCCGGAGTAGAAGATCGGCTTGAGATTCGGTGTGGAATCGGGGCGGTCCAAAACCTCGTATTTCGGAGCTTCGGTTATTTTGCCAAGTGCCTCGACCTCTTTGCGCATGGCCTCGAAATCAGGCGCGGCGGTTGTGGGAGCAGGATCTGCCGCGAAAAGCAAGGAAGCCGAGAGGCAAGCGGCGGCGAGGATCTGAAACAGGTTGGATTTTTTCATAGGAAGTTCGGTGCACTGATACTCGCGGGTGTTTCGAAAAATGCCAAGTCGTTGTTGTTTGGTTGTAATGTAAGCGTTGCACGGAGCACCACCTGCCGTAGGTAGTGGAGATGTCGTAGTCTGGAGGCTATGACACTTACAGCATCTCCAGTAGTCGCACTACACGCACCGCTTACAACGAATCCGCCCGCACGAAGGCATTCAATCCCGTCAATTTTGTCAATTCTATCCAAAAACTGACCCTGACTCCTATTTTCCCTACCGCCTTCGCTAAAAAAGTACCGCCGCAGCCCCCCATCCCCTCCAAGGATTGAACTGCGGCGGATTTGTTTTCACCATTCCCCAATGGTGAAAGTTGGAAAATCAGCT
>JALQZP010000013.1 GCA_023258235.1 Terrimicrobiaceae bacterium | reverse complement strand
GTCCTCTCCCATAATGCCCATTCGTATCCTAACCTTTAATATTCAAAATGGTCACCCATGGATTGAAGGTGATCCTTTTACTTCCGCGATGGACTTGGATGGGGTCGGGCACTTTATTCGTGATCAAGGGGCTGACATCATCTGCCTTCAGGAAGTGGAACGAGGGTTTGATGGCGGTCAGCAGATAAATCCCCCGCCCAACTACGGCAGGCTTCGTGAAATTCTCGGCATTTATGATTCGGTGTTCTCCTATCCCCTTCAAAATGACACGGAGATTCCATTCGGTCTCGGATTGGCCATCTTTTCAAAGACCCCACTTAGTGATTTTGAAAGAATTGATTTGCCCGCTGCGGATCTTCAATTTGAGTTTGAGGGAAAAATGCGGCGAGCGTCCTCCCGTCTTCTGATCGAGGCTTCTACCACGATCGATGGACATGACATCCGATTGATGAATACGCATCTCCAAGCGTTTTTCATGATCGGCAGTTCAAGTGACTCGCATCCCGAGCAGCGCAATATCATTGAGCAAAGGCTTAAGCTCCACGCAGGTGGAGCCGTGATATTGGCTGGGGATATGAACGCGGCCCCAGGCGAGAATATCGTGCAGCAGTTTGGCAATATCGGATTTCAGACGGCTCAAAATACGGCAGTCACATGGCACAGGCGGCCGTATGTCGTGGATCACATTTTTTTTAACTCCAAACTCGCTCTGAAATCAGCGCGCGTGATTGACTCGAATGTGTCCGATCACCTCCCTGTGGTTGCGGAGTTCGACTTTTGCTAACGATTGCTCGGTTTTTTTGAAGGACCACCCAGCACTGGAATGCGCGGGATGATTTTGGGACTCCAGTTTGGTTCCGACATGGTTCCGTTCGAGTAATATTCGAAGAGCTTGCTGACTGGAAAAAAGACGAGACCGGGGATTCCTTGCGCGTTGATGCGCATACTCATGTCCAATCCGCCGGTAAGAAAATGGATGCTTCCATCACCATACATACTGAACCCACGGCCTTGAATTTCGATGTTCTTGGTAGTGACTTTTTCATTTGCGACGGTGAAATCCGCTGTGGCCGTTCGAGCATGATTGTAGACAACGCCCGGTATGACCGTTCCAAGAATGTAGGAAAACGGTCCGAGTAGAGGAATCGCAAAGACATTGCCGTCCTCGATGCGGAGGCTTCCATTACCGACCATTTGCGATTCTTCCTTCATTCGGGCACGGAATTGAAACTTGCCGCTGATGACGCCCTTCGAGTCATCGTAGCCGAAGTAGAGATCGGTGAGCTTGGAGAAGTTAACACGCGAGAGCGTGAGGTTCGTGCTGAAAACGGGATCCATGGGATTGGTCGAGACATCGGCTACAAGCGCCACATTCCCTCCCATGAGATCGGCCCGTTTAATATTTGCCACCACCCTGTTGTTGAGGATGTCCACTTTTGCGCTTGTTCGTTCGAATGAAAGTGTCTTCGTCAGGAGGTCGTAATCAAGGCCCGTTGGGGCTTCGACTTGTATGCTGAGATTGTTTTTGGTCGGATCGTGCATGTGAACCTTCCCTTGCACTGCTAGACTGGGGGCTGAGTGAAAGCGGTAAGGGGTGATCGTTTTTGCAATTCGCGGATCGATCCAGGTCATCACATCGACTGGAATGAGTGTCGATCGGATTTTATCAAGTCGAACCTCCTGTTTGCCCACATCATAGGCCACAATGCCCGTAGCCCGTCCGCTTCCGGATGCAACGAGAATATTCGTAAAGGTGGCACACGCGTTGGAAATTTCAAAATCCGACTCCACGCTATCCATACAAGCTCCACGCATGGCTGTGCGTCCAAGTTTGAGGTGACCTTTGCCATGCATATTGGCAAAGTCGAGGTTCGTGGACTGAAGAGTGACAGAGATATCGGGAGTATCCGTGAACTGCGTACTGTTAAGAATTTCGCGAGCCTTCGGGCCTACGAGAGATGAGAGGTCCGTCGGGGGAATGGTATTGTGTAGGGAAATGCGAAGGTCATCCTTGGCAATCCAAAGATTCCCCTCAAGAGCGCCACGTTGTGTTTTTACTAGGATGTCGCGCGCATAAAAATGCCCGTCCTTCCAAGCGAAACTGCATCCCACATCGCTGAAAGCAACTTGATCGTAAAGCAACTCCGGTGCGGCAAAACTACCTGTGACGTGAAACTCCGCTTTTTCTCCGGCGAACCGCAGCTCGACTTCCGCGTCAAGGCGGGGAGGTTGACTGAAAACCAGCTTTTGTATTTCCCCGTTGTTTGGCAGCAATGCATGCAGGAGGGATGTCGGATTCAGAGAGGATATCAAAGAGATCGTGGATTTGGACGTGCTGCGGTTCCATTCTCCGGAGGCCTGCAAACTTCCTTCATTGTCTTTGAATTGAATGACCGGAACGCGCAGAATGCCATTCGCGTATTCACCGGTGATGTTCAGTGAGTCAATGCGCCCTTTTTTGTGGATGATGCGGGGCGCTGACAAATGAAATTGCGGTATTTCGAGGGAGTCTGGATGGAGTGCATCCATTTCGAATTCGGCACCGAGTACCGGCGGACCGTCGGGAAAAGAAAATTCCGCCAATGTGCGGGTAATTGAGTTCAGAATGGCGAGGGGATCCTTCGTGTCGGTATTTTCTCCGGTCGGGACCAAATTAAACTCGAATGGGTTGAGAATTTCTCCACTGAACTTGATCTGAATGCCTGCAACGACTCCCTCAATGAGGCTCAATCTCAGACGGTCTCCGAGTAACACGATTTCACCATGGATATCCTCGACTTTCAAACGGGCTGCGGAATCGCTTTCCGAAAGAGGGATTGAGGCGCTGGCATTGAACAGACTCAGACGGTCGACAACCAGTGATCGATGCATGAGTCGGCTCAGATTCAGTGAAATAGCCAGTCTGTCGAGTGTGCCTAGCGTGCGTCCGTGGTGCTTGGTGTCACGCACCACTACATTTTTTGCGAGCAACCCGTTAAAGGGATCCAATGCCAGTTTGCCTATTTGAACTTCAATAAGTGGGCTGCTCAAGGCCTTCCCGAGCGCTTCCTTGGCTCCAAAGCCGATGCCGTGGACGCGCAAGTAATACGCAGCGGAAGGCAAGCCTGCAAAAATCACCACCAATACAAGGCGGATGAAATTTTTGAAAAAATAATAAATGACAGGATGAACTCGCATCTACTCGATCACATAAGATGTAGCGGATCGATGTCCACAGCCACAAAAACATCCTCGGGCATGGTCAATGTCTCCAATGTTTCTTTCGCAAGTCGGGACAAATGCATCGAGGAAGATCCTCGCATCGAGACTTGGAAGCGATGGTAGGTCTTGGCTTTTTCAAGTGGCGCAGGAACGCCCTCTCCAATGGTGATTCCCTTCCGCGCAGCCGATTTGAGCTTGCGTGAAAGTGTCTGGGCGGAAAATTCCACCCGCTCCCGAACCGTTCCGCGGAGCGTGATCATCGCCATTCTTCCAAAGGGCGGATAGGCGAACTTCTCGCGAAATTCCATCTCCTGCTCCATGAATCCTTGAAAGTCGTGATGACGTGCAAACTGAATCGATGGACTGAAAGGGGTGAATGTTTGGACATAGACTTCGCCCTCCATCTCGCCCCGGCCCGCGCGACCGGCAACCTGGGTTAGCAACTGAAATGTACGCTCCCCCGCTCGAAAATCGGGGACGTGCAAGCCGAGATCCGCATTAACGATTCCGACGAGTGTCACATTTGGAAAATGAAGTCCCTTGGCGATCATCTGAGTTCCGATCAGAATATCGATTTTGCCTTCCTTGAAGGCCCCAAGTGTATCGCGGTAGGCATCCTTGCGAGTCATGGAGTCGGCATCCATACGCGCGATACGGGCCTTGGGAAAAATCTTTTTCAATGCTTCCTCGACCTTTTGAGTTCCGACTCCGGCGAACCGGATTTTTGGGTCGGAGCACTTTGGGCAAGCCTTCGGGGCTTTGCGCGTGTGTCCGCAAATGTGGCAAACAAGGCGCTCTGCGGCACGATGGTAGGTGAGCGAAACGCTGCAGTCCGGGCACTGGCATACATGACCGCACGCTTCGCATATCATCGATGTGGAAAACCCGCGCCGATTGAGAAAAAGGATGGTCTGTTCTCCTTTCGCCATTCTGCCCTCGATAGCCTCATAGAGTGGCTTGGCTAGAATGCCGCCCTCCGGTGTGGCTCGAGCCTGACGACGCAAATCAACCACGCGAACGACCGGCATGCTTTTGTCATCGACTCGCTGATTCAGTCTCACAAGTCGATATTTGCCCGTCTGGGAATTGTGCCAACTTTCCAGACAGGGAGTGGCACTGCCAAGAATGACAGCCGCACCTTCACGCGCCCCACGAAGAACAGCCATGTCACGGGCATTGTAGCGTGGTGCCTCGTCCTGTTTGTAAGATCCTTCGTGTTCTTCATCCACGATGATCACTCCGAGATTTTCCAGAGGCGCAAAAATCGAACTTCTCGCTCCTATAACGATGCGGGCCGATCCGTCGTGGATTTTGTGCCACTCGTCGTGACGTTCTCCTTCGGAGAGGTGGCTGTGAAGAACGGCGATGCGGTCCTGCATGTCCGCAAACCGGGATTTAAAACGTTCCACTGTTTGCGGGGTGAGTGCGATTTCGGGAACGAGCACGAGCGCCGTCCGGCCTTGGTTGACAGATTCGCGGATGGAACGAAGATAGATTTCGGTTTTGCCCGACCCCGTAACGCCAAAAAGCAATATCGGCTGACCCGGTTTTTCCATTGCTTCCCGAACAGCAACCATGGCTTCCGTTTGTTCCGCGTTGAGGACCAGTTCCGCATTGGGCACGAAGCGTTCGGAGTAGGGATTGCGACCCACCACAGCGGACTCGATCACGACCAATCCATTCTTTTCCAGGGTGCGGAAAACACTATCGCTCACCCCGGCTTGATCCGCCGCTGTCGAGACGGGGAGGGGACCGCCTGCTTTGATTAGAACACGGAGGGCGTCTGCTTGTCTCGGAGCCTTTCGAGCCAGTGCTTCGAGCTGTTCCTCTGCTATGGGGGCAATCAAGCGTACAGAGTTTTGTTTTTTTACGGAGACTCGTCCATCGCGCACCGCCACAGGAAGGACGCTGCAAACAGCCGTTTCAAGCGGGCAGCAGTAATAGTCGGCCATCCATCGCGCCAGTTCCAAAAGAGCCGGACGGATCATCGGCTTTTCATCCACAAGTTGGCTGACATCCCTGACGGACTTGAATTCGCAAGTCGCGAGCATCTCGATCACGGTGCCCGTGAGCAGGCGCGTGCGAACAGGGACGCGTACACGGGACCCAATACCGATCGAGTCTGCCATTGATTCCGGTACACGATAGTCCAGCAATCGACCGGCGGCCTGATCGGGTAATACTCTCGCAAACATCTTGCCGAATATCGTCATCTGGGAGGCCCTCCGCAAGCACGCTCATCCTGCGATATCAAATGGAGATCTATTATTGAAAATTAATCCTTGCGATCGAGCGAGGCTTGAATATTCTGAAATCGTTCTGGGGGGAACAACTGCCCGTTGTAGCATTCGCTGCGACGGGCAGTATCTTTTTAGGGGTTCGAACATTCTTAAAAAACCCGTGATGCTTTTATTGACAATGCCTTCATGCCCGATATGATTTGCCTCCCGTTTATTTAAATCATTTTTATGGCCTACACTGAAGTTATTCTTACCGCGAACATTCCGAACCTCGGCGCCGAAGCAGATATCGTTAAAGTCCGCCGTGGCTTTGCTCGCAATTTTTTGCTCCCACAAGGCAAGGCTCTTGAGATCACCGCTGGCTCGACGCGCCAAATCAACCACCTCAAGGCCAAACGCGCTGAGCGTGAAGCTCGTGAACTGACGGCAGCCGAGGAGCTTGCTTCGAAAATCAACAAACTCTCGCCCGTGTTCACACTCGAAGCTGGCGCATCCGGCAAAGCTTTCGGATCTGTCACAGCCAAAGACATTCATGATCGCCTCGTTCAAGACCTCAAATTGGAAGACCTTCCCAAGCATGCTGTGGTGCTTGAGAAAGCGATCAAAGAAAGCGGCGCTCACAATGTCAGCGTCAGGGTGCATGCCGACGTCACAGCAACACTTAAAGTTCAAGTGAATGTCCATGTTCCGGCCGGTGCAGAAGCTCCTTCAACTGCCGAGGACTCTGCCGAACGGAAGCCCCGTCGCAAAGTCGCCAGCAAGGAATAAGTTTCAATAAGATCTTGCGGGAAAGTTGTCTCAACTCGGGATAACTTTCCCGTTTTTCTTTTTGCAAATTCGAGATACCCTTTCATCTACTTTTTACTCGGTTTTAACTTCGTCGATTTCACCTGTTTTTTACAATGCCTTCATCAGCTGCTGAGCCAACCGCAGGCAACAATTCCCCCGCGAACGGTGGTGGGGAAGGAAAGGGAAAAAAGAAAAAACTAGTGGATTACAATCAGAGGGCTGGCGCTTATCTTCCCGACGTTCATCGGGCGCTCCCTCAAAGCATCGACGCAGAGAAGGGACTGCTCGGCTCGATATTGCATTCAGCCACGGTTCTGGACGACTGCATCTCCCAGATGGAGGCGAAGCATTTCCACCTCCCGTCCCATCAAAAAATATTCGAGGTGCTTGTCGAGATGCGGAATACCGGGCGTCCGATCGACCTGATTGCGCTCACGCAAATTCTGGAAGATCGGCGGATGCTTGATGAGGTTGGTGGGGCTGGAATTGTCACCGAGCTTTTTACCTTTGTACCGACAGCTGCCAATGCGGACTATTACCGCGAGATCATTCGCGAAAAGTTTCTCCTTCGACAAGTAATCGGAACCTGTACGGAATATGTGGCCCGTTCTTATGAGGAGCAGGGGGATGTGAAAATCCTTCTCGATGAAGTCGAGGCCAAGGTTCTCTCGATCGGGGAGGAACGCTTTCGTTCCTCGATGCCGACGCTCAAGGAAATGGTAGATCAGGCCATTGATGGTATTGAAAAACTGGTTACCACGAGAGGCAGCATTACCGGTCTTCCAACGGGCTTCGCCTCCCTGGATAGGATGACGAACGGTCTTCACGAAGGAGAAATGTTTGTTATTGCGGCCCGTCCCTCGATGGGAAAGACCGCATTCGCAATGAACATTGCGGAGCATGTGGCAATCGATGGCAACAAGCCTGTGGCTGTTTTCAGCCTGGAAATGAGTTCCCAACAACTTGTGCAGCGCTTGCTTTGTTCGCGCGCCCGCGTAAACGGACAGAAAATTCGCGAGGGATTTTTCGGCAAGCATGAGATGACAAGCATCAGCGTCACGGCAGGTGTTCTCTCCAAAGCCAAAATCTTCGTTGATGACACGCCTGGTTTGAGCATTCTGGAGTTGAGAGCGAAAGCGCGCCGACTCCGCAACCGCGAGAAGATCGAGTTGATCGTGATTGATTATCTTCAGCTCTTGCGTTCGAACTCCAAGAGGGGACAGGACAATCGCCAGATCGAAATCCAAGAAATTTCCTATGGCATCAAAGCGCTCGCCAAGGAGTTGAAAATCCCGGTCATCGTTCTTGCCCAGCTGAACCGAAATCCGGAACAACGGACGGGTGGCGACGCCAAAGGGCGCCCCCGCCTCAGCGATCTTCGCGAGTCTGGAACAATCGAGCAGGACGCCGACGTGGTTGGACTACTCGTGCGGGACAAATACTACGCTGAGGATGATGAAGCCAAAAAAGAAGCGGCAGGAAAAGCCACTCTTATTATCGCGAAACAGCGCAACGGACCAACGGGAGATATCAATCTCACATTCCTTGAAGAATACACCCGTTTTGAAGAACGCGCCGATGATCGCCGAGAAGATCAATAAGCCTAGGGGTGGCTTTCGATCGCAAGCGGACGCATTCTTTACTCAAGCTCCACTGTCATCTCGCGGAATTTGTTGATGTCCGCTTGTTCGGCAAGTTTGGCTGTGATTCCACGAATTCGCTGACTCAGCGTGGTTGCCAGACCGATCATGAGGATGATTCCTGCAGCGTTGTAGTTATTAAGAAATTCCTCCAAGTCATCGCGTGTGATTTCCCAATATTGAGTTGGCTCGACCGCCACCACCGAGCAAACCGCGCTGGAGGGATCAAACAAATCGACCTCGCCGACCCACTCGCCGGGTTCGATTCTTCCAAGAAGAATATCATTTCCATCATCGACTCGGCGCGCATGCATCAAACCGGATAGGGTGAAGAATAGTTTCCCGTGAGAATGACCTTGCTCGATCAGAACCGCACCGACTTGAGCGAGATGAAATGTCCCGTAGGAGCTGAGTGTATCACGGTCTTCCTCGGAAAGATTGGCAACGATGCCTGTGGCTGGAAGTTTGGGTGTCGTAAATGACATAGGCATTAATACTTACTCAAGTGGACGATCAAGGCAATCCACAATTCGGTAAAATGCGTACACTTACGAGTTTTGGGATCATGTTGCTGTGACGTTTTTGTCAGTTTGCGAAAACAAAGCGGCAGATGGCTATCGAGGCAATGATGCCTGCTATATCGGCGATGAGACCAGCTGGGACAGCATGGCGGCTCCGTCTTACCGCTACTGAGCCAAAGTAGACAGCGATTACGTAAAAGGTTGTTTCGGTGCTTCCGAGAACGGTCGCTCCCATTTTTGCTATGAGGCTGTCCGGGCCTTGGCTCTGGAGCAACTCAGCGAAGATGGCATTCGATCCGCTACCACTGAGGGGGCGCATAAGAACCAAGGGAAAGAGCTCGGTTGGCAGTTGGATGGCGGACAGAAGTGGACCTAGGGCTTTTGCCAGCATGTCGATGCCTCCCGCAGCCCGAAACATGGCGACTGCCGAGATAATGGCCACCAAGTAAGGAATGATTCTCACAGAGACTTGGAAGCCCTCCTTTGCGCCCTCGATGAACTCTTCGTAAACGGAAACGCGGCAAAGCGAGGCGTAGAGAGGAAAAAAGGCAATGAGAAAGGGAATAGCCAAATAAGAGACAGCCTCAACCACGCTAACGAGCAAACTTTTTGATTCGTGCGAAGAAGAGACGAAGTTCCATCCGAACCAGAGAAAGCATCCAGCAAAAGCGACGAGCGCGAGATTGCCCCACCATTTTGGAGAGACGAATGTTTCTTCATCGGAGGATGTCTCTGTACCGGGATCGACAATCGGCTTTTCCGGGGGCGGCAGTGTGTAGATTGGCAAGCGCTCAAGGGACTTTACTGCGAGTATGCCCGCTAGAGTGGAGCAGCAGGTGGCAAAAAATGCGGTTCCGATAATGGCCGTCGGATTCTTTGAACCGGCTGCAGCCAGGAGTGCTACGGTGGTGGCAGGTATGAGCTGAATGGAACTGGTGTTGATGGCGAGAAATGTGCACATCGCATTCGTTGCGGTTCCGGGACGGGAATTGAGTTTTTCCAAGTCCTGCATCGCTCGCAGTCCCAGAGGAGTGGCGGCGTTGCTCAGGCCGAGCATATTTGCAGCCATATTCATGACCATGGATCCCATGGCAGGGTGGTTTGCTGGGACATCCGGGAAAAGCCAGCAGAGGAGGGGACGGAGAGCTTTTGCGAGAAGGTTCACCAATCCGGATTTCTCGGCGATCTTCATCAGGCCTAGCCACAGGGCCATGACTCCGGCAAGAGGGAGAGCGATAGTCATCACCGCATTCTTACATGCGTCAAATGCAGCGTTCGTGATTTCCTGCAAGTGACCAGTAAATCCTCCAAGAAGAACGGCCACGAGAACGAGGCCGAGCCAGATGTAATTCAGCATGACTTCAACTTGCCTGATTTTGGGTATTGGCGAAAAGAGCAAAACTGCAGATGGATCCTGCAATTGATTTCCTGCATTCGAGCATGTAGATTGGAATTCATGTTTCGCCCTGCAAGGCTTGGGATACTGATTGCCCTGTTTGTTACCGTCAGCCTGCTGGTCGCGGCGTGTTACTTTTACATACGGCGCAGTCCGATGCGTGACTACGCTGTTCAGGAACTGATCTTCCATGAACGGTTCACTCGCTATGATGCTCTTATCGCGCAGGCTGCGGCACGACATGGAGTGAACCCATCACTCGTGAAGGCCGTGATTTGGCGCGAGACTCGTTTTCAGCCTCAGATTCAAGGAAGCCACGGGGAACGTGGGCTTATGCAAATCACCGAGGTGGCGGCAGCGGATTGGGTCAAATCGGAAAAGATAGAGACTTTCACGCCAACAGACCTATTCGATCCTAAAACAAATATCGAGATCGGCACTTGGTATCTCGGGCGAGCTATCAAGCATTGGGCACACAAAGATGATCCTATTCCATTCGCCCTGGCGGAGTACAATGCGGGTCGCACCCGCGTGAAGCGTTGGGAAAAAAGTTCCGGCCCCGTTACAGATTTCACCGCTGAAGATCTAAAGGGAGTCATGGATTTTCCACTCACGAAGCAATATGTGACCAGCATCTTGGCGCGCTATCGACATTATCTCGCGAGAGGTGAGTTTGGAGAAAAACCATCTGCTGGCACTGCAGTTGTAGCTCCGCAGAAAGACTGAGATTTCAGGGCGAATGAACCAAAAAGTGGTTGAATACTTTGCGAATGGATTCGGGTATCGGGACTGCTTCCGATTGCATTGGCATTATATGGCATTTGACCATTTTTCCTGAAAACACACGGGATGATTGCGAGGATCCATTCCTTGTTGCGAGGAACTCATAAGTGACAGAAGTTGTGCCAACTTTTAAGATGCGCAATTCGATAGTGATCTCGTCGCCAAATTTGCACATCCCAACGTAGCTCACTTCGAGTGAGACACATGGCCAAGCGGAAGTTTCTGTCAAAATCGGGATTTTGTAGGATTGCAAAAAATCGTGTTCGGCTTCTTCCACCATGACGAGCAACCGGGAAAAGTGGGCAACGCCAGCCGCGTCAGTGTCGGCAAATTGAATCCGGCGGGTGAGGGTATGTGCGGCAGGGCTTGGCATGGATGCCACTATCTTTTATTCAGATTTGGAAATGAATCCACACCTTTGAGAGGACTCCCGTCGTAATATTTAAAAAATGACACCGCTGGCATCTCACGACCCAATCACATTGCACACTGGGGAATGGTCCTGTTTAGACGGACCATCCGCATCGGAGCTATCGAGCGCTACGGGGGTTTTGCGTCGGGAGTGGATCATCAATGACGACTTCTCATTGAGTCCAAGCTGGCTCGAATCCGCCCCGCTTTTTCCTAAAATATTTTGGCGATCTCGCAGCGGCGGGGCCCCATTGCTGGCATTTGGTCAAGTAGCCACTGGAAGCGTCTCAGACCTTGCTGGCTTACTTTCAAATTCGGATCCCGGGATTCGCGTTTTCGGGGGCTCCCGATTTGCTCTCGGCTCCGGTGTGGCGAAGTGGCCTTTTCCCAGTGAGGTCTATTTCATTCCCAAGGCAGAAGTCACTCGTGCGGGTGCTTTGACCAAACTTGCGATCCACTTCACTCGCGACGATCTCGAAACATCTCTTGTTTCCGGATGGCTGAACGGCATTGATGTCATGTCCAAGCAAAGAAAGCCGGGCATCCTCACCAGATTCGACCAACCTCATTTTTCGCAGTGGTCTGAGGCCGTTCAATTGGCGCTCGCGCAAATTTCCGCAGGCGAACTGGACAAGGTCGTTCTAGCTCGTCAATCCACATTCGAATTGGCCGAAAAGATTTCTCCGTATGCGCTGTTGGCCTTGCTTATGAGTGAGACGCCCGCTTGTTTTCACTTCTGTTTTGAGCCGACAAAAACCTCAGGGGCCTTTCTTGGAGCAAGCCCCGAGCAGCTTTATCGCCGATTGGGTCCATCTATCGAAAGCGAGGCCGTTGCAGGCACTCGCCCCCGAAGCCTTGATCCAGCCGAAGACACACGCTTGGAATCCCAATTGAGGGAGTATTCAAAAGAACGACTCGAGCACCAGTTTGTGGTGGACGAGTTGTCTCGCGCATTCCGTCGTCTCTGTGCGGATTTTTCCCATGATGAAAAGCCGACCGTCCTGAAACTTTCGAGGCTCCAGCATTTGCGAACCCAACTGAGCGGGCGACTTGCCGATGGGTTGTCGGACGAGGCTATACTGGATGAGTTGCACCCGACTCCAGCCACGTGTGGTTCGCCTACAACCAAGGCCCTCGCTTTCATTGAAAATAACGAGTGCTTCGATAGAGGCTGGTATGCTGGTCCTTTAGGCTGGATTTCTCGGGAGGATGCGGAGTTCTGCGTGGCGATTCGCTCCATGCACATGATTGGAAACCAACTCAATGTTTTTGCCGGCGCCGGGATTGTGGCGGGCTCGGACGCCGAACGCGAGTGGATGGAACTCGAGGATAAAATCTCCGGAGTCCTCCATATTCTGGCACCATGAGCAATTTGCCGCTCACCAATCGGGAATGGGGTCGCATGGTGATTGATGGATTGCGAAATCTTGGCATCAGCAGATTTTTTATGAGTCCCGGGGCCAGATCGTCTCCTCTCATCGCTGCTCTGGCAGAATGTGATGATTTATCGGTGACCATTCATTATGACGAACGCGGCATGTCTTTTGCAGCCCTTGGTCACGCCATGGCGACCGGATTTCCCACCGTCTGCATTACGACCAGTGGATCCGCTGTTGCCAACCTCCTGCCTGCCTGTGTCGAGGCCTCTCATTCCGGCGTGCCCGTCATTTTTGTGACAGCTGACAGACCGCCCGAACTCCGTGGCACTGGCGCAAACCAGACTATTCTTCAACCCGGGATCTTTGGTTCCTTCGTCCGTCTAGTAAACGACCTTCCATGCCCCGCTGATTTCACTGCATCGAAGGAAACGCTTGTCGCTGCACTGTCGGAAGCTGTGGCTTTATCCACTGGGAGCAATCCCGGTCCCGTGCACTTGAATATTCCCATTCGCGAACCGCTCCTCGAGTCGAATGATGCAAAAACATCGGGTGCGATTTTTCCTTTTAAAATAACTTATGCCGAAGCTTCCCGCTTACCCGTTTCTCTCGATGATTTTTTTGCCAGCGACTCTGGCGTGGTTGTGATTGGGAGGCTCTCTTCCCGCGAACAGAAGGGAGTAACCGCGATCATCGACTGGGCAAAGCGTCTCGGATGGCCCGTTTTTTGTGATCCCTTGTCCGGTGCTCGCCTCATTTCGGGCGTTGTTCGCCATGCAGATTGGCTTTTGCAGCGAAGCGACATTCCGCCACCCAAGCGGGTTCTACATTTCGGTGGTGCCCTTGTCTCCAAGCGTATTGGAAAGTGGCTGAGTGCATGTCATGGGGACGACTATATTCAAGTCAGAGATTCGCCATTGCCTCTTGACCCATGGGATCAAAAACCCCACGTCATCAGGATAGATGTTTTGGAGTTTTGCAGCTCGATTGAGCCGCAACCTCCGTCTTGCAATGACTGGTTGTCTGCATGGAAGGCAGCCGATGCCTCTGTCGCTTCTGTTCTTCAGGATGAGTTGGGGGATAAGGCCGAGCTTTCTGAAATTGAAATCGCTCGCCTCGCGGCGCGCAGCGCACTCGAGCGCGGACACAAGGTCTTTCTTGCTAACTCCATGCCCGTGAGAGATTTTGACGCATCGGCCGAGGCTCTTGCGTCTAAAAGCTCTTACGTATTTGGCAATCGTGGCGCGAGTGGAATTGATGGAAATATCGCGACGATCGCTGGGATCGCCATGGCAAATGATACCCCGCTTCTTGCCATTATTGGGGATCTCTCTGCCTTGCACGATTTGAATTCACTTCCTCTCCTCTTGAATCTGCGAGTAACTCTGGTGATTGTGAACAACCACGGTGGCGGGATTTTTCGCTTCCTGCCGCTTCCTGTGACGGCCGTTAACCGAGAGAAATACTGGGAAACTCCGCACCACTTCGGTTTTGCAAACGCAGCTGCACAGTTTGGAATCGAGTATCACAGTCCGACTTCCATTCCGGCCTTAAAAGATTTGCTTTCCGCGCCATCGGAGAGGGCCCGGATTTTGGAGTGCGTGACCAATCGAGGAGATAATGAGCGACTACACAAAGCCATCGCGGATCATGTCCGCAAACTCGATCTCAAATGGCCACTCTAAAGCTGCATCGGTGGGGTAAACCCCATGCTCCCGCATTGCTGTGTCTTCATGGATTCATGGGAACAGGTTTCGATTGGGATGCGTTTGCTTGTGCGGCTCTGTCGATCAATCCCCATCTTTCGATCCTTGCTCCGGATCTTCCTGGACATGGTGAAAACTCCTTTTTGCCTGCGGATTCTTTCGATCGGCAAATCTTATCGCTTCTCGAGGTTGAGCATTTAGAGTCACTCGCTTTGATTGGATATTCACTTGGAGGGCGTTTGGGGCTTCAGAGCGTTCTTTCCCATCCCAAAAAGTTTCCTTCATTTGTTGGGATTTCCACATCGGCAGGCATTGATGTGGATTCTGAACGTGATCTTAGAAAAAATCAGGATTACCAACTCGCAAGTCGTTTGAGGGCTATCACATCCGAATCTGCATTTCGCGATTTTCTAAGCGAGTGGTGGGAACTCCCTGTCTTCAAATCCCCATTTCGAAGTTTGGAATCGAAAGGCCGTTTTATTGCGTCGAGGTTGAATCAAAACCCTCAAGCTTTAGCGGAATCGCTTACGCGATGGAGTTCTGGAGTCCTTCCATCCTTATGGGATTCGCTTGAGGGATACAGTGGGCGCGCATTATTTTTAGCCGGGGCTGCTGACGAAAAATACGTTAAGATAACTAAAAAAATGGCGTCGAAAACGCCTGCATCCGAGTTCCAAATCCTGTCTGATGTCGGTCACCAGATCCTCATGGAAAATCCACTCGAAGCCGCTCGATGTGTTGTCGATTTTCTTCAGCTTAAGAGCCAGTGAATTTCAGCATTGGAAGCCGCGCCGCTCGTGTTTATTTTAATGCAATATGAAGATGGCCCTTGAGTGGAAAACCGCATTGCAATTTGAAGATATCCGTTATGAAAAAGCGGAAGGCATCGCAAAAATTACCATCAACCGTCCCGAATGCCGCAATGCCTTTCGACCTCTGACTGTTCATGAAATGCGCAACGCCCTTCAGGATGCCCGCGACGATTCTTCTGTCGGTGTGGTCATTCTGACTGGCGAAGGCGAGTTGGCCTTTTGCTCTGGCGGCGATCAAAAGATTCGGGGTGATGCCGGCTACTCGGACGAAGGTGGTGTTGAGCGTTTGAATGTTTTGGATTTTCAACGGGAGATTCGCACCTGCCCCAAACCTGTCATCGCCATGGTTGCGGGTTGGGCCGTCGGTGGTGGCCATGTGTTGCACGTCATGTGCGATCTGACTATCGCCGCCGACAATGCCAAGTTTGGACAGACCGGTCCGCGTGTGGGGTCTTTCGACGGGGGATTTGGAGCAAGTTATTTGGCTCGCATCGTGGGTCAAAAGAAGGCTCGGGAGATTTGGTTTCTTTGTCGCACCTATGATGCCAAACAAGCGCTTGAAATGGGTCTGGTGAACAAGGTCGTTCCTTGGGAGGACCTTGAGATCGAAACCGTACAGTGGTGCCGTGAGATACTTGAAAAATCCCCGCTCGCGATTCGTTGCCTGAAGGCGGCTCTCAATGCCGACTGCGACGGTCAATCTGGCCTGCAGGAACTCGCCGGTAACGCCACTTTGCTATACTACATGACGGAAGAAGGGCAGGAAGGCCGGAATGCCTTTGTGGAAAAACGGAAGCCCGATTTCGGAAAATTCCCCAAGCGTCCGTGAGCGGAAGCCTCCAGCGGCAGGCAAATCTCTGGCTTCTTGCCATTCGTCCAAAGACACTCTTCGCAGCCTTGGCACCTGTGATCTTGGGAACGTCTCTTGCATATTCACTGGATCAAGGCCACTTTCCGAGTGCCATCGCCGCTTTGCTGGGTGCTATCGGAATTCAAATTGGAACGAACCTCGCGAATGATTATTGGGATGCCAAGAAAGGGGCCGATCCCATTGATCGCCTTGGCCCTGTGCGCGTTACCTCTTCCGGCCTCCTTTCTCCACGAAGCGTATTTACAGCTATGCTCCTCGCTTTTATTGCAGCGGGCTTTGCCGGACTTTATTTGATTTATGTGGCGGGTTGGCCTGTTTTCTGGATCGGTCTGATATCGATTTTTTGTGGGATCATTTATACAGCGGGCCCGTTTCCTCTAGCGTATCTCGGCCTAGGTGATGTTTTCACTTTTGTGTTTTTTGGCCCGGTTGCGACCATGGGAACCTACTACGTGCAGGCCCATAATATTTCTCTCGCATCTCTTTTATTAGGGTGCGTGCCGGGTGCGTATTCTGTGGTTCTGATCGCGCTCAATAACCTACGAGATCGTGATTCCGATGTCCTGGTTAACAAAAAAACTCTCGCTGTTCGGTTTGGGTCGGTCTTTGCTCGCGCGGAGATTGGCCTGTGTCTTTATGCGCCGGTTATTTTCATCCTTCTCCTTGTTCTCCACTCTCATCTTTCGGCTTTCGCTGCAACCGTGTGCATTTTGCTTTGCATGCTCGGAGGATTGTCGGTCCTCCTGCCTGTTTACCGGATCCGGGACATGCGTTTGATTAATGGTTTGTTTCCGCGCACGGGGATATTGAGCCTTGTGATGGCGGCTCTTCTTTCCCTTTTTCTTCTCTTGTGATCGCTCCCACTTTCCATCGCTACAAACTTCCCCTTCGGAATGGAAATGTTCGCCACGGGGTATTGGTTCATTCAGGGGAGTCTTGGGGGGATGCGGCTCCGCTTCCCGGATGGAGTAAGGAAACCTGCGATGATCTGGTTCGATATCTTACGAATCATCCGACAAGCGATGCCGTCCCATGCAGTCTTCCTTCGTTGCAGTGCGCCTGGGAGGGAACCACGGCTTCAGCGCAAAACTTTCAAAACTGGCCAATCCGACACACCGCAGTTCCGATCAATGCGCTACTCCAAGGAACGGTTGCCGAGATTTTGGATCAAGCCAAGCGGGCCTTGGGCGAGGGGTGTCGTTGCTTGAAAGTAAAAACCACGCATATTCCTATGGATGCCTTGCCTTATTTACTGAAGGCTATCCGTGATATTTCTGAATGCACCTTCCGACTTGATCCCAACCGCTCATGGAGCTTTTCCACATGCATGAATGTTGCAGAAAATCTGGCTGGTTTGCCGGTGGAGTATTTAGAGGAACCTTTGCGCATGGGAGAATCCGTGCCACAACTGATTGCGCAATGCCCGCTCGCAATTGCTCTTGATGAGACATTAAGGGAAATCACTGTCGAAGAATTGGTGCGATATCGTGGAGCAGCAGCATTAGTTCTGAAGCCGACTTTAATGGGGGGATTTACGATCTGCTCCCGTTTCGCTGAAGCAGGAGCATTGCTGGGAATGAAGTCTATTGTGAGTTCCTGCTACGAATCAGGGGTTGGCATTTTTGCACTGGGGAGATTTGCCTCATCCTTGGATTACATTGGCGCTGCGGGTCTCGACACTTACTCCCATATTAAGAAGGACCTGCTAACGACGAGGCTTCCTCTCGATAAATACAGCTTTTGCAGCTCAATCCCACTTCCTTCCGTCAATGAATCCATTCTGCTTGATTGAAGCATCCGCCAAAAGCTTTGGAGATTTGGTGGCCTTACACGATCTCTCAAGCGGACGGAAAATTCTTTTTCGCGAACTGCCGGATTTTTTGGGAGCGGTGATCAGCAATGCCAGCGACTGGGGACCTTCGCCGTTGGTGACGGTTATGCCCACAAGCTTCGATCATGTCGCACTGCTCCTTGCAGGCTCCCTATCAGGCCGACCGTTGGCTCCAATGAGCTATCGCTTACCTCGAAGCGAAGTCCATCGACGGGCTGCCCATGTAGGATCAAATGGGATTTATTGGGGGGCGCACTTCGAAAAAACCAACTCCCCACCTGTTGAATTAAATGATGTTGGAACATGTCTTTTCACTTCGGGATCGAGCGGATGTCCCAAGGTTCTGCTTCATCGTTGGGAAGCGCACTTGGCAAATGCCCAAGGTGCAACCGAACGCATTCCATTAAGCCCCGGCTGTGGTTGGCTGTTGTCACTCCCGCTTCATCATGTCAGCGGAATTTCCGTTTTGATTCGCTGTCTATCTTCCGGCGCCACCATTGTGATTCCCAATCCTGGATTGCCACTCGAAACCCAGATTTCGAATCGCATTGTCACTCATTTATCAGTCGTTGCTTTACAGTTGGATCGACTTCTTCGCGCTCAAGCGCCTCTGCACCGACTGAATGCCGTTCTTGCTGGAGGGGGGCCGATTCCAAACTCATTAGTTGATCGCTCTATCCAATCTGGAGTTCCTCTTCATCTGACTTATGGAATGACGGAGACGGCTTCGCAGATCACGACCACGGAAAAACTCTCAACATGCCCGTCTCCGATTCACGCTGGAAAGCCTTTGCCGGGCAGAGAGGTTCGACTTACCCAATCGGGAGAAGTGCAGGTGAGGGGAGGAATCCTGGCAACAGGAGTTTTAAAATCTTCGGGACAGATTGAATCGATCACTGATGGCGATGGGTGGGCTTCAACCCGTGATATCGGAACCTTCAACAAAAATAAGGAATTAACGATTCTCGGTCGATGTGATCGAATGATCATATCCGGTGGAGAAAATATCCACCCTGAAGCCATTGAGTCCATTCTTGGCGATGTCCCTGGGGTTTCCCGCGTAGCGGTGGTAGGCATCACCCATCCCGTTTATGGAATGCGACCCATAGCTTTTGTGGCGGGAAGTGCGAATAACGAAACCTTGCGAGATTTTCTAAGCGATCGTGTGGAGAAATTGGCGATACCGGATCTCTTTATACCATGGCCCGACACTGTTCCAGTCGATGAAGCCAAGATCGATTACAGATATCTGGCTCGCCTTGCTGAGGAAAAAATACTTTAAAAGGCGTGGTTCGTTTTGTTGTGTCGGGAATACTCTGTCGCTGATATTTTTAATGAGCGTGTTTCAAAAATTGATAAATTATTTCAAGTCTTTGGTCGTAAAGTTGCTTGGATTGCACGACTCGCCGACCTCCCTGGCTGGCGGAGTGGCCATTGGCATTTTTGTAGGTTTTACCCCGCTATTTGGATTAAAGACGCTCATCTGCTTGGGGTTGGCATACGTTTTGCGCTGTAATCCGATTGCTGCAGTGATAGCCGTGACATTGCACGATGTGTGCGCTCCCATCTGGCCAGTGATTCTCGAAATGGAATATGCGATTGGAATTTGGATCCTGAAGATGTTTCACATGGCACCCGAGGTGACAGAAATGAGAGAGTTTCATATTCGTGACTTCATGAAGTGGACGACATTCCTTGGCATCGGTCTCCCTTTGCTCATTGGTTCTTTGTTTCTATCCGCGCCATCAGCAGCGATTACCTATCTGCTCGTTTATCCTGTTTTCAAAAAGCGTTTGGAGCGGAGGGCTGCGATGGTCGAAGCGGATAGCCCTTGATATGAAAAACCTGACTTCAATTCTTGCTGTTTTATGGACGCTTGCTGGGGGATTCCTGCTCTTCCGCGAGTCGGGGACTTTTCCATGGTGGGATGCGGTGTGGGTTTTACTCCTTGCGACGATGGCTTACGGTGGACTTGTTACTCTGGCTGGTCTCGCTAAAGCCCGAGCCTGGGCAGGCATCGCCTTGGTTGTTTTTTCCGCCTTCATTGCTCTTACCATTTTCACTGGCTGGCCACTAGGCCCAATCCGGTTTCGCGGTCCGGACGCGCTTAAATTAGGAAATACATTTCCTCTTTTGCCCCCGCTACTCGCCTTTGCCTTGCTCAGCCTTTCCCAAAAAACAGCGGCTCAGATTTTTTCGACTGTTGGTCGAAATGCCCTGGCGACTATTGCAGCCGGATTCTTTTGTCTCACAACGGCGAACGGGTTGATCTTTTTGTTTAAGACCCGCCTTTGGTGGCTGTGGAATCCATGGGGAGGGGAATCCGCCCATTTCCAAGCGGTCATTGCATTCGTGATGCTCGCCTTGGCCGGTTTTTTTCTCGCGCGAATTTACCCTGAAGATACGGCGTTGAAATTATCGCGTTGGTCATCGGAGGGGGTTGTGCTACTCACCGTTAATCTCTTGTTTCTTTTGGCGAATCTATTGCTTCTTCCAGCGATGTTATGAAGCCGGGCTTTTTGGAGCTTCTTCGAAACAGCCTCCGAAGCGAGGAAGTGCCGCATCCTCTTGATCAGCGAATCGCAAAACGCTGGGTGAAGGAACGATTGAAACGAATCTTCCCCCAATTCCGTAACAATCCCGATGAGCTTGAGAGAGCCTATCAGGAACTCGGTCTCGAGGCTCATGAAGGCGCAGGCAAAGGGGCCTGTACCGTCTATGAGATCACTCTTCCCACGGGCACTCGGGAGAAAGATGGAGTTTTTTAATCCCAGAGTTTATCGAGGCCGGCACTAATCGAGTCGAAGAGTTGATCAATTTCCCCGTGTGTGATGATGAGGGGTGGAGCCACGGCGATGAGGTCTCGGATGCCTCGAACAATCGCTCCCTCCTTGCGAATGAGTCCCGATGCGCGAACTCCAAGCGCGCTAGTTGGTGTGAGTGCCGAACGCCCTTCGCGAGGCACAAGTTCCATAGCGCCTATGAGACCGAGTCCGCGGATTTCTGCCACGGCAGGATGGCCGGCAAAACTATGGAGTTTTTCTTGAAAGTAGGGTCCGACATCGGAGCGAACGCGCTCCACTAAACCGAGACTCTCAATCGTATGCAGATTCGCCAACGCTGCAGCCGCGCTTGTTGGATGTCCGCTGTAGGTGAATCCATGGGCAAAGTAGCCCCCACGATGAATCACATCCGTGATCTCATCGCTCACCATCGTGGCCCCGAGAGGCAGATAGCCACTGGTGATGCCCTTTGCGAGAGTGATCAAATCCGGATCCAGATTCCATAGACCGCTGGCGAACCAATCTCCCACACGCCCGAAGGCGGTAATAACCTCATCGGCTACAAAGAGAATATTGTTATCTCTTAAAAGCTCACGCAGACCACGAAGATACCCCGGGGGTGGGGGAATGACGCCACCAGCTCCCTGGACAGGCTCGACGAACATCGCGGCGATGGTATCAGGGCCTTCCTCCCGAATGATACGGGCCGTTTCCTCTAGGCACCACTTTCCAAAAGCTTCAGGGTCCAAAGGCGAGTTCACCCCATAAGGATGAGGACCGGGTACATGAACGAAGCCTGGGAGAGGAAGGTTGAAGGGGTCATAGCACGATGGCAAACCCGTCATGCTTGTCGTTGCCAAAGTGACGCCGTGATAGGAGAAGGTCCTTGATAAGATTTTGTATTTTCCAGGCTCTCCGCGAAGCTTGTGATAAGCGCGAATAATTTTGAGCGCGCTCTCATTGGCCTCGGATCCCGAGTTTGAAAAAATAGTGTGGTTGATACGAGACGGGGCTTTTTTTGCTAGGAACTCCGCCACCCGGATCGGGGGCTCGGTTGTACTATTAAAAAAAGACGGGTAATAGGGCAATTCGCGCATCTGCTCCGTGACTGCGTTTGTGATCGCAGCACAGTTGTATCCGACATTCACGCACCACAGCCCGGCCAGTCCATCCAACAAGCGTCGATCATCCTGATCAACAAGGAAGCAACCGTCACCCGACTTGATGAGATGGGTGCCTGATTCGTGCATGTCGATGTGATGCGTGAACGGATGGAGGTGATATTGCTGATCGAGTGAACGCAATTCCTGCACAGAGGGGCGAGTGCTCATAGATTTACTTATAGCATGCCGAGGGGATTTATTCCACCAAATCCAAGCCAACCAAAATCAGAATGCTTTTCTTTCACGAGCACAATTTCCCATCGACTTGCCCGACTATCTCCGCCACCTTCCGACAATGAAGTTTGTTGATCAGATCAGAGTTCACGCCAAGGCCGGTGATGGAGGGAACGGCTGCTGCAGCTTTCGCCGTGAAAAATTTGTGCCACGTGGGGGCCCTGATGGCGGTGATGGCGGGCGTGGTGGGGACATCATTCTGGTTGCTGACCACGATGTGGATAGTTTGGTCGCGCTTTTTTTTGAACCCCTCATTCGATCCAAACGGGGTGGGCACGGTAAGGGGAAAGATAAAATGGGCCGCAGTTCGGAGCCCACTCGTGTCAAGGTACCCATTGGAACCATCGTTCACCGCGCAGGTCAGACCTCTCACGATGAAGTCGAGGAAGAGCCTATTGCCGATCTTTCCGAGCCTGGTCAGGAATTTATACTCTGTAAAGGTGGCGATGGAGGTAAGGGCAACACCCACTTTAAATCGTCGACGAACCGGGTGCCTCGCCAGGTCACCAAGGGTTATCCCGGCGAAGAATCTTGGTATCTTTTTGAACTTCGGACGATTGCGGATATCGGCTTGGTTGGTTATCCGAATGCCGGCAAATCAACCCTTCTTCAAAAAATCTCCGCTGCAAGGCCGAAAGCAGCCCCGTATCCTTTTACCACATTGCATCCCATTGTTGGTGTGGTGGATCTGCCGGATTATCACCGCGCCACCGTTGCGGATATTCCCGGCTTGATCGAGGGGGCCCACGACAACCGTGGACTGGGCCATGAGTTTTTGCGTCACATTGTCCGCTGCAAATCTCTTTTCTTCGTGTTGGATATGGCTGGTAGTGAAGGCCGTAGCCCGATCGATGACTACCAATCGCTCCGCAAAGAACTCCGTCTTTACGATCCCACGCTGGCTGCCAAGCCGTTCTGCATCATTGCCAATAAGATGGATCTGCCAGGGGCCGAGGAAAATTGCAAAATCTTTCAAGAACGCTTTCCGAAGCTGACCATAATTCCAATTTCTGCCGAAACGAAAACAGGCGTCAACACAGTGATTGATTACATCGCAAAGAATGTTCTCAAGCCCATTTCGGACGAGGAACTGCTAGTTGGACCAGTCGAATAGGCGGCTGGTTCTTGCGGCACATTCTACTGGCCATTTCGTGCCGGGAGCTTCGAGGGCTGTTGTCCTGTTTTTCATGGTCTAGCGATAGCGGAACGTGTCGCTTGAGGCTTTCTTCAAAAAACGATCGATTCTTGGATCTTTCTGAGCTGCTTTTTTGACGAGGGTACACATATCCTTGTCATTTTTCATTCCGCAGCTGCGAAGTCGAATGTGAACAAACTCATGTTGGACTCGGAGATTCCCATGGGATTTCAGCCGATCGGTGAATTGCTCGTAAGTTATTCACACACCATCTAAGCGATCCCCATAATGGAGATATCAATAACATCACATAATACATGTAATGCATAATTAAGACTATGAGTTTCGGTGCTCGCCTCAGTGGTTGTTGTGTGTTTCTAGCCCTCAATCACGCTGGATTGTAATTTCATAGGTCACGGAAGACCGAGATCCTCTAGGCACGGGATTGTTGGGCGTGACTGACGGTTCGAGTGCTTGGAGTTCGGTTTCGAACTTTTCGGCTTTTTGTACGGGAACATGCGCCAAGAATTTTTGGATTCGGATCTGGGACTCATCGAGACAAACAGCCCCGACATTCTCAAGTGCATTCTTGAGCGCAGCCACAGTGGCGTCCATGCGGTTGCTCTCAGCATTATACACAAACCGCCTAATTCCGTCGTCCAAGAGCGGTGCAGGCATTCGTGTCTCCGCTATGGAATTCAACGCGGAACGAAGGTCTGGAGACTCGGCGGCAGTCTGGATTGTTTCTGTCGCCTTCGCCGGAGCGTTCGGCTTCGTGTTTTTGCGGATGTCCAAGAGCCCGAGAATCAGAATCGTGAAAGGCAAAGCGAGAGCGATGATGACCAGCCCGAAAATCTGGAAAACCTGAACATTCAGTCGGAATTGGGGCTTGGGTTCTTGTGATTCGGGAAGTTGGGAATCGCTCATTTTGAAGAGAATTTAGCCAGAGGTTTGATGGGATTCCAACGCAAATCCGGAACACAGGATTGACCGCGACCCGGATGTGCCCGATATTCCCGACCTTTCATGTCTATCGAAAACACCCGCAACTTTTGTATCATCGCCCATATTGATCATGGCAAAACGACGCTCTCCGACCGTTTGCTTGAGGCTACTGGCACCATTCAGAAACGGGAGTCCCAGGAACAGATGCTCGACGCCATGGATCTAGAGCGCGAGCGCGGTATCACCATCAAGTCCCATCCGATCGCGATGGATTACACGGCAAAGGATGGCAAGACTTACAAGCTGAACCTGTCCGATACCCCAGGCCACGTTGATTTCACCTACGAGGTATCAAGGTCGCTTGCCGCTTGTGAAGGTGCCCTACTCATTATCGATGCGGCACAAGGCGTCGAAGCACAGACCGTGGCCAACGTCCATCTTGCAGAGAAGCAAGGTCTCAAGATCATACCCGTTATCAACAAAATCGATCTTCCTAATGCGGATATCGAAATGGCCAAGAAGCAACTGGAGGACATCCTAGCTATTCCTGCCGAAGAAGCCATCATGGCCAGCGCGAAGGCCGGCATCGGCATTCATGAAATCTTGGAGACCATCATCGAGCGGATTCCGCCTCCTTCGGGTCAACCCGATGCCCGCTTGCGCGCCCTCACCTTTGACTCCCATTTTGACGGCTACCGCGGGGTTGTCATTTATACCCGCGTGATGGAAGGGACGATCAAGGCCGGCGACCCCGTCAAGCTCATGTCCACCAATGAGGCATACGAGGTGAAAGAAGTGGGCGTTTTCAAGCCGCAAAACCCCAAGTTTTTCGCCCGTGAAAAGCTCGTTGCCGGCGACATCGGGTATGTGATCGCGAACATCAAAACCAGTGCCGAGGTGAAGGTCGGAGATACCCTCACCGGAACGCGCCAACCCGCCACGGAGCCCCTCCCCGGATTTCAACTCGTCCAGCCCATGGTTTTCAGTGGCATTTATCCGATTAACACAGCGGACTTCGAGCATCTCAAGGCGGCCATGGCGAAGTTACAGCTCAACGATGCCGCATTCCAATTCATGTCGGAATCCAGCGTGGCGCTGGGCTTTGGTTTCCGTTGTGGATTCCTGGGGCTTCTCCACATGGAAATCATCCTCGAGCGTTTGCGCCGGGAATTCGATATGGACATCATCGCCACCTACCCGTCGGTGATTTATGAAGTTCTTCGCACGAATGGCGAACTGCTCCGTGTGGACAATCCCGATCAACTCCCTGACCCAAGTGTGATCGAGGAAATCCGTGAGCCGATGGTTCGGTGTTTCGTGATGATTCCGAATGAGTACATCTCGCCCATCATGCAGCTCATTATGGAAAAACGTGGCGAGGTCAGCCACACGGAATCCCTCGACACCAAGCGGGTGATGCTGACCACCGAGCTTCCGTTGAACGAAATCCTCGTGGATTTTGTGGACAAGATGAAATCAATTACCCGTGGGTATGGATCGATGAATTACGAGCAGGCCGGCTACCGTGCGAACAAGATGGTGAAGCTGGAAATGCTCGTCAATGGCGAGCCTGTGGATGCGTTTTCCTCGATCGTTCACCGCGAAAAAGCCGAGTCCCGTGGACGCGCGCTCGCCGCCAAGCTCAAGGAAGTCATCCCGACTCAACTCTACCAAGTATCCATTCAAGCCGCTGTCGGCGGAAAGATCGTGGCCCGTGAGAATGTGAGCGCCATGCGTAAGAACGTCACAGCGAAGTGCTATGGCGGCGACATTTCACGCAAACGCAAGCTGCTCGATAAGCAAAAGGAAGGCAAGAAGCGCATGAAAGCTGTGGGAACGGTCAATATTCCCCAGGAAGCTTTTGTGCAGGTCTTGCGCACAAGCTAGAACCCCCTTCGTCAGTCTTATGTTTTTACTCACGCCCCGCTACATCAAGGATGCCAAGAACTACATCCATGGTGCCAAGAAGTTTCTTTCTTATAAAAAGGACATTCTTCAACACGCCCAGATTCACCAGATCGAGTCGGGCATTCGCGATCTCCAGAGCGCCATCCGCGCACGGAGCCGTGAGGCCGTATCTGTGTCTGTGACTCGGCTTGATGAACTGATTGGAAAATGCGTCCAGCCACCCAAGAACGCCTCCCTCCGTGAAAATATCGAGGTGTTCCTTGTCGCTGTCATCATTGCGGCAGGAGTAAAAGCGTTTCTCATCCAGCCTTTTCGCATTCCGACCGGTTCCATGCAGCCCACGCTCTACGGGATCGTTGGTGTCCCAACAGATACTCCTCCGCCCAATCCCCTCACCCGTGTATTTGAATTTTTTATACTAGGCCGCCACTCTTTTGACCTTCGTGCAAAGGAAGAAGATGTTGTCGTCTCCCTGAGCGAAAAAACGTATGCCAATTTTTTCACCTTCACTCAGATCGTCTGTCGGCGTCACACCTACACACTCTTCGTTCCGCGTGACCCGCTGATGCGCTATTTTCGCGTGGTGCCTGGGCGCCAATATGCTGCGGGTGAGGTTATAGCTCGTGGGCACATGGATACCGGCGACCAGGTTTTCGTGGATAAAGTGAGTTACAATTTTGTGAAGCCCGCGAGCGGCGATGTTTTTGTTTTTAAAACCACGGGCATCCATGAGATCGAGTCGGGATTGGATCCGGCAATGGGTTCGCAACACTACATTAAACGGTTGGCTGGAATGCCCGGCGACACGATGAGGATTGCTCCTCCCCTCCTCTATCTCAACGGGAAAGTTCCTACAGATTTTGTATTTCAGAGGGTGATGAGCATGAAGGATGGCTATCAGGGATATTCCAATGCCGGGCGCGGAGGACCAGCATTCCGTTTTTTGGGTTCACCCGAGGAGACATTTACTGTTCCGGCAAACAGCTACTTTGCCCTAGGAGATAATAGCTACCACTCCCGCGATAGCCGGGATTGGGGAATCGTTCCTGCGCGCAACGTGGCTGGTCGTGGACTTGTGGTCTACTGGCCCTTCAGCAAGCGCTGGGGACTCATTCGTTGATCAAAGACGAGTCTTAAACAAAAACCCCACTTAAAATCGTGTTAGCTTTATTGAGTACTGTCGAATTTGCGCTGCCTATGATAGCTATAAGCTCGTCGATGGCCCCTTTCTCGACAAAGAGCCCGATGCCGATTACCCCCGCAACACCACTTTCCGCTAGGTAGAAATTAGTAGCGCTACCCTTGAGTTGAAGCTTATCCTGACTCGAATTGAAGTCAGCAATGTAAGCATAATCTGTTTTTCCTGTGTTATTCGTAATTCCATCGTCGTAAAACATAACTTGTGCATTAGCTAAGCAAAAAACGTCATTTCCATTTCCGCCATTTATGTAGTCGATTTCGCCCTTACCTCCAATTGAGGCGGCAAGGCATCCAGTAAGGGTGTCAGCCCCATCCCCTCCAAATAAACTGTTTCCTAATTCATTCCCAACGAGCGTATTTGCAAGGCTGTTTCCTGTTCCTGCAAGAGCCGAACCGGTGAGCGTGAGATTTTCGACATTAGAGGGTAGCGTGTAAGAAACTGCGCTTTGAATGAGATCGGAACCGCTATTGGCATTTTCAAATACGATATCAGCGGCTGAGTCGATCAGATAAGTGTCATTGCCCATACCTCCAATGAGAGAGTCGATGCCAGCACGCCCATCGAGTATGTTTGCACTGGCATTCCCAACGAGCGTATTTGCAAGGCTGTTTCCTGTTCCTGCAAGAGCCGAACCGGTGAGCGTGAGATTTTCGACA
>JALQZP010000139.1 GCA_023258235.1 Terrimicrobiaceae bacterium | reverse complement strand
TTTCCAGCCTGAACTCCGCCGTGCGCTGACGGAACTCGGCAGCCACCGATTTTTCACTTCGCCCTCGCAGGAGCGCGAAACTGTCGAGGACATCACCGACACGGTGTTCGAGCTTTCCAGCAAAGGCTTCGGCGCCCTCATCGCGATCGAGCGCGACATCAATCTCAAGGGTTTTGTGGAAACCGGCGTGCCGATCGATGCCAAATTCACAAAGGAACTCATCCTCACGATTTTTCATCCCAAGACGGTCCTGCACGATGGCGGCTTGGTGGTTAGCGGCGACCGCATCGTGGCCGCTGCGTGCATTTTTCCGCTCACCCAACGCGAGGATTTGGACCGCAACCTCGGCCTGCGCCACCGCGCTGGGCTTGGCCTGAGCGAGGAGTCGGATGCCATCACACTCGTCGTCTCCGAGGAGACCGGGCAGGTTTCCATTTGCCACTCGGGGCGGATCGAGCGGAATCTGGGAGTCGAAAAATTCCGCCTGAGACTCAGCCAACTCCTGTTCCAAGAAAAATATGAAAGCGATCCTGCTCAACCACTGGCAAGCGAAGCTGACCAGCCTGATTCTGGCCTCCGTCCTGTGGTATCTCATCAAGCAGAGCGTCGGCCGGATACCGGAGCGGCCTAGTCCCACGCCGCCTCCCGCCGCCGAAATTCAGAAACCACAGAAAAAATCTCCGTCGAAATGAGTCACAATCCGCGAAAACTTTTTGGAACCGATGGCGTGCGAGGCGTTGCCAACATCGAGCCCGTCACCGCCGAAACCGCCCTCAAGCTCGGCCGCGCCGCCGCGCATGTCTTTTGCCGAGAACCGCGCCCAGTCCCGCAAGGGACGCCTGAAAATCGTCATCGGCAAGGACACCCGACTCTCCGGATACATGCTCGAGCACGCCATGGTGGCCGGCCTGACCTCGCTCGGTTGCGATGCGCTTTTAATCGGCCCTTTACCGACCCCGGGAGTCGCCTACATCACGCGCTCGCTGCGCGCCGATGCCGGCATCGTCCTCTCCGCGTCCCACAATCCCTACGAGGACAATGGCATCAAATTTTTCCGCCACGACGGCTACAAGCTGGATGATGAAATCGAGGCTCGCATTGAAAATCTCGTCTTCAGCGGCGAGATTGAAAACGTCCGGCCGACCGCCACGAAGATCGGCAAGGCGCTCCGCATCGACGACGCCCTCGGCCGGTATGTGGAGTTTGCCAAACAAAGCTTCCCGCGCGGCTTCACTCTGGAATCCCTCCGCATCGCCTTGGATTGCGCGAACGGCGCAGCCTACAAATCCAGTCCCTGCATCCTTCGCGAGCTTGGGGCCGACCTCGTCGTCCACAACAACCACCCGACCGGCACCAACATCAACACCCATTGCGGCAGCACGCATCCGGAGCACATCCAGCGTTTCACCCAAGAGTGCAAGGCCCAGATCGGCATTACGCACGACGGGGATGCCGACCGCATGTTGCTATGCGACGAGAACGGGGAAATAGTCGACGGCGATGAGATCATGGCCATCGCTGCTGTCGACTACCTGAAACGAGGATGCCTGAATGGAAACACACTTGTCGCGACGGTGATGAGCAATTTCGGCCTCGATGAGACACTGGAGGCCCATGGTGGACGTGTCCTCCGCACCAAGGTCGGCGACCGCTACGTGATCGAGGCCATGCTTCGCGAGGGATACAATGTGGGTGGCGAACAAAGCGGACACATGATCTTCGGCGACTTCGCGACCACGGGCGATGGCATCGTCAGTGCCCTCCAGATTCTCCGCGTGATGATCGAGACAGGGCAACCCTTGAGCGAACTCAAAAAAGTCCTCAAAAAATACCCTCAGGCCCAGCGCAACCTCCGCGTGAACGACAAGCCCGACTTGGAAACCATTCCCGGCTTGAAGACCCTTCTTGACGAAGCGGAATCCACACTCGCCGGCAAAGGCCGCGTCCTGCTTCGCTACTCGGGTACAGAGCCCAAAATCCGGCTCCTTTTGGAAGGTCGCGAGCAGGATGTGATCGACCGACACGCCGATCGCATCGCCGGTGTCCTGCAGGAAGCTATCGGTGCCTGAAAATCGGCTACCAGAAAAGAATCGCACACACCAATAGCGCCACACCGTAAGCGACACCACCGAGGCAGGCCAAGCGCCAACGCCTCGTTGAGGCCGTGGCTAGAGTGACCGCATCGCGCAAAAGGTAGGGCATGCCCACGAAGAACAAGCCCGCCAACACCCATGCGTAGGCGAGTGTCACGAGCAGCAATCGACTCGGCTCGGTACGCAGCGCAGCGGACTCGAGCAAAACCTCCGCAGCCAGCAGCAAGAGCATTCCAAGGGCCCTCGCGGCCAAAAATTCCTCCACGTAAAGCCACGCCAGGATCGCGCCGGCCACGATACCCATCAGCATAACCTGTCGCAGACGCGAAAATTCACCCAAATCGATGTCCTGAACGAGAAGGAACGCCCATACCGCAGCCGCTATCAATAAAAGGGTCGCCGCCACCCTGGAGCGCGGAAAGCTTTTCGCGGAAGCCATGACCGTCGGACCACCCACCCATGCCACCGCATGTCCCAGAAGCAACAAAACACCGACCGCGATACCCACGGACTGCAAAGAAAAAGAATAAATCATGGATTTTTGAGGCCCGAAGTTGGCTCTGGCACTTGGTCGGATTTTTCCCATCGGCGTTCACTGAGCGCAACTTGGGCGGCGGCGACTTGCGCCTCTTTTTTGCTCGATCCACATCCGCGTCCGAGTTCCTGACCATTCCAGACCACGCTGCAAATGAAGTTTTTGGAATGCTCCGGACCGCTTTGTGAGAGGATATGGTATTCTGGAGCGGCCGGCTCGATCGCTTGCAGAATCTCCTGCAAAAATCCCTTGGGGTTGATCTCTTCCGGTTGGTTGGCGATCTCCGTGAAGACCTCCTCCATCTGACGCAAAATGAAAATACGCGCCGCATCGAACCCCCCATCCAGGTAGATCGCGCCGACGAGGGACTCGAAGACATCCGCGAGCGTGGAGGCTCTCTCGCGACCACCACTGGATTCCTCTCCCCGTCCCATCATGATGTAGGAACCGAGATCGAGCTTCGCTGCCCGGTTGCGCAGCGCCGTGCGAGAAACGATACGCGTGCGCAGCTTGGTGAGCTGGCCCTCCCCGAAATCCGGAAACATGCGGAAGAGATGCTCGGTGACGGAAACTTGAATCACGGAATCACCCAAAAATTCGAGGCGCTGGTTATCGAAGGGATAGTTTTTCCTCTCGAGAGAAATACTCGGATGCGTGAGTGCCTCGGCAAGAAGAAGCCCGTTGCGGAACTTGTAAAATATCCGCTCCTCCAGAGGATTCATTATCGAGGTTTTCAAAGCTTCCATGGCCATTAAAAAACCGGACGCTTTAGAACGAGACTCCTTGCACAGCAACTAAAAAACATAACTCCCAATCTATCGACGGGGATGCCGGGGGCAAGCTTCGGATGCAATTGCGAGGACCGAGGCTGGAATTTATCCCGGCCAAACCGGACTCTCCCCACGGGTGTTCGCACTAAGAGGGGGTTTGCATTTCACTGCGCTTCGATTAGGCATTCAGACGTGCAAAAACTCCTTTCCAAACGCCGCCGCAATTCCGAAGTCTGGAGCACGGGCATCCGCCTCGTCAGTCTTCTCATCGTGTTGGGTGCATTGGCTTTTTTGTTCCTCGCATTTTACCCCGAATGGATACGCAAAAAGGAACTCGCCAGCCAACTGGCGGCGGAAAAATCGACCCTGTCCGCCGAGTTGCTTCTCCGCAAGCAACGCAGCCGTGAAGTGGATCTTTTAAAAAACGACCCGGAATATGTGGAAGCGATCGCACGCGATAAAATCGGCGTCATGAAAGAGGGCGAGACCATCTACCGCCTCGATACCCCCGGCCCCACACCCGCCGCCATCACCGCAAAACCGGCGAAACCCTGATTTCATTTGCCGTCCCCATCCGGACTGGTATCTTGGGCGACATTTTATGATCGACGAACTTCAGACACTCGACACCTCCGCGACCAAAGCCAGACTGGCCTCGTTGCGGAGGTTTCTTTGACTTGCCCGCACTGACACGCCGCCTGGCCGAAATCGAGGCCCGCATGGCGGATCCGGGATTCTGGGACAGTCGTGAACGGGCCCAGCGCGAAGTGGCCGAGGTCTCCACTCTGCGTGGAAAAATCAACCCGCTCCTCACACTGGAAGCGCGCCTCGCCGATCTCGATGTCTTGAAAGAACTCGCGGAGGCGGAATCCCCCGAAAACCAAGCCACAGCTGAGGCAGAGGTGATGGGTGAATTTTCCTCGATCCAGAAAGAACTCGATAAATTCGAAATCGCCTCGCTGCTCTCGGGAGAATACGACAACTGCCCCGCTTTCATGACGATCAATGCCGGCGCGGGCGGAACGGAGTCCTGCGATTGGGCCGACATGCTCCTGCGCATGTATCAGCGTTGGATGGAGCGCCACGGCCTCGAATACAGCATCACCGATATCCAACTCGGCGAGGAGGCTGGCATCAAATCGGCGACATTACGGGTCACGGGTGAAAATGCCTATGGCTACCTCCAGACCGAACGCGGCGTCCACCGCCTTGTTCGCATCTCTCCATTCGACTCGAACAAACGCCGGCACACATCGTTTGCCAGCATGGATGTCGTTCCCGAAATCGAAGACGTGCCCGTGGAAGTCAACGAAGCCGACATCAAGCTCGACACCTTTCGCGCGGGCGGCAAGGGCGGCCAAAATGTGAACAAGGTCGAAACCGCCTGCCGCCTCACCCACATCCCGACCGGGATCGTGGTGGCGTGCCAAGCGGAGCGCAGCCAGGGCCGGAACCGTGAACTCGCCCTCCAATTGCTCAAGGCGAAGCTTTTTCAAATCGAGAGCGACAAAAAACGCGCCGAGGTGGACCGCCAATACGGGGAAAAGGGCGATGTGGCGTGGGGCAACCAGATCCGCAGCTATGTCTTCCAGCCCTACCAAAT
>JALQZP010000138.1 GCA_023258235.1 Terrimicrobiaceae bacterium | reverse complement strand
CATTCATCATCGGCACTGGCAGCTGCATGCCGCCCATGCCGCCGAAGTAGCGGTAAAGCGGCAGGCCCGACTCCTCGGCGGCGGCGCGGGCCACAGCCATCGAGACGGCCAGCGTGGCATTGGCGCCCAGGCGGCTCTTGTTGTCGGTGCCGTCGAGGTCGATCAGCGTCTTGTCGAGGAAGGCCTGTTCTGACGAATCCAGGCCAAGCACCGATTCGGAGATTTCGGTGTTGATGTGTTCCACCGCCTTGAGCACGCCCTTGCCCAGATAGCGCGACTTGTCGCCGTCACGCAGTTCGATGGCTTCGCGCGATCCGGTGGATGCACCCGAAGGCACCGCGGCGCGCCTCCATGACGGTGTCGAAGACGGGGACCTTGTTTTCGAAGACCTCACCACCGCGTGTGGGCGTGACGCCCGCAACGACATTGGTGCCGTATTCCATACAGGACTTCGCGTGGGATGCTCCCGACTTGCCAGTGATGCCCTGCACGAGCAGGCGTGTGTTTTTATCAACGAGGATGGACATGGTGAGAAATCAGGCTGTGGCGGCGACGACTTTTTGAGCGGCGTCGGCGATGTCGGTTGCGGTTGTGAGTTTGAGTCCGGATTCCGCAAGGAGTTTGCGGCCGGCCTCGACGTTGGTTCCTTCCAGGCGCACCACGAGAGGGACCGGGAGGTTGACGGCTTTCACGGCATTGATGATGCCTTGGGCGATGACATCGCACTTCATGATGCCGCCGAAAATATTCACCAAAATGGCCTTCACGCGCTTGTCGGCAACAAGGATTTTGAAGGCCTCGGTAACCTGTTGCTCGGTGGCCCCGCCTCCCACATCCAGGAAGTTCGAGGGTTCGCCGCCGTGGTGTTTGATGATATCCATCGTCGCCATGGCGAGCCCGGCGCCATTCACCAGGCAGGCGATGTTTCCATCGAGCCCGATGTAGCTGAGGTTGTGCTTCGACGCTTCCACTTCGCGCGGGTCCTCCTCCTCGATGTCGCGGTAGGCTTGGATATCGGGGTGGCGGAAAAGGGCGTTGTCATCGAAATTGAATTTCGCATCCAGGGCGCGCACGTCGCCGCCTTTGGTGATGACAAGGGGATTGACCTCGACCATCGAGCAATCCGATTCGATGAATGTCTTGTAGAGGTTCGCAAAGAGCACGCAGGCGCTTTTCATTTGCGCGGTGGGAATGCCGAGCAGTTTTGAGAGCTTGCGGGCTTGGTAGGGTTGGAAGCCCAAAAGCGGATCCACGTGGAGATGGAAAATCTTTTCCGGAGTGTGCTCGGCCACGCCCTCGATATCGACACCGCCTTCCGTGCTGGCGACGATCACAGGAGCCGAGGTGGCGCGATCGATGAGAACCGCAAAATACAACTCGCGTTCGATTTCAACGGATTCCGCGACGAGCACCTTGCGAACGACCCGACCATCTTCTCCGGTTTGATGAGTGACGAGTGTCTGGCCCAGCATGTTGGCAGCGACCTCGCGGATTTGAGCCGGTGTTTTGCAAAGATGAACGCCACTTTTAAAGCCGTTTTTAAAAGTGCCTTTTCCCCGCCCACCCGCATGAACCTGGGCTTTGATGACAAGTTGGTCGGTTCCGAGGGATGCGGCTATTTTTTCCGCTTCCTCCGGTGTGGAGGCGACGCCGCCGGGACTATTGGCGACACCGAATTTATCGAGGAGTTCTTTGGCTTGGTATTCGTGGATATTCATCTGGCGGTTTTGAGGCCTCGTTTCTAATCACCAATACGCCCGCCTGCAATCACGCAATTTCGAGAATGTGCGAACCGTTTAGTTTTTGAGTGGGGTCGGGGGAGTTGAGGGGAATGTCGCATCCACGCGATGGACTCCGCTGATGCCTAATATTTTGATGATGGCCGACGTGATGGCTTTGAGTGGTGTGTCGGATCGGAAGGCCACGGCTGCGGCCCCATCATGAAATTGAACTTCGTATAAAAGGGCAGGTTTTTTCGGTAGCTCCTGTTTCAGGGCGCTTCGGATTTTTGCGAGCACAATGGCTTCCTCAAAAAGGGAGGATTTGATTTTTGCCGCACGCGGGGACTGACAAACCGAGAGTGAGTCCGCATCGGTCTTTAAAATCTGAAAGGAGGATCCGAGTGAAGCCGCAACAAGGGATGCGGTGGAAGTGGGTAGTTCAGCGGGAGCAGTCTTACGGGAAGAAGACAAGGCGGGTGCCTGTTGAATCGATGCAGGCGATTTCCGTGCCGGGTGATAAGTTTCGAACTTGCTCGCAGGTTTGGAAACGGGCGCTGCAGGTTGTGACGAAACATTAGGTTGGGCGGCGTGAGGCAGTGAACTGCAAGCCGAAAAACCGAAACAGACAAATAAGGAAAGTGTCTTCGCTTTGTTGATAAAGGAAGATCCACCTTGGATAGGAAATGCAGACTGGCGGATAAGTTGTCCCGACATTTTTTAAACGGGGCAGGCGTTTCCAAAACTCGCTATCAAGCAGATGGAAACGCCCTTTTTAGGCCGCTGCGCGGAGTTGCCCTAAATTAGGACTTATAGCGCAACCGCTTTTTATGGCGGTTTTCTTTCATACGCTTGCGGCGTTTGTGTTTCGCGATTTTAGCTTTTCTCGTCTTCTTTAATGAACCCATGATTTTTCGGGACTGCTTACTTGCTTAATGGACCACTTTGTTAAGTGGATATTCGATGATTCCTTCGGCCCCGAGGGTTTTCAGACTCGGGATGATCTCGCGGACGACTTTTTCTTCGATCACGGTTTCTATGGCAACCCATTCGGGTTGGGCCAAAGGCGAAACGGTAGGATTTCTTAATGCAGGCAAGGCCTCAAGCAATTTTTTAAGGCTTTTCTCGGGAAGGTTCATTTTCAACCCCACGAGATCGCGCGCGGCAAGGGCGGCCTTGAGCAAAAGTGAGAGATTTTTTATCTTGGATTGCTTCCATTCATCAGCCCACGCGGAAGTGTTCGCATAGAGCGCAGGATAAGATTCCATGAGGGTGTCCACGATGCGAAGCTTGTTTGCGCGGAGCGAGGATCCGGTTTCCGTGATGTCCACGATGGCATCCACCAGATCGGGAACTTTGACCTCCGTCGCACCCCAAGAAAATTCGACTTCCACATTCACTCCGGCACGCTCAAAAAAACGTCGCGTGATCCCGACGGCCTCCGTAGCGACGCGTTTTCCTTCCAGGTCGCGCACGCTTTTCACAGGCGAATCCTCGGGAACGACCAGCACCCAGCGGGTGGGATTCGAGGTCGCTTTGCTGTAGGGGAGTTTCACGACTTCTTCGAGACGGGACTCATTTTCCTGCACCCAATCATAACCCGTGATCCCGCAGTCCAAGTATCCATGCTCGATGTAGCGGCTGATTTCCTGAGCTCGCAAAAGTCGAATGCGCAATTCGGGGTCGTCCACCGAAGGGCGGTAGGAGCGGCTGGAACCGCTGATCGCGTAGCCCGCTTTTGCGAAAAGCGCGATGGTCGGCTCCATGAGGCTCCCCGAGGGAAGGCCGATAGTGAGAATTTTCGATTCCATGTGAGCGCGGGACTCTAATCAAAAGCTCCCGCGCGTCGGCACAAAAAAATCCAAGGGGTCGGAATCGGTGACATGAATAGGTCGGAGTTTTTTCTTGATGAATGGCGTCATGCCTACCTAAATAAGGGTTATGAAGGCCTTATTTTGCTCCCTCCTCATGGTCGTGTTGGCCGGTGCGGTTCACGCCGACATTCAGGCTCCGCCCGCATCGGATTACGGTCCCACCCGCAAGTTGGGCCGGGGGCTGGGCAACATCGCCTACGGAATCACGGAAATTCCATTCCAAATGGGAGCCATCAACGACCTTGAGGGCAACGCTTCCGCATTCAGTTATGGTGTCGTTCGCGGCACTGGTCGCATGCTGGCGAGGTTGGGCTTTGGTCTTTACGAGGTGGCCTTATTTCCGCTCCCCATGCACAAGGGAACGTATTATCCCCCGTATCAAAGCGACATTCCTTGGATCAATTCCGGTTACTCTGAGTTCCCGCCTGAGCTGGGCTTCGAGACGCGCTATGACTACGTGCGCACTTATCCGACCAACTAACATTTCTGCCAGGCCACTTGCCGATAGCGGATCGCGCCGGCTGGATTGCCGAGCCGCCATTGCCACTTCATGATTTCACTCACCGTTCCGGTATATAACGAGCGCGAAGCCCTTCGCCCCTTATTTGAAAAAGTCCACATCGTGATGCAAAAATATCACCCTGGAAAATGGGAGATCATTTTTGTGAATGACGGAAGTCACGATGGTAGCGCTGAAATCCTCGACGAACTCGCTGCTCTTATGAAAAAAAGTTTCTTATTACTGATTATACTTGCACTATGTTTAGGGTGCAACAATGAAGATGTTCTTGAATATGACAATGCTGTTACAACAGCAGATGTCACTGCAAAAAAAGATGCTAATGCATCTAAAATGGTTACTTTAGGTTTTAATCTTGTATTTACAGGTACTTATCTATACCAAGGACCCGATGACGCTAAATGTGGTACATTCCCTCCAATGGTAAATGTGATCAACGTAGGTGAAGGGACTGGTACCCATTTTGGAAAAATGACCTCTCATTTTGATTTTTGTGTGGACGTTACAGACTTATCTTATCCTAATGGATTTGAAGAGGCATACTTTATGGATGAAAATGGGGACAAGCTCTTTGTCTATGTAGAAGGTTTTGTGATACCTGGCAGGGTAGAAGGAATGCCTAGTTTTGCAAACTCATATTTCAAAGATCCCTTTGTAATTACTGGTGGTACCGGTAAGTTTGAAGGTGCTACAGGCAGCGGTATGACTAATGACTACAATAGTGAAAAAGACGACTATTCTCATCATCATTGGCAAGGAAAAATCACTTTAATGAAACATTAAAATATTTAAACATACATAAAACGTTATTAATTATTTTTTGAGAATTGGGAAGTAACACTTTTTACGTTATTTCCCTTTTTTTGTTGTAAAGAAAAGGAGTAATGAGGTATGTTATAAACATTAAAGC
>JALQZP010000137.1 GCA_023258235.1 Terrimicrobiaceae bacterium | reverse complement strand
TCGAAGCGGATGATCGTGTCGCCGACGGTGAATTTAGAGAGGAGTTTGGTCATGAGAAAATAGGGCTATTGTCGAAATGATTCTGTGGGAGTTTTCCGGATGCAGTCAAAGGGTAAAGGCAAGATCAACGCGTCCAACAAACAATCTCAAAAAGAGATTGGTATGATGCGGCTCTGGAAAGATTCTGCAGATTCAAACCTCCGGGCGCTTTTCGAAAGGCCCATACTGGATGCCGGATTCGAGAAAGTGACGCAATGATTTGAAAGCCGAAGGTGGGGAATCCGCCATCAATGCCTGAAAGCGAATTCCATCCCCTATGACAACCCTCTCAAGTGATCAATGAGTGCCACCTTCCCAATAGGCACCATCCTGCCAGGAATTGCCGCAGGCGCCGCCGCCGGAGTTGGCTTCGATCATCACATCCTGGCCTTCGGGAGTTAGCAGGGGGAGATAGAACTTGCTGATGCGCTGCGTGGATTTGGGCACATAGTGGCAGATGAAGGAGCGGCGGAAGCGGTCCTTGGAGCGGTTGGGGCCGGATCCGTGGATGGAACTGCCATTGAAAAACAGGGTGTCGCCCGCCTTCATGACGCAGGGAACCGCCTTCTTGCCTTTTGGCGTGGGAACAAAGTGCGTGGTGAAGGATTCTGCAGCATTGGCCATCTCCGGGCAGGCAATCTCCTCCTCGGCCGTATCGGCGACGAGATACATGCCGCCATTTTCGGGATCGGCATCGTCGATCGCGGTCCACGCGGCCACGCAGGTTTGCGGCTCCACCAAGAGGTAGAAATTGTCCTGGTGCATTGCCTGACCGCGTGAGCCCGGCGGCTTGTAGTAGAACATGCTCTGGGCGGCCAGCACATCGTCCTGCATGAGTTCTTGCAGGCAGGTCATGACGCCGGGATGGACCAGGTTCTTGCGCGAAAGGGCGTCGAATCGGTGCGGGTGCAAGACCCGTGGAAATTCCTTCAAGGGATCGCCACCGGATTCCTCCTTGGAAACAGGCTCGAAGTGGCCAGGAACCGGACCGTTCTCCGCGATGCGGGCAAAGTTGGATTTGATTTCCTCGACTTCTGCTTCTGAAAAGAGGCCGCGTGCGACGGCGTAGCCGTGTTGTGCGAACGAGGCTTTCATTTCATCCAAATCAACGGAGGTGGGGAGTGATGAAGAGGTGGTGGTGCTCATAGGACTGCCAGACTCGTTTGAGTTCCGTAAAATGACAATGGACGCACTTTCTAAAAAGATGGACTATCTTACCGTCCATGAAAGCCAAGACAAAGGGGTTCCCAGGCCAGATCATTCATTTTCTACCTGCCAATTTGCTCAGTCAGATCGCCCGGCATCCGCTCGGTGTCGGTCTGCATATCAAATGTCTCGGATGGTATCCCAAGGCGCATTCGCATGGGATCAGCAGGCCTCACGGGCTTGATGAATCCATTTTGATCTTTTGCACCAGAGGAAAAGGCTGGGCCGAAATTGATGGACGCCGATTCGCCGTCGCGGCTGCTGAATTGCTTTTCATCCCGGCGAACAAACCGCATGCCTACGGTGCCGATGATCATGATCCTTGGTCGATCCACTGGGCCCATTTTGCGGGAACCTCTACAGCTTCCTACGCGAACCAGATGCCAGTCCACGAATATGTGCTCTCGATCACGAGCGCTGATGCCAGGGAAATCGCACGCATGTTTCGGGAATCCTACCGCTTGGCATCCACCGGTCTCACCGAGCGCACACTGCTGCTAGTGTCCCACATTTTGAGATATGTGCTGGGGCTTCTGTTTTTTCAGACTGGCAGAAGCTTGGGAGGTGCTTCGCGCGTTATCGCACACGATCTGACGAAGAGCATTGAATTCATGCGCGCCAATGTCGCGCGATCGCTCACCCTTCACGAACTATCGCGGCACGCCGGACTCTCGCCGACCCGCTACTCAGCGCTCTTTCGTGACCAGACCGGATCTTCTCCTGTCGAGCACCACATCCGCCTCCGGATGCAGGCCGCATGCCACTATCTCGACGCTACGGCACTCAGTATCAAAGAAGTGGCGGTCAAACTCGGCTACGACGATCCATATTACTTCTCGCGCATCTTCCAGAAAACCCTCGGCTGCTCGCCGCTGGCCTATCGGCGAGCAGTGAAAGGCTGATCTCAACCTCGCGTGAATTCGGTTTTCAGCGCGAATGATTGCAACACACCGCTCCAAAGTCGAAGGCGGTAGATCGGTCGGAATTCCGAATCGACGAGATGTTCGGCCGTGTCGGCGCGTTCGGCCCATGGAGCCTTGATGCGCACCTTGCCCGAAGTCCATTCATGGCCGCTGCCGGTGAAGGGATGGCGGCTCTGCAGAAAGAACACCACGCAGCCTTCGCGTTCGAGTTCGCCTTCATCCTCGACGGTCCAGCCTTCGAGGTCCGTGGACGAAATACTCCGGCGGCAACGCGTCATTGAGCCCTTCCAGACCGGCGTGAGGTCGAGGCTGGCGCGGAAACTGGTTTCATCGCCCTGCGCTTCCGCCGCATTGCTTAACAATCACCACGGCCTGCGGCATGACGCGCCGCTTACGCTCTTCAATGCGCGCATTGTCGTTGGAAAAACAACACGAATAAACCGCTAAAGAATACGGATCTCGAAGACGCGGGCTTCAGGCTACTGAGCCTCTTCTTTTTTCGGGTGAAGTCAGATGCAAGTAATGGAATGTCCGTTACGAGGCTGTGATCCGAACTTCGAAGACGGCTGCCGGGGCTTTGCTTTGCCGAGATGGCATTTCCAAGCGAAGGCAGTCGGTGGAAATGCCGCCCTCGAAGGCGATGACATTGCGCGCCTGATGATTCTTATCCGCGGCGTGCAGGACGCGCCCGGTTCCATCGAGCAGGCGATACTCGCGCACGGTGAATGGCATTACCCGCTCCGGGTGATCCATGAATACGCTCTCAAGCGGATGATCCCAGTCGGCGTCAAAAGTGATTTCTACCCGGCTGATTTTTTGAGGCGAGGGCCATTTGAACTCGAGCCAGGCGTTTCCGTCGTTTGGCGCCGCCACCCAGGCGTTGGAGGCATCGGTCGGGCGCGTGATTCCATTGATGACATTTTCCGAACCGAACCCTTCGAGTGCGGGAGAAAACTTTAGGGCAAGGTTTTGCCCGGCGGGTCGGCGCAAGGGCGACCATTGTTCAAACGAATCGACTCCGATTCCTTGCGGAGCTTTTTGATCGCTTTTACGACGCACGGCAAGCAAACCGGTGACCCGTTCCTCGCTCGTGCGAATCCGGACGGCGGGGTTTGCGGCGAAACAGACGAAGGCATAAGTCGCTTGGGCAACTTCGGTCTCGAAGTCGATGGTTACTTCCTGCGCCAGCCCGGACGATAGCTCGATGCGGCGCGTGGCGAGGGTTTTCTCCGGGGTGAAGTTGTCGGGCCGATGCCCGGTGCGCAGCGCCACCTCAAGGGTTGTCGGTTCCGAAACATCAAGCAGGCAGGTGATCGCGGGGACGCGCGCGGCAGGCAATGGGAGCAGTTGCGCCCACGAATGTTCGAGATGGAGCAACGGGCCACCGGGAGGCAGCGCTGAGAGACGAAAGTCTCCGGAGGAGGTCAGCGTTGCCTTTCGCGCAAGATTCTCCTCATCGAGCAGGCGGTAGCCCGGGATGTATTGGCCGGTGCGTGCGAGATCGCGGCGGAACACGCGCAGGCGTTCCGGTTCATTCAGATCGCGCGGCTTGCAGTTGGCTTTCCGGCAATGTGCGGCGGCAACGGCAACCGCTTGGGCAGCCACTCCCAAGGTGCCCATCACGCGGGTCGAACCAAAGGCCACATGCGAGGCACTGATGATGCGGCCCGCGAGGAAGAGATTGGTGATATTGCGGCTGTAGAGCGCGCGGTAGGGAATGCCATATAGGCCACGGGACTGCCAATGCGTGCAGCCGGCCAAGGGGCTGTAAACCCCCTCCGAGGGATGCAGATCCAAAGCCCAACCACCGTGCGCCACGCAGTCGGGGTGTTCCCGTTGCTCGATGACATCCTGCTGGGTCATCATCACATCGCCTTCAAAACGGCGACTTTCACGCTTGCCCGGCACATGCCCGACCCATTCAAGCGTCAGGTTCTCCGCCTCCGGAAACTGGCCCGAGTTCTTGATGTGATTCCAAACTCCATAAACCACCTTCCACAGTTCCCATTTGATCTCCTCCGTGTCATGCACGGTGTCGAGCGTGCCACCGTATTCGATCCACCAAAGATTGCAGCCGTTCTCTTTCGCGTTGAATGATTTGTAGCGTGGAATTTTCGTGATGTCATCCAGCGCGAAGGATGGCGGAACATAACGGATCGGGCGACCGGTGTCTTTCGTGTAGAAATAGATCGAGTGACCGAGGAGCTCACCAAAGGCGGCATCGGGACAAAATTGTTCCCCGAACTCCTCCCGGTTCTCGGCACCCATGCGGAATGCGGCTCCGGCCATGAATCCGAGGATCCCGTCGCCCGAGGCATCGCAGAACAGCGGAGCAGCGATGTCGTAAAGCGTCGAGTTCTGACTGCAAAAGGCGCGCACCGACTCGATGGTATCGGCATCTTTCTTGGCGATGTCGAACACGGCCGTATTGAGGAGCAAAGTGATGTTGGGCTCGTTCCTGACCGCTTCCAGCAAAACGGTGTCGAAGAGGAGCGCGTTGCCTTCCGGATTGCGGTTGAAGTTTTCCAGCAGCAACTCGTTGAGCACCCCGCCCTCGCGGGCCCAGCGGTTGTTGTTATACATGTGCGAAGTGGCCCCCAAAACCCAGAGCCGCACCTCGCTCGAAGCGTTGCCGCCCAACACCGGGCGATCCTGTGCCAGCACCACCTTCAATCCTTGCCTCGCGGCGGTGATGGCCGCACAAGTGCCCGCGATGCCGCCTCCCACGATAACAAGGTCGGCGGACAGTGAGACTGTTTTCAAACAACGGGACAGGGAGGGTGGTTCTTTTATCATGACGGTGGAATTGAGGTTTAAATGTGATGATTCAAAAAGGTCGATTGGGGTTGATCAACTAATCCAAGAGTTCGGCAGGAAGTTCATTGGCGACCATCAT
>JALQZP010000136.1 GCA_023258235.1 Terrimicrobiaceae bacterium | reverse complement strand
GATAAAATACCAATTCAACAAAGGGATGAATCCGGTAATTTCCCGCAAAGGCGCGAAGCCGCGAAGGACCAGAAAGAGGCCCGAAGTGTTACCTATGTCCTGACCGAACCGCTTCGCTCCGATTCTTAAAACTTCCTCCGCGATCTCCGCGTCTCCGCGTGCAAACCCTCCCCCCCGCGCGGCAGCGCGACTGAAAACTGAAAACCTCTCTTGCTAAAACATCTAAAGATTAGAGCGGCACATCCAAACCCTCGCTTGCGGCGAGTTTTTTTTGTTTGGCGTCAAATGTGAGAAAATGCTTGGTGCTCAATACCAGCGCGGCGGCAACATGCAGAATATCAAAGGCACGGTTTCTCTCGCGAAGTGTGTGGGTTGCCGAGAGTCTTCGTGCCTCAGCTATGAGGGTGGCCAAATTGCAAATTTGAAGGCGAACTCGGCCTGCCTGCAGATCTGTTAGTCCGTGAACCCACACACAGCCATGAGGCGAGGGGAGGCACTGCATGAATTGTTCGATGCGACTGCTGGCCTGGTTCTTGCCTACTGATGTGTGAATGCCAGCACCGACCGCCAAGGCGCTGAAGAAAAAACCGTCCTGCCCTTGGGAGCGGTTTTTTTAGCTATCAGATATCACGAATATCGTAAATAATACGATATTCGTGTTGCGCTCGATTCTGGATCATTTTAAGCTCGGGCTGGATGAGGCGCACTTTTAACGAAAACCAGACTAATCTTTTTGCCATTGCTGAGATGCAAGGTGGTTTTTTTACCGCAAAGCAAGCCGAGGTATCGGGGTTTCACCGCACCAACCATTCTTACCATGTTCGCACTGGAAAATGGGAGCGTGAGCATCGAGGCATCTACCGCCTGAAGCAATATCCGCTGGCAACTGATTCCGATTTGATCCTTTGGTCACTTTGGTCGCGGGATGTGAATGATAAACCTCAAGGGGTCTATTCCCATGAGACGGCGCTCCGGATTTTCGACCTCTCTGACATCATGCCGTCCAAACTACAAATGACCGTTCCCCCCAATTTCCGTCGCCAGGCAGCGATCCCGGCAATTCTGACTTTGCATCATGCCATGCTTGATCCGCACGATGTGGAAGAGCGTGAAGGCTATCGTGTCACGCGTCCTGCTAGAACGATCTCCGATTTGTCGGCATGCAGCGGATTCTCTCCAGATCTTCTGAAGCAGGCTTTTGAGGAGGCAAGAAATCGTGGGTTGATTACTAACGCCGAAGCACGCTTTGGCAACCTGCCCGATTGGCTCGTTGGCAGCAGAAAGGTGAAACCATGATAACGCTGCAAAGATATGCAACAACCGTTGAATTCCGGATTGCCTTGGAAGCACGGCTCAAAGCGCTTTCACGCTCCGAGGGAACCGATCTCTAGGTTTTGCGACGGCAGGTTTCCATTGACCGGTTATTGGCACGGTTACTTTCAGGGCCGGATAAACCTTGGTTGCTAAAGGGAGGCTACGCCTGCAAACCGCTCATGCAACCAAAGACATTGACCTGTCCATGTTCGGCGAGTCCCAGAAGAAAGACCAAATTCTGGAGCGCCTCCAAGACCATGCGGCGAACGATTTGGGCGATGGCTTTGTCTTCACTGTTGGATTTCCTCAGAAAGATTTGGATGGGCCTCCAGAAGGCGGATATCGATTTCCCGTTGTTTCATTCATTGCCGGTCGTGTTTTCAAATAATTCCATCTTGATCGCATCGCATCCGAGCGAGCGAATGTAATCAAGCTTGGCAATGACGCCTGGCAGATCGCCGATGCCATCGCCGTTGGTGTCGAGAAAGCTTTGCGGATAAACTTTGTAAAAGAAGGCGTTGGCGAGCCAGGATGGTGTGTGCCGTTTCATTTTATGGATTCGTGTTTGATTGAATTTGAGTCGATTCAGGCGCAGCCAAACTGCAAGACGCGCGCCGCAATCCCAAATCCGCAATCAATCAGTCCCGCCGCAGGCTCACCACACAGGCGCGGAATTCGCCGGTGAGGTCGAGTTGGAGGGATTTGCCTTTGAGGGTTGCTGGGAGCCCTTGTTTTTCGGGCCAGGCCTCATCGATTTTCCATCCGCTGTCGGCAAGCGGGATTTGCACGGACTTTGGAAATGTTTTGCCGAAGGTGTGGGCGACGAGCAGGGCGCGTTTGCCGTTTTTCGAGGTGCGCAGCACGGCTTGCCAGCCTTGTGGGTGGCGCCAACTCTTGCCTGTCTCGCCGTGGAAGGTGGAGTGACCATCGCGGATGATCGGATAGACGCGGCGGTAGAGTTCCATGGCGGAAACGCTGAGCTTCCATTGTGCAGGTGAAAGGTCATGGACCTCGCCGGAGAGGCACATGCGGCCGAGGAAGGTCGCGGCAAGCGAGTAGGCGAGACGCTGGGCTGTGTCGTTTTTGCGCAGCACGGCCCAAATCTGGGACTGGCGAGGCAGGATGAGGCGCTGGAGGTTGGCGGCGATGATGGGAATTTCGCGGGTCTCGTGCGCGTCGGAAAACGATCCCATCGCACAGAGCGCCATCATCGAGGGTTCAAGGCGGTGTCCACCGGAGGAGCAGTTTTCGATGACAAGATCGGGAATTTCCTCGCGCATTTTGCGGAAGAATTTCTGCATGCCTTCGAGGTGCTGCCGCAGCCCTTCGCCGGGTGATTCGGCCCCATCGACGCCGAAGCCGATGGTGTCGTTGTAATCGACCTTGAGGTAGCCGAGTCCGTTGTCACGCAGGAGATGGATCAGCTTTTTGGTGAGGTAATCGAAGGTGAAAGGATCGCGGAAATCCCAGTAGCGGCGGCCACCAACCTGCAGCACGCGACCATCGCGATGAAGGTGATGATCGGTCAGCGAAAAGGCTTTTGATCCCGGGTTGCAAACCTCGAACTCAAACCAGATGCCGGGAATGAGTCCGTGATCACGGATGGTTTGGCAGGTCGCGGAGAGGCCATCGGGAAAGGATTTGCGGTTGATGATCCAGTCGCCGTTTTGCTGAATACCTCCACCAGGCCGTTCGGCCCAGCCATCATCGATGACGAGATACTTCGCCGGGGTTCCTTGCAGACGCTTGGCGAGCGCGAGCAGATTTTCCTGGGTCGGATTTCCCCAACTCGTGCACCACTCGTTCACAACGATGGGCAACTCGTTTTCGATCTTCGGCAGAGTTGCCAGCGGGCCTTCCTGCGCGGAACTGAGTCGCTGCGCGAGTTGATCGATGTCGCCCTTGATGCAGCCGATCGTGGCAACCGGCGTGTCATAGGTTTCGCCTGCCTTCAATGTTTTGAACCAATGCCCGAATTCGCGGTCGGCCTGACCGCCTGAGAGCGCGACAAAATCATCCTGGCGGAACACTTCCATCTGCCATGAGCCGGGACAGGCAAGTTGTGCTCCCCAGAGAACACCGGCCTCGCGATCCTCGAGCGCGACGAAGGGAAAAAAACCGCGAACCGGCATTGAGCCGACCTGGCCAAAGCGTTCACAGGCGATGCCGTGACCAACCCACGAACGCTCGAGTTGCAGATCCTCGATGCCTTGCGTGTCGAGGCGGCCTTCGGCACTCCAGGTTGAACGATAGCGATGCACAAGTAATCGATTCGGCGCGTCGTCATGAGCATAAGGCGTCATGCCGCCGAGCGAGAAACTGCTGAGCATTTCGAGGGTCACCGGTTTCTTCCCGGCATTGCGAACGCTCACGCGGCTGGAAAAAACCGGCACATTCCCCTGCCACGAAAGTTGATGCTCGCTGCGCAGTCCCGAGGGGTGCTTGAGCGATGTGACGACGATGGTGCCGCCGTTCTTTTTCTGAACCTTCTGACCTATGAATTCGAGAACCGCCGTCGAGTGCCCAGCTCTCATCGTTCGTCCCTGTGAAAAGGATCCGCCGTAAATGTCCTCCATGCATTTGAGTTCCACGAGTGAGTCCAGTGCCCACGCGCGCCTAGGTTGCCAAATGGCCGGCAGGCCTGCGATCTCGACATCGGGCGGTAGAAACTCGCGGTGTTTCACCGGTGCGAGCGACTTGGGATGAAGCGAGAGTTGCGGCGCGCCCTTGCCTTCGGCGGGTGCATCGAAGCGGATGATCGTGTCGCCGACGGTGAATTTGGAGAGGAGTTTGGTCATGGAAAATAGGGCTATTGCCGAAATGATTCTCTGGGAGTTTTACGGATTCAGTAAAAGGGCAAAGGCGAGATCAACGCGTCAAACAAAGAATTTCAAAAAGAGATTGGTATTATGCGGCTCTGGAAAGATTCTGCAGAGTAAATCAATGGGCGCTTTTCGAGAGGCCCATACTGGATGCCGGATTCGAAAAAGTGATTCAATGATTTGAAAGCCGGAGGTGAGGAATCCGCCATCAATGCCTGAAAGCGAATTACATCCCCGATGACAACCCTCTCAAGTGATCAATGTGTGTCACCCTCCCAATAAGCACCATCCTGCCAACTGCTGCCGCAAGGCCTGCACTGCACCGCCGGGCCCGGTGGTATCGCCGCCCACTTGGAAGACGCCATCCAGTTGGGGATGCGTGGAGTCGTAGCGCCAGAAGCGGTCACCGCCCCCGCAAGATCGGGATTGAGCATCGTGTCCACCATGATGTGGCGGCCCCAGTTGAGTGAACCCGTTCCACCGATGGTGATAGCGGAAGCGGCGCTGCGGACTTTGTTTGGCGATTTCATTAAGGCGATCATGTCTCTCGCTCCAGGACCTTGCCTCTTGCATAAGCCAGAGCTTCTTTTGAATAGTAACTTATGATGTCAGTGATCCAATGGTCGTTGGAAAAACAACAAGATTAAACTGCTAAACAATACGGACCTCGAAGACGCGGGCCTCAGGCACGCCGTGGGTGGAGAGAATCTCCAGTTCCACGACCCGCCCGCTCTGCGTTGTTTCAAGACGGTGGATGCGTTTCCGCAGGTAGTTGAATGACTCCTCCGCGACGACCTTACCGTCAATGATCAGCCGGTAGTGTTTCGCCGTCTCGGGTTGCGGACCACGGAGCGTTTTGTTCGAGCACTTGTCGCTGCCGCTGAGCATCAGTTCCCGCTCGAGACCGGTGTCGAAAGTGACGTGAACTTCACTGATCGTGGATGCTTCGGGAAGTTCCAAGCGAAGTGTGGCAGGAAGCGTTTGTGATTTCCAAGAGTGGGTTTCATC
>JALQZP010000135.1 GCA_023258235.1 Terrimicrobiaceae bacterium | reverse complement strand
GGTTGGCTATCGGTGGATGCACGATTTGAGCCGGATTTCAGCCCCGAAATTTCACTTCAAAAGCCGGATTCGGGTTCAACAAAACACGCACGATCCATCGCCCCGCACAGGGGGTTGCCGCCTATGTCGGGACGCATATGGTTTTCGTTCGAATTCATCCGTTCTTCGACGGCAATGGGCGCATGGCTCGGCTGATTGCCAATCTCCCAGTTCTCTCCGCAGGCTTTCCACCGATTCTTGTGCCGATTTTCCGTCGAGCCGATTACATCGATCTCCTCTGGCGTTACCAAAACGCCGGCGGCCGCATCGGTGGTGGAAGTCGTCTGTTGCCACCCCATTCTGCCCTTCGCGAATTTGAATCCCTGCTTTTGGAGAAGTGGCAAAAATCGACATCACTCGTCGAGGAAGCCCGCCAACTCGCAAGAAAGCGCCAAGCCTAAGCGCGGCACCAACTTTCCGGCTACGATCCACTCTCGTAACAATTAAAATTCAATACAACCGATGAAAGCTCAAACAAAAGCCCTTCTCAAAGTTCCAAAGATCACTGCCATTTCTTGGGAAAATGGAACATCCAAACCCAGCGTGCGCCGCTGATGGCGCTCTATGTTGGGATCAAAATGCCGCTGCTCATTTTCCTTACGCTGACAGTCAATTGGCTGCACAACGGCCTGCTCGCCACTCGTACTTGGGAGTGGATTGTCTTTTCGCCAGACTCACATCGAAGGTGCCCCTCCACGCCTATGAGCCCTGCGCTAGGCCCGTTGCGGCTTGGCGTTTTGCTGCGAGTTCGTGGATGTGGGCTTGGAAATCGGGGAATTTTTTCAAAACCGATTCTAACGTATCTCGTTCGAGTAGGTAGAGATCGACATAGTCGACCGCACGTATACTGGCGTTGCGGGGTTGACTCATAAGAAGCGCAATTTCGCCGAAATAATTTCCCTCGGTCAGCGTTGCGAAGATGGTTTTGCCGTCTTTCGAGACGACTTCCACCCGGCCGCGGCTAATGAAATACATACCCTCGCCGATCTCTCCCTCGCAGAAAATGTAGTCGCCGGGCGTGAAGACCCTGGGCTTGAGGTTGAGGACGATTTGCTGGAGGAGATCGTTGCTGGCTCCCTGGAAAATAGGGACTTTCTCGAGGATGTGGCGGTTCAGAAAGAGCGAGATCTGAAGTTTCAAGGACTCCGGAAGGTCGGCGAGCACGTGGGCCTCATCATAGCCTCGGCGAGAGTTCCAGAGATATTCGTGGTAGCCGCAGATCCTTGCTTGGAGGTCTGGCGGGATTTTCCTCAGGCGCATGAAGGTGTTTATTTTTTCGAGGTGCTCGGTGAAATGGTTCCGCGCGACATCGAGCTTGGCAATGAGGCTCGCAAAAATGGCAATGATGTACCCGTAGATGCCGGCGCCGATAATTTCGACGAGGATGGTGTAAACGGTCTGGATCGGCGTTAACGGGATGATGTCGCCGTAACCGATGGTGGCGATCGTGGTCACCGCCCAGTAAAAGCTGCGTATGTAGAGGAGGGTGGAGTCTACCCGCCATTCAGTGCCGATGCTACCCGCTCCCAAGGCGATCCAACCGCACGCGCACCAATGTGCAAAAAGAGTGATCCAGAAGGCGAGAAAGACCATTCGAAGGAGACTCGCGTTGATCACATTCGCTTTGATCAGACGCTGCATGAAGGTCGCAATGTGAGCCAGACGGAGCAAACGTAAAAGACGAACGCTTTCCGCAGCGGACCCGAAAAAAACATCCCATGGAACGGTGGCGAGCACGTCGAGAACGAACCAACCCTTGAGATAACGGCGGACAAGGGATTTCCTGTCTGCCACAAGCTGGCCATCGATCATAACGGGGGCAAAAAAATTAACGATCATATCGATGGCAAAGACGAGCGTGAGGAACACATCAAAAATCAACCAACCCCCTTCCAATGGAATCCGCAAAGAAAGGCGGAGGGGAATTTCGACCGCAACAGCCGTGGTCACCAAGAGCACGAACGCATCCCAATAATGCTTCACTCTACTTTCCTTGTAATTCGTCGCTATCAAATCCTCGTGCATCAAAAGCAGAAAAAAGCGATCCGGCGCGCAACGCAAGCCGGATCGCCGAACTGAGAAACCCCATCGAGTCCCCTGCCCTTCCCCAACCACTTTCTCTCAACCAATGGCGACACGAAAACGTGCGACTGTGCCCAAACGATCGTAATAGCGCATCGGAGTCAGTCAGAGAGTCGGGCTATCACCCCACTACCAATTCCGATTCATGAAGAGATTAGTTGTTTTGTAAACACTCGACCCAACAAGCCAAAATGATGAACACCAAATTCCCAACACTCAAAAGCCAACTCCTTCTTCCCATTCTTGCCAGTGCGCTCGCATTGGCACTTTGCGCGCCGCTCAAGGCGGAATCAGACGAAGCCAAATGCTGTCCCGACACGTCAGCGAACACCCAAATGGGAAGCTTTTTCAAGGACATGCTTCAGCAGCATGAGGACTTGCTTAAGTTGATGAAATCCCAGGATGCGGAACTCGCCGTGCAGTTGGATAAAATCAAGTCCGCGAGCGCCGATAAGAAACTAGACCTTATGAGTGGCACCCTCACCCTCCTGATCCAACAGCAGGCCGCCCAGCATAACGAAATGCAAAAGATGCTCGAGGTGGCAAAGCTTCAAATCGAGAAAGGGGCCTGGTCGAAGGCACAGTGCAGAATGATTCAGGATATGTCGGCAAAAGAAAAAGCCCCACGCGAACCCAACAAGGAATCTGAACAAAAACCTGCTACTCCCTGAGGAAATGGGTCGGAAGGAACCCCTGAGGGTTTCTCTGCACGATACAGCAGGAGTATATTAGTTTCTATTTTTAAGAAAATTAATTCCGAGTATTCTCTGATTGGGATTCCGATTTGCCTACAATGTTGTCTGCCTTCAGATTCAGCCATTCGAGGTCCAACTCTCGAAGCTTTGCTTCCACGGTGTCATAGCGACCAGACTCGATCATCTCGGCGGTTGTTAAAACCGTTTTCAGCCAATGAGTATAGGCTTGGGGAACTCCAGAGTCCTTAAAATCTTGGAAGTAGGATTTTGTGATTTCAGCCGCCTGATGCCATTTGTGGGCTTCCGAGCGGAGGACCGCTTCTTTTTTTTGATCCTTGAGTGCCTTCAAAGTTTTGAGAGGCTCAACAATTTGCACAATTTTTTCGATTTCAGCAAAAGTAAATTCCTTCTTTTCGCTCGGAACTGCAGGCTCAGAAATGGAAGCGGGCTTTTGCACAAGGGATGGGGCATTTTTTTCTTCCAACTTCGGATCAACTCCCTGCTGAGAGTTTTTTAAATGGTGCTCAAACTGCTGCCGAAGCTTGTACTGCTCCTTGGCAGCCAGATCGGCTTTGGCCAGTGCTTTATTGAAGTCCGTCTTGTCCTTCGGAATCCGCTCGGTGGAGGCACCCATATCCACAAGCAGATCGCCCTTGTCCACCCCCGTCACCTGCAGGACTCGACCGGTCGCCAGTTTAAGACTTCCAGAGACTTTCGAGCCTACTTTAAGAGGGATGGTCATTTGTTCCAAAAGCGTGACCTCTGGAGGGAACTCCAAAGGCGTGTACCCCGCCACAGGATCCGAATTCACAGGAGCAGCAGCCCCCGGAGCCGCATTGGTTTGCTGCGGAGAGGAAGCCGGAACCGCTTTAGCTTGGGTTGTGAGGGCAGGCGCACTTGGAACATCGGTCGGTTTTGAAACAGCAACCGAGGAATTTGCCGTGGCTTGTTGTCCTTGTCTTTGATTTTCCAAAGCTTTCTCTTGGGCCTTCAGGGACTCCAATTCCCCCTTCGATTTTTGAGCCTCCTCGGCCTTGGATTTGAGATCTGCATTGATTTTTGCATACTCCGCCTCGAGTTCGATCGTGCGCTGCCGCGAAAAATCGAGGGCTTCCTGCAATTGAGCCAAGCCGCGACTGGGCTGTTTCAACTTAATAATCTCCTCTTGCTTTTTTCCGACCAGAAAAAGGGTCGCTACAATAGCAACAATCGAAACCGCTAATGCCCCCAGCAAAACATAGGGTTTCTTTTTTGGAACAGGTGCCGTGGCATGCTTGCTCGTCACTTCGCGAATACGACGCCCCAAAGTCGCTGCCAAGCCTATGAGCAGCACACTTCCCGCCGACGTGTTTTTATTGATGAATTTCTCCAACTCTTGGCGGGAGATTTCCCAATACTGCGTCTCTTCAACCGTGATCACAGAACACATGGCGCTGGATGGATCGAGAATATCAACTTCTCCTATCCAGTCCCCGTCGCGAATCGAACCGAGAAGCACTTCTTTGCCATGATCCATGCGCCGGGCCTCAAGGTGCCCACTGATTGTATAAAAGAGTTTTCCATGAGGCTTTCCTTCCTCAATGAGCACTGTTTCCGGCTTGGCATTGTGGAAAGTCCCGTAAGAGCTCAGATCGTCCCGATCCTCTTGCGTGAGATTCGCAATAAGCCCAGTGGCTGGTAGACAACATTGACTAGATGGCATGGCGGCGGAATGAAACCTTTTTAAAAGCAAAAGGTCAAGGGGCGGTCTCTCTTTAGCCAAAAACGAACCCTTTTTGATGAAGGGACCGGAGGGGTTTTATAAAAAAAGTGGAGCGGGTAGCGGGAATCGAACCCGCATGGCCATTCCGTGTCCTACATGCTTCATAAGTTACTTAAAATCAACATAGGCAAACTTTGAAAAACATCATTGATTTTAGCAGTCCTTTTAGCAGTATGGCGGAATGGCTTCCATTCACCAGCGGTCTGGCTCTCAAAAATGGCATTGCTCCTTCAAGGACAGCGCCGGCAAGTGGCGTCTCGTTTCCACTAAAACCACGGACAAGGCGGAAGCTCTGGCCGTGTGTGCGCGGCTGGAGACTTTAGCGAAGCAGACAGCGCCAAAGGCTGAAGCCACCGTGCCGACTGAAGATTCCGGCGAATTACTGGAAGCTGGCCTGAAACTTATCCAGACGGCAAAGGCCGGCGCTCTCTCGGAAGCCACGGCGCGGGACTATGTGAACCGTGTCTTGAAGGCTTCCGGCGCTGAAGCGGAAATCACTGGCGAGACCGTGCGGGACTTCTTCAAGAACTGGCTGGCCGGAAAGGAAATCGGCTCGGCTCGTGACACTTT